>NZ_CP032869.1:2175814-2486645 GCF_003576455.2 Mucilaginibacter celer
ATTGATTGTTTGGTGTTTATGCTCTTGCTTGGTTTTTGCTGTCCGGCCTTATTTCGCCAAATAGGAGCAGCATTAGCGATATATAAGTAAAGCGTTCAGGCAACGCCGATAGAGATCTGTTAAATACTGGAAAGAGGTGCCTTTCACGCCTTCCCATCAAATAATCGAGAGTTGTTCATATTTCATTATGATTTCGCCGATTCCCGAAATGACATAAGCTCGTAGGCGTTACTTCTATTTATAATTATTTGATTGTGAGTAAGTTGAGCTGGTGGCATGGCATGTGCCTAATCGTTGCCTTCATCAGATAAAATGATATAAGCCATGCAAATCACAAACAACGAACCAGGGACAGAATTGCCGAGAATAATCGCTGAACAAGCCGCGATGGGAACAAGGGCAGATTGCCGGAGTACTGTTGGAAAGTCATGGAGATTGTTCCGTTGGCCAGCCCCAATGCTTGCTGCACCACTACGGTTTTTGAAGGGACAAATGTTTGTCATTTATATGTATGCACTGGAACTGCTTTATACACTATATAAATGAATAATGATCCATTTAAATGTTAAAATTATGAAAGGTTTTACAAAAATCTCCGCAGTTAAAATCGCTTCAGCAGCGCTTGAATCAATTAAACGCTCTTAACCGAAATTATGGAAACGATCATCTTTTTACTCACCCGGCTGATCATGTTTATCTGCATGGCAATTGTTTTAAGGCAAACTTGCGCTTTGCAGAAAGAGAACACACTCGCCGACTGGAATATTTATTAGGCAATAACCGGACTAAGCTCCCCTTCAAATTGTTGACATTTCAATTTGCATCCGGTGATAAGCGAAATATCGCAGGTCGTAGTTATTATATTTTAATGTAATTATTTGATTGTTAATTATTTAAATGTTGGCACTATGTTTACCTTATATAAATGGCCATTGCATATTAAAATAAAAAAACATGTCGGGAACCATATTTCATTTGGGAGAGAAATTTGTTCAGGAGCAATCCGGCGAAAGGACAATGGCGTTGCGCAATGAGGGGATTATAAGTAACCAACTGGCGGAAGGTGCCGTGATATTTATACAAAACCAAAAGATCTTTTTTGCGTCATCCATGGATGACCGGGGTATGGTTTGGGCTTCGGTATTGACCGGTGAACCTGGCTTTTTAAAATTGGACGAGGATCACCATTTGATCCTTGACCCTGCGCTGCTTCGATCCAGCCCGGGGGATATCTTTTGGACTAACGTCCGCAACGGACGGGGTGTCGGCCTTCTTTTTATCGAATTGCTTACCCGGCGGCGGTTCCGGGTGAACGGGCACATCTTCGCCGAAGCTGGCCGTTGGCGGATACAGATTGATCAGGCCTATCCTAATTGCCCTAAATATATTCAACGCCGCCAGCTGATCAGTAACCACGGGGAATCCCCGCCTCCCGCCCGAGAGCTTGAAGGTTGGATGAAACAAGCAGATACGATTTTCGTGGCCAGCGCAGACACGGACGGAGACCTGGATGTTTCTCACCGGGGTGGTGATACCGGCTTTATAGCATATATCGATGAACAAACACTGCGCATACCGGACTATATCGGGAACAGCATGTTTAACACCCTGGGCAACTTCCATGTTAACCCTGCCGCGGGGCTCCTGGTGGTGGATTTTACCAATGGTCAAACACTGCAGTTAAGCGGGAAAGCTGTAGTCCACCTGGATGAGGAGCCGGGGAATGTGATTACCGGTGGCACCCACCGGTTTTGGGATTTTAAGATCGAAAAATCGGTTTATAGCCAGTCCCTGTTCGATTTCAGTTCACGCTTTATAGATTTTTCGACTTTTAACCCTTAACGGGCCAAGCCTTTAACCGGCCTGATACATCAACTATGGAAAGGAACTTTCACTATGACACTGCGGCAATAGCGATCAGCGAACTTAAACGCCAGGGCTTTATTATCGATTTTAATCTGCTGGCCAACCGCCTGATCGGGCCGGGCAATAAATATAATATAGACAACTTTGAGATCAGGGATATCTATCGTTACGAAGGTGATTCAGATCCAGCCGATGAGGTGATCATTTATGCGATCGAATCCGGGACCGGTGACAAAGGAATCTTCGTAGCTGCCTATGGAAGTTCAACAGATCAAATAACAACGCAGGTGATAGAACGCCTCAAAAAGCAGGCTTAACTGCGCTGTATCATTATAAGATCGTTTCCACTGCATGCAGCACTTACATTTAATCCTTAAAACCATGAGCCTATTTAAAAAAGAGACTTTCGTGAGTATCGGGCTGATTTTACTGATCATCTTTATCTCTATCCAGTTTCTACGCCCCGAAATAAAAAAACGACCCGTGACGGGGGATATTCCCGTTCCGGCCAATGTCAAGGCTATCTTCAAAAGGGCCTGTTACGACTGTCATTCCAACGAAACAGAATTAGGCTGGGCCGATCAGATCGTCCCTGTTTACTGGCTGGTGGCCAGGCACATCAATACGGCGAGGGCACACCTTAATTTTTCGGAATGGGATAAATTAACGCCCGCCGAGCAAAAGACAAAATTATGGGAAGCGATCAATCATGCTGCGCTGGGGGCTATGCCTCGCCCGAATTATACATTTATTCATCCATCAGCAAAAGTATCGGCTGCTGATGTCGCCACATTAAAAAACTACTTAGCGGGTTTGGTCGATCATAAACCATCCGATACCGCGAAAGTCAATGCTGATGCCCTGCAATACCAACGATGGATTCGGGGTGATCAAAAAATAACAGCCTTACCCGTGGCTTTAAACGGCATCTCCTACGACCCGGATTATAAGAACTGGCAACCGCTGAGTACCAGTGATCGTTTTGAGAGCGGAACTATGCGGGTCATTTTTGGGAATGACATTGCCGTACAGGCGGTAAAAAACAATCATACGCGGCCCTGGCCGGACGGGACGCGGATCGCCAAAGCCTTGTGGACACAGATCATAGATACAGCCGGGAACACCCGCACCGGTGCATTTGTCCAGTTGGATCTGATGATTAAGAATACGAAAAAATACAGATCTACAGGCGGTTGGGGTTTTGCCCGGTTTAAAACACTCAAGATGGTACCGTATGGCAAGACTATCTCATTCGCTTCAGAATGTATCAATTGCCACCGCCCCATGAAAGATGAAGATTATGTATTTACCATCCCTATTAAACATTAACGCCATGAAAATCAAAACCTATTTGGTACTGTCCGCTTATTCGCTAATATTGGCAGCCTGTGCCGGTCCTACGATCGCTGACGAACCCGTTAATGTGGAAGCCTCGCTTCCTGTTGACTTTAATTTCTCCAAACAAGGATTTAAAGTGATCAGCACGCTGATAGACAAAAAAAAAGCTACCATGGCAACAGTTTACGGCAATGATATCGCACTAAATGCTGCGAAAACCAGTGATCCGCTGCATGCACCGGGATTAGTAATGGCCCTGGTTACGTGGCAGCAGCAATCCAATCGCTACTGGTATGGAAATAAGATCCCCGGAACATTACTTTCGGTGGAGATGGTAACAGCCGATAGAAAAAAGGGGGAAATAACCTATGCTCTTTTCGAGGGTAAAACACTCAGGTTCAAACCCGGTATCTCACATCCTGAAAAAAGGATCAGCTACATTCTCGATCAGAAACCATCTATAATGCCCTAAAGATCTGTCCTCGTTTTTGTTCATATACGCATTGCTTGTTGTAACTGGAAAATAGCTCACTGGATAGTTAGCAGAATCCATTCGCCAATGATTTGCACCATCAAAACATCAGGGAATAATCGTATTTTATACAGCTGCGTGACAGCTGTGCCATTTCTGATTTTCTTTATTTTATGCCCTTTTATAACCAGAGCACAATACTATGGGTTTCCAAGACCTGTTCCTGCGAATAGAGGAGCTGAATTATTGACAGGGTTAAAAAAGAGTAAAGCGGATAGTGACCGGGTTAACATACTTTTAGATCTCAGCAACCTTTATTATAATAAACAGCAAAGGAAAGACGCAGATTTAAATACAGCCACGCGTTATGCAGACCAGGCCAGGCAGTTGTCTGCGAAAATTAATTATCGGCCGGGTTTTGGAAAGGCCCAGGTCCGAATGGCGGAAATATTAAGCGACAAAGGTAAAGTAACAGAAGCTGAACATTTATTGCCCACAGTTACCGATACGACAAGGATTAACTTATTACTTGCGTTGAGTTATAAAAGTTTTTATGCCGCCGATGATATAACGGACAATTACTATAAAAATGCATTAAAATATGCAGAGCAAGCCAGGGATTCATCAAAAAGCCTGCACCAGAAAGTAAAGGAGATCATCGCCAGGACAATCCTGACGCATTACAGGCATTATGGCAACTATCCTGGAATTGAAAAAGATTATAACGATATCATAAATGAGTGTAACCAGGTGCATTACCCGTACCTGGAGTACATCTATTTACCTATGTATATCTTTTATATGGACAATGGTCTTTATGAGAAAGGCTTTGAACTTGCTCAAAAATCATTTGAGTTGGAGAAAAAAAATAAAGATCCGCTGGCACTGGCAGATTGTTATTCTGCCTTATCACGATTTTACGCCAATGCGAAACAACAGCAAAAAAGCATCGACTTTTTAAAGCTCGCTATTACACAGATGAAAATTCACCCGAGTATGTTTGGCAACAAGATCCCGGAAACGGTAACTGTCATTTCCAGCATGCTTCGTTATAAGAAAAGAGATCGTGAAGCGCTTGCTTTTTTGCAAAAAAGCATCAGGGAGTTCCCGGCGGACGACGCGGCAGAAGCCGCAAGATATGAACAGGAACTTGGAAGGTGTTATCAAAAGATCGATAACAGCCAGGCGGAAAAATATTTGCTCAAGTCTTATAATTATTTATTTAAAAAAAAACAGGCATTTCAAAACGATCATTTCGAAATGGCGCAGTTTTATGTGGAGACGAGATCTTATGCTAAGGCAAAGCCCTATCTTGACCGTATTTTTAAAACTGTAAAGCAGAAACTTCCACTGTCCCGACGCAGTAATTTAGAATATTTAGCTTATAAAGTAGACTCTGCTGCCGGCAATTACCGGTCCGCGTTGACCCACCTGAGTAAAAATAAAGCGCTTGATAACTTGTATTTAACCGAAAAAAGAGAGCACGATATGCAAGATTTCGATGTTAAATATGAGACGAAGAAAAAAGAAGATCAGATCAAAATGCTAAATCAGAAGGCAGCATTGGAAAAAGGCGATATGCAACGCCTGACGCTGGTAAAAAATGTAACGATAGGAGGGATCCTTTTGACACTTTTTATCGCCTTCTTATTGTACCGGCAAAGTGCGCAACGTAAAAAGAACAATCAGGTGATTTCTCAGAAAAATGATTTACTGCAACATTTGCTGACGGAAAAGGAATGGTTGTTAAAAGAGGTACATCACCGGGTAAAAAACAACCTGCATACGGTGATTTGCCTGTTGGAGTCGCAGGCCGTTTATCTGGAAAATGATGCTTTGAAAGCGATTGAAAACAGCCAGCACCGGATTTACGCCATGTCGCTGATCCACCAGAAACTTTATCAGTCTGAGGATATCAAAACGATTGACATGGGCATCTATCTGCCCGAATTCATCGGCTACCTTAAGGATAGTTTCGGAACTGGGAGCCAAATTCTGTTTGAATTAAATATCGAACCAATAAAATTGGGTGTTTCCTATGCAGTACCTTTATCCCTGATTATTAATGAAGCCGTTACCAATGCCCTTAAATACGCCTTCCCTGATAACAGGGCGGGCAAAATTACTGTCTATATGTATAGAACCGGTTTAATTATCAGACTCATCATTGCAGATAATGGGGTTGGAATTAGTCCTGCAAAAATCGAGTCCCCGTCAAATTCCCTGGGATTGAAGTTACTTCGGGGATTGACCGAAGATATCCAGGGAACGATAGGTATTACCAATGACAACGGAACCAGAATTCTGATTGAATTTGAAATAGATACGGTTATGAACAGCCTGGCTTCCTGATATTACATTTTAAGAGGGCTGAATATCTTGAATTAGGAGCCAATAATAATAACTTGATTTTTAGTGCTTTAAAATGATTGCAATTTGTTAGTCATCTAAATTTATTTTAGATTCGATTAATATCGCAGGTTAGATTCTTCCGTCCCCTTTTATTATTAGTGGGCTCAGCTATACATGGCGTGCGATTAATCACTCCTATAGCGCTGAAATCATGGCAAAAACAGTAATATTCTTATACTTTTTATTCTGGCTTACTGTTCCGTCAAACGCGCAAATGAGCAAATTAAGCCAGGAGAAACAGCAGCTCTTACTGCAATTGAGCCTGAATTATTATACTGTTGTTAAGGAGGGCCAAGTTGATCAGGATAGCAGCCTTCTGCTGGTAAGCCAAAAAGATCGTTTAAGCCGCTGGACAGTCATTACCGATAATTTCGGCAATGCGCTTGTTCAATCCGATAATAAATGGATAGATACCCGGGAGCCCGCTATTGCCGAAAAAAGGCTTGCCACTCTTAAGGGAATTGATCGTGTTCAACTACTGGTTTTGTTAGGTGCCTATTATGCATTCCAACCGGGATACCATCAAAGTGACCGGGAAAGAGCGCAGCATTTTTTGTTGCAGGCCCGGCAGCAAAGTGCGGAACTGTACTCGACATTCTGGACCAATCAGACGCTTTGCTTATTGGGTAAAAACTACTTCAAAGCTAACGAGGTAAAAAAAGGAACAGATTGCTTCGCACAAATTTTTGATAACTGCAAAAAGACGAAGGATAAAGTAATGGAAGCGAAGGCGTGGGATTACCAAGGTAGCTACATCCCGCCGTCCGCGGCCACCATTTTACTCAAAGTAACCAGCATTAGCAAGGCCAATGAACTATATCAACAGCTCAATCAGCCTGCAAAACAAGTAAATACTTTGCTAAACCTGTCCTATTTGAACTTTTTAATGAAAAACATGAAAGTGGCGGAAGCTGCCGCAATCAGTGCGCTTCAGATTCAAAAGACTCTCGATTTTCCTTTTGTCCATTATACTTATGATATTATTTCACTGATCTCCGCGACGACAAATGCTGCCAGTAAAGATTTGGAGTACGCTTTAAAGGCGGTCAAGTCTTCCCTTGCAACACGGGATAGTTTAGGATTGGCTTATTTTTATGCGAGGGTCGGCCATACGACTTACGGACCCAAAGCTGCTTCCTATCCATTCGCCAATTACTGGCTCGGTAAAGCGTTAGAGGAATTCAACAGAACGCGAAATCCTGATGTCTTTCCGATCCTTTTCAACCTGGCGGAAAACTACAATCAAATGGGTAAATCGACCGTGGCAATCGGCCTTTTGCAAAGCACGCTCAAAAAAAACGTACCAGGTAATACCAGGGACAAAATCTTTTTGTATATGTCACTTGCCGAAAACTACCAAAGTTTAAAGAGATACCCTGAAGCCGAAAAAAATTACTTGATTGCAGATGAATTGAGTGACAAAAACACGATGATCACCAAAGATTTCCGTGCTGCGTACGTGAAATTTAAAATAGGCCGTTTCTATTTTGATACGAAAAAGTACGATAAAGCAGAAGGGTACTTTCAGCAGGCCCTGAAAATTCCCGGTCCAAAAACGGATGAAATAGCCACGTTGGCAGACATTCATATATTCCTTTATAAAATTGATTCTGTCCGTGGAAATTATGAGTCGGCGGCCAGGCATTTACAAGAGTATATCCGCTATAATCAGGCCCAGGTTGATTCCATGGATATGAAAAACCTTGCGGGACTGAAATTACAATTGCTGATGACGAAAAAGGAAAAAGACCTTCAGCTACTACAGGCCAAAAATGCCCTGCAAATCCAACAAGCGAATACCATCAGAAAATTCATAATTATCGGTTTAGTTATATCGTTGTTGGTCATTGGAATGTTGTATAACCGCTATCATATTAAAAATAAGCAAAAGCGGCTAATGGACAAAAAGAACAATCAGTTGCAACAAGCGATCAATGAAAAAGACGAATTATTAAAGTCGAAAGAGTGGCTTTTAAAAGAGGTGCATCACCGGGTGAAAAACAACCTCCACACAGTAATTTGCCTGCTGGAATCACAGGCCGCCTATTTGGAAAAGGATGCGTTGAAGGCCATTGAAAACAGCCAGCACCGGATTTACGCGATGTCACTCATCCATCAGAAACTATACCAGTCTGAAGATATCAAAACCGTGGACATGTCAACGTACCTTCCGGAATTTGTTGGTTATCTCAACGATAGCATCGGGACTGGAAATCAGGTCTATTTTGAACTGGCCATTGAGCAGATAAAGCTAGGCGTATCTTATGCTGTCCCTTTATCACTGATCATCAACGAAGCAGTAACCAATTCAATTAAATACGCATTTCCGAAAAGTAGAAAAGGCATGATAAAGATTACGATGAAAAATATTGAACAGAAAGTTCAACTGATCATCGCTGATAATGGCATTGGGATAAGTACAGAGAAAATTAATTACGCTTCAAGTTCCCTGGGCCTCAAACTACTGAAAGGATTGACGGAAGACATACAGGGAGACATCTCAATCTCCAATGAAAACGGAACTACGATCAGGATTGAATTTGAAATCGATCCTTTAATGGATTCCTTTATTCCCGAAACAGGTGCAGTAAATGTATAGGTAACGGACCTGAAGTCCAGGCCCGTTATTATTGCTTAATTCAAGTTTAGGATTAACAGTAGCCGGTATCCTTATTGAAAGCCTTTTCAATCTCGCGTGAATCCTCCAGGATGAGGAACCTGGTTATCAGGCCATCCACTACGGTAAAGCGCATGCAGATCTTAGCTGAATATTTTTTCCTGGTGTCTTTAACTACCCGGCTTGCGACGGCAAAGAGGGCGGCTTCCTGGCCATCAAAAAAAAGATGGTCGATAGTAAAGCTTTCTTCCCCCGGTACGTGCGCATCAAAAAGCTGTTTTAGTGCGACAGCCACTTCCGGGCGTTTGTTGCGCTTACCGGTCCAGGGCATAAAGGGAGATTTTGCTATGTAATAATCAGGCTCTTCGTCAAAAAACGAAGCCGCGGCTTCTGCATCAAGTTGGGCCGCACTCTGAAAAAATCCATTGATCACTTCCTGGGTCGATGGTATTTGTGCCTTAGCTTCCATTCGCATTTAATACAAAATAGGTGATTTAAAACTATTTCAGATATTTCTTCATTTCAGCGGCCGCCTGTACAAACAGAGAACGGGTTTGTGGTATAGTCGCCAGGCCATTCAGTAAACCGAAATCATGGATCACCCCATTGTAACGTACAGCGGTAACAATGACCCCTGCCTGCTCCAATTTCCTGCCGTATGCCTCTCCCTCGTCTCTTAATACATCGTTTTCAGCAACCTGGATCAAAGCAGGTGGTAAGCCCTTCAACTGTTCGTGAGTTGCCTGCAGTGGTGAAGCATAAATGTTTGTACGCTTCCCTGCGTCAGGGATATACATATCATACATCCATTTCATCAAAGGCGTGGTCAGGAACCTTTGGTCGCCATATAATTTGTAGGATTCGGTTTCGAAGTTTGCATCCAATATAGGCCACATCATGATCTGCAGGCTGATGTGCGGCCCTTTGTTCTCTTTCGCTTTAAGCGCGGTTACGGCCGTCATATTACCGCCAACACTATTGCCTACCACAGCCAGTTTTTTACCATTCACATTGATTTCGCTCCCGTGCTCTGCAACCCATTTGGTGGCAGCATAGATCTCATTGATCTGCGTAGGGAAAACGGCATCAGGTGTCCTGGTATAATTGACGAATACGCCCACACAACCTGAAAGCACAGCCAGATCCCTTACCATGCGCTCGTGAGTAGGAAAATCACCTAAAACCCAGCCGCCACCGTGGATATAAATAAATACGGGCAACACGCCTTTTAATCCCGCCGGACGCACGATGTTCAGCTTGATTTTATAACCTCCGCTGCTAATCGTTTTTTCGGATACATTAATACCGGACAGATCGACCTTATAGGCGCTCTGAACGTCGACCAACACCTGACGTGCCTTCACAGGGCTAAGTGTTTCCAAACCCGGGCCACCGGTGTTTAAAGTTTTCAGGAAAGTTTTAACTGCCGGGCTCAGGTGTTCGTCCGTGGCATAATCCTTTACCTGGGCCTGCGTATTTAAGCTGCCGGCCAACATCAGCAGCAGGATACCGGTAAACCAATTGATGGCTGCTGTAAATGTATTTTTGTTTTGATTTTTCATATTCTTGTGTTTTTCGAAGTTAAATTCATTCCTTGGTTGTTTTATTCACCTGATCTACATCAAGTGTTTTTTAAGTTCAGCCGCGGCCTGTGCAAATAAAGAGCGTGTCGGATGGATGGTAGCCAGCGGATTCAATAACCCAAAATCATGAATCACGCCGTTATAACGGACTACAGTCGTACGCACACCGGCCTCATCCAGTTTTCTGCCATAAGATTCTCCTTCATCTCTTAAAACATCGTTTTCTGCTACCTGAATAAGTGCAGGCGGTAAACCGGTCAATTCTTCTTTGGTGGCCTGCAAGGGCGAAGCATAGATATCCTTCCTTTTTTCAGGATCAGAGATATACATATCGTACATCCATTTCATTAATGACGTAGTTAAAAACCGATCTTCGCCGTACCGCTGATATGAATAGGTTTCGAAATTTGCATCTACAATGGGCCACATCATGATCTGCAACTTAATTTCCGGCCCGCCGTTTGCTTTAGCTTTCAGGGCGGTTACCGCCGTCATATTACCACCAACGCTGTTGCCGACAACCGCCAGCCGTGTTCCATCGACATTGATCTCGGAACCGTTGGCTGCCACCCATTTAACTGCGGCAAAAATCTCATTTATGGCCCGCGGGTAAACCGCATCGGGGGTCCGGGTATAATTGACAAAAACGCCCGCTGTCCCTGAAAGTACTACCAGGTCGCGTACCATTCTTTTATGGGTCGGATAGTCTCCTAACACCCAGCCGCCGCCGTGAATAAAGATAAAAACCGGCAATGTTTTGTCGACACCTTGGGGCCGCACGATGTTCAGCACGATCTCGAAACCGTCGGCGTTGACTGTATGCTCCGACTCATCTACGGCGGACATATCCACCTCTACGGACAACTGAGCTCCCTCGAGCACTTTGCGCGCCTCTAAAGGAGGAAGTGATTCGAGCGGCACGCCCCCGGGTGCATTAAGCGCCTTTAAAAATTCTCTGACTTCAACCGACAACATCGGGTCTTCTGCAAATGGTGGTATGATGACTTTACCTTCATTTTTTTGTGTGTCCATCTTTTTGTTTTTTTTAATTAATAATGATTTTCGGCTTACCGTAGGAGGGATAACCGGCTGTTAAGACTCACGCAGCGGTAATGGCCGGTTTCATTAAACCAATGTGATGCCATATTTAAATCGATTGATTAACAGTATTTTATAACTTATGGAGGCGGCGGCAGGTTGCGATATATCACCTATATGAAGGTTTTTGTTTAAATATCATGTTCATACCGGGTATTCGGTCCCTGTGGATACTTTTTGCACTGCCTTTTGTAACAGGTATTTTAAGAGAATTACAAAACTGGTTTCCTTAAACATGTGTAAATTTCAAGGTTAAACCATATAGATCCGATATGTCGCTGGCTCAGAGAGGGTAGGGGGGAACATTCATACAGCGGGTTACTTACGAACGAGGATGGTTTTAATTATTTGTGAGTGGATCATAAAAATCAGAAACAAGGTAAAAAAATGCATAGCTTAAACGTCTTTGACCGGTACCCCGGATTATTTAGCCGGTCAATGTAGATTCGTGCCGGGGGCGAACAGGCATCGCCATCACGGGTTTAGGATTTGTAGTGGTAAATTCAAGCTGGTTATTATGCATATCACTGATGCTACAGGCCACAAGGAGATCCTCGGTCCGTCAAAGACCTGTTCAGGTATTTTAGGAAATGCGCTGGTTGCAATGGGACAATGCTCTGCCTGCTGCGTTTACCATCATAAGTATTGCCTCCGTGAAAAACAATTACAGGCTGGCTGCTTTAGACCGATTAAACTGACATCATTATTCCTGACAGCGGCATACTGCAGATAAGCTTACTTTAATTCAGTTACTTGATAACAGGGAGTTAATCCAATTGGCCTTATCAATGATAACGTTTCTTATCAATCCCCAATTTTTTCATCCGGGAGTTAAGCGTGGATACATTGATATTTAAAAGCTCTGCTGCACCGCCTTCGCCGTAAACTTTCCAGTCGCATTTGGCCAGCGTAGCCAGAATGTGGTCGCGTTCATTTTCCTCCATTGTTTTCACTTTATCTTCTTCGATATCTATGATAGGAGCGCCTTTATCTTTAGGCAGGACTAACGTATTAATTAGCGTTCCCATTGATAACAAAACACTTCTTTCCATCATATTCTCCAGCTCCCGTACATTTCCCGGCCAGCTATACTTGCGCATGATGCTGATCACCTCATCTGAAAATCCGGTGATTGTTTTGCCCTGCTTATCGGCATATTTTTTCAGGAAATAGTCGGCCAGCAGGAGGATATCATTATGCCTTTCACGTAACGGTGGTAAAAGGATCGGGAAAATATTAAGTCGGTAGTACAGGTCAAGCCGGAAACGGCCAGCGCTGATCTCTTCCTCCAGGTTGCGATTGGTAGCCGCGATGATGCGCACATCTACTTTTTTGGCATTACCCCCAATCCGCTCGATCTCCTTTTCCTGCAATACCCGTAAAAATTTGACTTGCAGATCCAGCGGCAATTCCCCTATCTCGTCCAAAAATATCGTTCCCCCGTCCGCTTGTTCAAACTTGCCGACACGCTTATTAAATGCCCCTGTAAATGAGCCTTTTTCATGCCCGAAAAGCTCGGATTCGATTAGATTGGCCGGCAAAGCACCGCAATTGACAACGATTAAAGGTTTGTTTTTTCTGTTAGACAGGCGGTGGATGCCTTGTGCGATCAACTCCTTGCCGGTGCCGCTTTCCCCCAGGATCAAAACAGCAGTATCTGTCTGGCTGACGATCTTGACATTATTCAGGATCTCCAACATCACCGGGCTGTTGCCGATGATACTTTTTAGATCACCTGCGGCAGCATGCTCTCCACTTTTTAGATAAGCCTCCCTGTTTTTCACTTCTTCCCCGGCCTGGCTATGCAGGTACCAGGCTACATCGAGCATAACCAATACATCCTTCGCCCGGAATGGTTTAACCAGGAAGCCATAGGGCTTGGTGGCCTTGGCTGCATCCAGAATTTGTTTATTGGAATTTGCCGACAAGTATACAAAGGCGATATTCATCGCCCGGAGTTGTGCAGCCAGGTCGATACCCGTTAACGTACCTTGCAACAGAATATCGAGCATGACCATATCCGGCTTTTCTTTTTCGATCGCCTTTAAGGCTACAGGTACAGAGCGCGCGATACCGGTAACCTTGTAGCCTGCACGTTCCAGTATGCCCTGCATATTGTTGGCTTCTATGAACTGGTCCTCAACGATTAATATTTTAGTTTTCAATTGGATTTTCATTAGCGTAATTAAAGTGCATACAAGTGTATTTGTTCAGGTCACTATGAATCTATCGGGTAACTATGTGTTTGTAATGCTGACTCGATGTTTAAAGGATTATTATTAAATTTAATAGCGCTTCTTGTGCTTAATTCCTTATTAAATATTCCTAAAATATTTCATACCGTCTGAAGTTGGTCGATATTAAATACAATGCTTATTCTTGTGCCTTGATTATTTTCGATCTTGATCCGTGCGTTGATATCTTCGCTAAGTCCGTTCATCAATTTTAAGCCAAGGGATTCTAACGGCATGTTGACCAAAATGGGGTTCAAACCGATGCCATTATCCGCAATGATCAGCGAGATATCCTGCCCTCGTTGGTTCATGGATATGGATATGATACCAATTGTATCAGGAGCGAAAGCATACTTGATTGAATTGGTCACAGCCTCGTTGATAATCAACGCCAGCGGGATAGCTTGTGATACGCCCAACTGGATTGGTTCTATATCCAGTTGGAAACGCACTTGTCGCTGAGTGCCAAAACTATCATTCAGGTATTGGACAAATTCTGGCAGGTATAATGACATATCAATAGTCTTGATGTCATCCGATTGGTAAAGCTTTTGGTGGATCAGTGACATGGCGTAGATTCGGTGCTGACTGCTTTCAATAGCTTTCAAAGCGTCATTTTCCAGGTAAACTGCTTGAGACTCCAATAGACATATTACGGTGTGCAAATTGTTTTTAACCCGGTGATGGACTTCTTTTAAAAGCCATTCCTTTTCCGTCAGCAGATGCTGCAAAAGGTTATTTTTATAGGTTATCAAGTTATTGCTTTTTTGCTTTTGTAAGTACATATTGTAAATGGTACCCAGCAGCAACAAAAGTATTCCGGCAGCCGCTATGATCCAATTTTTCGTATTTTCAGCATGTTTCAAGATCGCCTGCTGCAATTTTGCTTTTTCCTGCAATAGTTTGATGTCTTTTTTCTTTTGTTCGGTATCATAATTTATTTCCAGCTCCTCAACCTGTCTGTTTTTGGCAATATTAAATGCAGAGTCATTAAGGCGTTGATAACGTTGTAAATAGTTTATAGCTGAAGAAAACCTTCCCGCAGCAGAATCAACCTTAAACAAGCCTTTGAACAAGTTTTTATAAGAAGGGTTGGTATTTACGCCCGGGTCGCCATACAATACTTGTTTGAAATATTTTTCCGCCTGGGTGTAATGCTTCCAATCTAAATAGAACATGGCTATGCTATAGTCAAACAAATAGCCATTTTGCGCTTCCTTGTTTTTTATCTGGAGTTTGTATAATCTGACAACCTCCATAAAATATTTCTCTGCCAACGCGTAGTTTTTCTTTGCCGCAAAGCATTTACCCATAATTGCGGCTACCAGCTTTTTGTCCTCATTAGTTGTCGGCGGATATTTTCTTTTAAGGAAAAGTACGTGTTTCAGGGCATCTTCCGCTTTGCCATTCTTGATCTGGAACGCACTTAATTGGCGTTCGGTCTCATAAATCCAGTGTATTTGCCTGGCGGCGATGGCAAGTTCCTGCATTTTTCTCAGCCATTTGACACCTTCAATCTGATTGTCCAAAGCTGAATAAATCGTTGTGAATCTTGCGAAATAATTGATCAAAGCAGCCGTGTCTTTTTTTGCATCGGGGCTTTTTATTGTTTCATAGGCATAGTAAAGGGCTTTGTGGTAATCCCTTTTATTCATGTACACCAGGCACAGCAGATCATAGGTGAAATAAACATCAGGGTGGTGTATTGCCTGGTAACCTTTCAATATCTCCAGCACCTCTTTTTCTGCAAGGGCAACTCTGCCATCACTCATATGCATCTGGGATACTTGCTGTCGCGCCCATAACTCGTCGGCCTTATCGCCCACACGCCTGGCAAGCGCAGCCATCTTATTCAGAAAACTTTCTTGCCACGATTTGCTGAAAATACTGTAGCGGGGTATAAAGATATTAGCAAACTCAACGATGCCGTAAGCCGTTTCTTTCTGATCAGCCAAACTTTGCCACTGCAGCATAAACGCTTTGTTTATTAAACTATCAACCGTTTTTAATTGAGCGGCGTCGGTAACGTTATAGTACTTGGTTAATTCGATGCATGCGATGAACAGGTAGAATTTGTCTTCAGGACCACTTAAAATAGTGGTCGCCTGTTCCGCGTAACTTTTTGCAATAGCTTTTTGGCCGTATTCATTATACATTTTTGCTTTCAGGAGGTTTGAATAACCAAAAAAATGGTTCGACCTCGGCTGCCTGTTCAATGCATCAGCCTGCCTGATAAATTCCGCAGCGCTATCAAGATCGGCCTTATATTCGCCAGCTTTCGTAATATTATAATTAGCTAAGTTGAGCAGTGAATGGATCCTGCTATTATTTGCTTTTATATTTATAAGCGTTGCACGTATAGAGTCTGCATCATGCCGGGAAAAATACTGGCCACGCGCGATTATGGTAAATAACAACATGAAGAAGGTAAAAATTGGTCTTTTCATATTCACCCTAATTATTTAATATCATATCGTTCATCCTAATCCGGTATCCACCGTCACCGCAAAAGTATTTTTCTCAAATCCTGTTTCTATTCCTTTCGCTTATCCTCAACTTATTTTGGCATAAAATTTAGAGATTGTTTTATTAACCAATTGAACCTGAAATTTTTACGTGGTTGATTTATGTTAAATATAACTGTTTATTCACATTTTAACGCATTACACTTCTCCGTCCGCACATCTATTTTTTTAAGGGTTCGTATTCCAACTGTTGGCCATACCCAACAGTTTTTCATGCTTATTCCTGATTTAAGGTTCCTGAAAAATGATGTTCATTATTGAGCGGGTCGACGTTAAATAAGATCGTTATCCTTGTCCCATTGTAATTTTCGAAGAAGATATGAGCATTTATATCTTCGCTTAATCCGTTCATTAATTTCAGGCCCAATGACTCCGAAGGCATATTAGTAATGGTGGGATCTAACCCTATCCCGTTATCAGCCACAATCAGAGTGATCTCTTGCCCGTGTTGGCTCATGGAAACTGAGATTATGCCGATTACATCAGGAGTGAAAGCATACTTGATCGAGTTGGTCACCGCCTCGTTAATGATCAGCGCCAATGGGATCGCCTGTGACACGCCCAACTGAATCGGTTCGATCTCCAGATGAAAGCGTACTTGTCTTTGGGTGCCAAAACTTTCATTCAGGTACTGAATAAATTCCGGCAAATAGATTGACATATCTATGGTTTTTACGTCCTCTGCCTGGTAGAGTTTTTGATGGATCAGCGACATCGCATAGATCCGGTGCTGGCTGTTTTCAATGGCTTTCAAGGCATCATTCTCCAGGTAAAGGGCTTGAGATTCTAATAAACAAATTACGGTATGAAGATTGTTTTTTACCCGGTGGTGCACTTCTTTTAAGAGCCATTCTTTTTCTTTCAGAAGATGCTCAAGTAACTTATTCTTTTCACTAATTTGGAAATTTTTCAAATTAACAATCCGGTTACTTTTTTGCTTTGATCTGTATTGCCGGTAGAGCAGGCATATAAATGCAAACAAGACTAAGATACCGCCGAGCGTAATATTTTTAAGCAGGCTTACCTTTTGATATGCTTCCTGTTGAATTACAGCTTTCTGATGAAGAATCTTGATTTCACTAGCTTTTTTTTCCGTTTCGTATTCAATTTCTAGTTGCTTAAGTTGTTTTGTTTTAGTTTGATTGAAGATCGAATCTTTCAACTTATTGAACTTTAATATATTTTCGATCGCCGATTTGTAATTACCAACTGCTGAGTCTAACTTAAACGATAACCCGTAATATCGCTGCATTTGTAAGGGGACTTCACCTCCGTTGCTTTTTATTTTAGCCATTCCTGAATTTAAATATTTACGCGCAGCGCTGTATTGTTTTGTCGCCGTATAATATTTTATCAATACTAAATATGCATTATTGATATTGGCAATCATATTGGGTTGGTTTGTGACAATTAGGGAGAGGCGTTCCGCGTAAGGTTTGGCCTCCGGATAAAGCTTTAGCGATATATAGATACTACAATAGATATAGGATATGACTGATGAAAATGCCGGATCTTTAGTATTTAAATACCTTAATGGAATACCTTTGATAAAATGCAATGATTCTTTATATTTCTTTAAACTATTGTAAGCTGTTACTGTGTTAGAAATGACCAACAGAATACTGTTTCGATCATCATATCGTTCTGCTATCTGTAAAGCATTTTTAAAATACTCAATAGATTTTTCGTACTCCTTCATCTTAACCAATATTACTCCTAATATATTATTGATCTCGCAACGTTGCATTGTGGTGTCCTGGAGTTCTTCGGCTGTCCTTAATGCCAGCAGGCCATATTTCAATGACATTTTGTAGTCGGACATCAGAGAATAGGCAGTTGAATAAATTATATATACACCTTGTAGTGATTTATAGTGAACAGCTTTATAATTGGCAAGTGAAGAGTTTAGGACACCTAAGGCTTTCGCCTGAGCAGCGTTGTTAGTATAAAGGTCTGCGAGTAGTTGCTGGCTGTAAGCTAATTTTAAAATTTTGCCCTCACGCTTTAGTGCACTCACGCCAAGTTCCACTATTTGTATCTTTTTATTCAGTTGCTCTTGAATAAAATAAGTGTAGTACGTAGAAAGTTCTATATAGGCATCACCAAGATGATGGCTAAAACTAACTTTTTTTAGGCGTGATACAGCCTGTTCAGCCAATTCTAGTCCTCTTTTCTTATCACCACGTTCTTTGACAAGCATGGATTGAACAAGTAATATGTAACCTTCCGACTCGTCATTCAAAAGTCTTTTATTCAATCTTTTCGCTTGGTTGATAAAATCTGCAGCGTTATCCAGATCCACCTTTAATTCGCCTGGCTTTAGGATGTTATATTGAGCGAGTTGCAATAGCAAATTGAATTTTGCGCTGTCCTGCGGACTCTTCTTTAATAATAATAATAAATGATTTGCCTCATTTGCTGTTAAATTGCCGGTAACATCCTGTCCATACGCGGAAACCAACAACAATTGTGAGATTATCCAACAGATAAAAATTTTACTTATTTTCATTTAACCGAGTTTAAAATTTAAAGGATTAGTAGCGAAACGAGGTTTAGAAACTATTCATTCTGGTTATTTAGGCTTGCTATTTCAGGAATAATTATCGCCCTTCTGCTCAAGTACTATTTCAGTAGGAAAAACCAGGGTGATACTTGTTCCGTGATCATTTTTTATGTTGATTTCTGCATGGATATCTTCGCTTAATCCGTTGATCAGTACCATTCCCAGGGTGTCCGGGGGATGGCTGCATTTACCCGGGTCTATTCCTACGCCATTATCGGCAATGACTAACGTCACCAGATTATCAGTTTGATGCATTCTGATCGAAATAATCCCTGATGCCTTTTTATGAAAGGCATGCACAATGGCATTGGTTATAATTTCATTGATAATGAGGGCTAAGGGGATCGATTGGGCGACACTAACTTTTACCGGATCAATTGCTAACTTAAAAAGTATCTCATAGTACGTTCTGTAACTATCGGTCAGGTAACGGGCCAGTTCAGGGATAAATGCCGAAATATCAACCGCTTTCAGGTGCTCATCGCTGTATATCTTTTGATGGATCAACGACATGGCATAAATACGGTGCTGGCTTTTCTCGATCGCTTTCAGGGCATCGTTTTTCAGAAAAATCGCTTGGGATTCCAATAAGGAAACCACTGTATGAAGGTTATTTCTTACCCGGTGATGAATCTCTGACAGCAACCATTCTTTCTGAGTCAGCAAATCATCCTTTTCGATCAAAAGGTCATTTTTTTCAAGCACCAGGGTATTGTTGTCTGATTTGATCTTAACTTGCTGCGCCTCTAGAAGTCTGTTGATTCGTCGTTTAACGCGATAGCGGTCAATTCCTACTGCAAGGAGGACAATTAATAGTGCAACGAGGGCGATAGCCCACTTTCGGATCGTTTCGCCATGAACAATTCTATTTTGCTGAAGCCTGTTTTGGGCCTTCAGTAATTGTATAGCGTTTTCCTTTTCTTCACTTTCGTAAAAAGCTGTGATCTGCTTTAATTGCCTGATTTTATTTTCATTAAGAACAGCGTCATTCAATTTGTTCTTAGACAATAAATGGTTGTATGCAGCCCTATAGTATCCCCGCGAGGTGTCCAGGCTCACCCACAGGTCATAATTACGGGAGATAGTGTTAGGGTCTTTTACACTTTGTAGAAGAGTATCATTTTTATTTAAATATTTTTGAGCCCGGGTATATTGTTTTGAAGCGATGTAATAGCGTATCAGCGCGGTGTAAATATTACTCTTGTCGTGAACTCCGAATTTATTATGCCGCAAAATGTCGTGTAACTGATCTGCGTAAACCTTTGCGACATTAAACTCCTTAAGGCTTGTATAAATATTAATATATGCTCTCGGGATATAATAATTAATCGACATACCCGTCGATCCGATATATTTTTGCGGAACGCTTTTAATAAACTCTAAGGCATTGGACGCTCTTTTAAGAAAAATATAGCTATTTACTGTATTATGTATCAATAATGCAATGCTGGGGTTGTCATTATATTTTTCCGCAATTACAAGTGCGCTCTTGAAGTAAACAATTGCTTTTTCGTTATCTTCCAGCTTGGTATAGATCAACCCTATATTATTATTAATCTCGCATACCTGCATCGTTGTATCCCGCACACCGAGTGCTGTTTGGATGGCCGCCAGTTCATATTTCAGGGCCTGAATAAAATCAGCCTTTACATAGTAGATCGAACCGAGCTGATCATAGACCCCCTGGATTTCTTTATGACCAATGGATTGGTAAGCCTTCAGCGATGTGTTGATCGCTTTTAACGCTTTGTAACTATCGTCATTGTAGTTATACAAATCAGCCAGCAATTTAAGGCAGAACGCCTTTAATTCTACATTTCCTGATTGTTCAAATGTGGACGTTGCAAGCTCTGTTAAATTGATCTTCTCAGGTAGTTCGATGGGATTATTGAAATTATAATATTGTGCCAATTCGTAGTAAGCCAGCCCGAGGTCCTTTTTGTCATCGGTTAGTTTCAATATTAAAATCGCCTTTTTTGCTGCGGCTTTACCTTCAGCTCTGTTACCACTCTCGCGAAATAAGCTTGCTTTAACTAAATAGATTTTTCCTTGAAGTTGTGGTAGGGCCGTTCCCAGGTTTAACTTTTCCGCCATTGACAGATACCAATCTGCAGTGTCGAGGTCGGCCTTATATTCGCCGGGCTTTAAAATGTTAAATGATGCTAAAGTTAGCATCGCATTAATCCGGACGGTATCGGCTTTGTTTCCGGCTAAATGCTGCTTTACGGAATCCACCTGATGCCTTGAAATATTATGGGTAATATCTTGCCCCTGACAGGAATGGACTATCAAAAAGGCAATGATGGCGGAGAATATTTTCATAGTTAATCCAGCAGTTGAGTTAATTATGTAAGGACTAAACCAGATGTTCTTTTTTGATTCCCAACCGTTTGATCTTAGAATTTAGCGTACTTGCCGGTACGCCCAGTATATCGGCCGCACCTCCCTGGCCGGATATCCTGCCCTGACAATACTTTAAGATCCTTAAAATGTGCTCGCACTCGTTTTCATCAATTGTCTTTAACGGGACCTCCCAATTAGTGGTGGTGATTATATGGCCGGGTTTGGTAGTTGGTAAATGAATTTGTTTCAGCGCATCGCCGCTCGACAATAAAATGCTGCGTTCGATCAAGTGCTCCAACTCCCGGATATTTCCCGGCCAGCTATAATGCATCATGTCTTGCAGCGCCTTATTACCGAGGGTAGTAATTTGCCTGCCTGTTTTTTTCGAATAGCGGTGTATGAAATGGGTAGCCAGCATCGGAATATCTTCCTTGCGGTCTCTTAACGCAGGCAGGTGAATCGGGAATATATTCAGACGGTAATAGAGGTCGCTCCTGAACCGTCCCTCGTCCACCTCTTTTTCAAGATCCCGGTTTGTCGCCGCGATAATCCTCACATCCACTTTGATCGTGCCCCGCCCGCCAACGCGTTCGATCTCCTTTTCCTGCAAGGCGCGTAAAAGCTTCACTTGAAGTTCCAATGGCATTTCGCCGATCTCATCTAAAAACAAGGTGCCGTTGTTGGCCAGTTCGAACTTACCGAGCCTCCGTTCAGTAGCCCCTGTAAAACTGCCTTTTTCATGTCCAAAAAGCTCACTTTCGATCAGATTAGCAGGTAGCGCCGCGCAATTGACTTTGACCATCAATTTATTTTTCCGGGGAGAATTGTTGTGAATAGCACGTGCGATCAATTCTTTGCCGGTTCCTGTTTCTCCCAGTATCAGCACGGTGCTGTCAGATCGGGAGACCTGTGTCACAAGCCGGAAGGTCCTTTGCATTGCCGGGCTTTCGCCGATAATTTCTGCGTAGTTTTGATTCACCTCTATCTCTTCCTTTAAATAAATAGTTTCCTCTTCAAGCTGCCGCTTATAACGATCTATCTCCTGGTTGGCAATAATATTGGCAACCGAAATGCAAAGCTGATAGGACAAACTTTGTATGAGTTTCAGTTTACTTTCCGTGATCAGTTGTTTTTCTTCAAAGTATAACAGCCAAAAGCCGAAAACATCTTCACCTTTAGAAAACCGGCAGATTATTAACTCTTTCAGCCCACTTTCATGATTGATCTTTATGTAAAGCGGTACATCGGGCTGTGATACCAGTTCATCAAGGTCAAACCATACCGGCAGATCCGAATTCATCGCTTGTTGTAACACGCTGTCATTTAAGGGATATTGACCATCTTTAGCATCAGAATAGGCAGGATGAGCTTTGGCTCTGGCATCTTCATCCAGCAGAAATGCGCTGACAGTATGTTTATTGGCATCTCGGACGGCGATCAGTGTATGGCTGCATCCTAATAATTGCTTGAGTTGATCCTTGATTACCTTTGCCAGTTCTTCCGTACTTCTGACAGAGGCGATAGCTGTATTGACGGACAATAAAAGTTCCATTTCATTCCTCCAGCGCAAAACTTCCTCGATTAGGATGATGTTAGAAAGCGCGATGGACAATTGCGAGCAAACACCCGCTAAAAGATTGATCCGCAATGCCTCGGTAGCAAGTAATTCCGTTGTTAATAACAGATACCCTAAGATATCGCCGGCTGCTTCCAGGGTAATAACAGCGAATTTATCCACGCCCTTATTCTTGCAGGTATGTAAATAGGCCATATCCGGAAACAAGTCAATCGCTTCGGCCAGTTCGATGACAACCGGTCCGCTGATAGCGGCCAATTGCATTAAGACAGATTTGGAAATAGACACGGTTTCAAATGCCGTGTCGTTTAAGCTCTTTCCGTTTGGGTGGTAGGTTTCCTGGCCGAATTCATAAACACGGTGAATATTATTTGTCTTATTGACAACGATGATCGCAAATCCCTGGACATTAAATAAGGTTTCTAAACTTGCATGAACAACTCCGAACAGGTCGTCTTTATTTTTTATAGCAGCTATTTGGTTGCTCAGATCGAGCAGAATAGTTTTCTCATCTTCATCACCCTGAAAAAAATCTGAAACGATGTGCTCTTTTAAGGCCGCCTTGAATTTTTCGGCAAGTCCGTCTATGCATTCAAAATGTTCATTAAACAGCGTAGAAAGATCTTTGATCTTTGAAGGGTAAGCTGAAATTACGTTGTCGGTGTCAGGCATATGGGTGCGTTTTGAATTGTGATTAAAACTAAACGTCTGTCTGTTAGGCGTCAGGTGACCACAAAACAGATTGCAAACCGAATGCCATGCATTTTTATTTGATAATCAATGTGTTATGGCTTTTGTTGTCAGCGTCTTTAGTGATATGTCACTAACCGCGCGATCGCATTGTGGATATATCACTAATTTCATTGCTTACGGGAAATATTACAGAATGGGCCGGAAAACGTTTAGGGCATCTTGACGGATAATTAAGCCTTCAAAACCGCTTTTAGCAGGGGTTCAAGATTCAGCATCCCTACCAGCTGCGGGCTTAAACTATAACGCTCTTTCAGATAAGCCGGATCATGATAGGCAGCCCTGACGACGTTTTTTTCATCGGCCCAAACCAGGACTTTTAATGGTAGGTCTAAACCTGCAACAGGATTGGCCATCATCACCGGGCCGCCGGTTTTGGGATTGCCGAATAACACGAACTTCATCGGCGGAATCTGGAGGCCAGCGTGGCTCAGCTCCTCCCGCTGATCGATAACCGTATAGATTTTTGCACCTTTATTTTTTAATAACTCAATTAAGCGTTGAACGGTTAAATCAACTGAAAAGTGGCTGACGTCAATAATGACGCCCTTTGGGTCTGACATTTTCGTAATATTTGTGGGTAAATAAAGGCAGAGCCAGGCAAACGTGGCCTGATGTAAAAAACAACGGCGGGCATTGTCCGTAATATGGTTTTTCTGCATAAGATTTGGTTATTTAAGGCGGCGCAGGTACAACACGGCCGATTCACTCATGGTTATCATAGCGCCGCCCATGATTGCAATGTCCTTTAAAACCAACCTGCCCCTGGCTGATAAGAAAGGAAAGCCCCAATCCGCATCTCCCAAACGGGGTACCCATGATTCGGGGGTTGTAATCAAAAATGACAAGGTGCCGGCCGTCAATAAAATAATCAGCATGCTGGCGATCATACTGGAGATCGGGGCCACTTTATACAAAGCTACCAGTACAGCCATCAGGACCAGAAAGATGCCTAAACCCTTCGAGAATAAGTAAGTTCTGTTATCGGTTTGCCAAAGATGGTTAGTTGCGATTAATTCCCCTTCCTTGTTCAGGTGTTTTTTATATTCCGACGGATTTTTATAAAAAAAGGACATGAAAGGACTATTGGCGACGAATGGAACGATACCATCAGCCTCATAAGTAAAAAATTTCAAGCCGCCAATCCATAAAAAGATAATGACTATGGCGAGTCTGGTCAAATTTTTCCCTGCCTGATCGAGGCCCGCGATAAATTTTATAATTGAATGTTTCATCTTTTTTTGATTTTTTGGCCATGGGTTAATTATGAACGCGCAATGTTCGAATCATGCTGAAGCCAGTTATCCGCGCTCATTTCAGGCCGGTAGCTTAACCCCGGGGTGAGCCAGTATAAAAGGATGATCCTGGAATATCTGAAATTAAAGGGAGATAGCATTAAGGCTATCGATAAAATGATGATGACGTACAGCCAGGGATTCTGACTACCGGTCAGTACAGAAATTGCAACGGCCAGCGTGACCATTTCGGCTACATTCATCGCATAGCTAATAAGCATGGCGACATAAAAATAACCGGGCTCTATCTCATAGGTCAGATCACAATGACTGCATTTTTTTAACATGACCTGGCCATGGAACCCGTACATTTGGTTTGCAAACATATCACCCCTTCTGCAACGTGGGCATTTTGCATTTACCAATGCCGGCCAAAGCGGCCATTTTTTTAATTTTTCCATCATAAATTAGCTGACAACGGGTGAAAGCAATCGTTTGATACGCTTAATGACCGACCAGGAAGTTAAGCCCCGGCCGGTATAACCAATGCGCATTAAGCCAGTTTTATACGCCCTTATAAACCAGTTTGGTAAAGAAGTCGCCCTTGATCACAAAGCCACCAAACTTTTGATCATACGAAGCAGTCGGTTTGGCGGCAATGACCTCATTCAGGGTCTTACCCTGATTTTTTAATTTGCTCACGCGTTCGCGGATTGTTGCCAGCATATCATGAAACTCGATCAGCTGAGCGCGGTTACCTATAGCGCCGTGCCCCGGAATGACTACGGTGTGATTGGTTGTCCTGGCAACGTTACGCGCGGCTGCAGTGATCATTCCGTCAATACTTCCACCGGTTGAATAATCTATCATAGGATAATAGGCATTCCAAAAGGTATCTGCCACATGCAAAATGTCGGCGTTGGGGAAATAAATAGATGAATCACAGTCCGTGTGCGCCGGCCGATAGGTTTCGACATGGATTTTTTCGCCATTGAAATGGTGGGTGTGCTCTTTTTTAAACAGCACGGTTGGCAGGCCCGCTTTTGGCAGGGGTGCAAAAGTGTAATTCCAGTCTTCCTGGTGGATACTTCTGGTTAAATGTTCACGGGTAATGTCCTGCGCAATGATAGTGGCACCTGCTTGATGCAGCCATTCATTGCCGCTGGTATGATCGAAATGCCAGTGACTGTTGATCAGCACTTTGATCGGTTGGTTGCTGATGGAATTAAGCGCCGCCAGTACGTGTGGTTTGGAAACACCTATACCGCCGTCTACTAATAACTTACCTTCGGGGCCGTTCAAAACGGCTATATTGCCCCCTGAACCTTCTAACATAAAGATATTACCTCTTAGCTTGGTCACATTGATCTTGGCAGTGGCAGCGGCCTTAATGATGATCTCCACGGGACCTTCAGCTTTTGCCTGGCTGAATAAAAATTTGGGAGCTAATAATGCGCCAGCGGTTAACATACCGGCGGTGCCTAAAAAATTACGTCGGCTGATGTTGTTTTGATTTGAATCCATGATATGGGTTTTAAAAATATAGGTGAATATTTAATCATTTTCAGCGCCCTAATGCGCTACTCCGTCGAAATAGGTACGCATACCCGGTACATCCGAGAAAAAGGTATAGATGCCCGAGATCCTGCCATCACGTATGGTGTTCACCGTGGCGATATGTTCATCAGCAGTTGGTTCTTTACTAAGGGAACGGTTTTGGATAGCCAGGGCCACACAATTCAGGCTATATTGTATATGATCCAGTTCCAGGCTGAGCTTTTTTGCAAATTGCTTCGCTTTGTCAATTACCTCATCGGCACCTTCTGATTCACCGGCCAGTTCCCCTTCACCCGGCAAACACCAGGTGCAATCCTCCGTAATGATAGACCTCAGCAGATTCCAGTCACGATCCCTGAAGGCTAATAAAAACTGGTTTCCCAGTTTAAGCTTATCCTCTTCGCAGGAGATGGTTGAATAAGCATATTTTGTTATCGCGCTCATAAATATTGGTTTAAAATTTCGTATCCAATCGATACCCCTGAGAATAGCTCACTTGATCAGGCATTTTCCAGGCTGACCGCTTTTGGAAAATCCAGCGGCACACCTGTTATCGCATATAGATAATTGGTGAAAATCTTAGCGGTGATCAATCCGATGAGTTCGACCAAAGCGTCTTCCCGATAACCTGCCTCAAAAAAAGCCTCCAGCAGTTGCGCATCCGGCTCACCACGATTTTCCGTAATGCTTTTCGCTAATTTGACAACAGCATCCAGTTTATTTTCGGCGGAATAACCTTTCCTGATACCGATGGTTTCATCATGGGAGTAGCCCTTGCTTTTGGCGATCATTGTATGAGCCGCAAGACAATAGTTACAATTGTTTATTTCCGATACCACCAGATTGATCGCCTCCTTTTCCTTGACAGTGAATACGCCGCCAACCATAGCTGCCTCAAACTGCAGGTAACCTTTCAAAGTGCCTGGAGAATAACCCATAGTTGCGTATAAATTGGGCAGCATCCCCAGGTGTTTGGTGACCTGGTCAAATAATAACTGCGATTCCGGTTTTACCTCATCCCGTGTAGGTACTTTAATAGTTTTCATATTTTCTTCAATAAAACTTGTTGAACGTAAAGTTGTCCCCGCTGATCAAAAGATCGCTGCCTGATACGGCGGATAGCTTGAAGTAATATTGATGCCAGTTGTTAATTTGCTGATATTGAACTGTTTGTATGTTTATTTGATTCTCTATGGATGCGGCATTTCGTCATTTTGTTACCAAAACTTGAAATAGCAAGGTTTCGAAGGATTTGGTGGCCATAGTTTATGGCGGTAGGGAAACCAGGGGACGCGGAAACCGGGCCGGAAGAGCACTATTTATCTTGATGTTATTTCATTAAAAAGCAGGATTTCTTGAAATATCGCAATCTGTCTGGTCATTGGTTGTTTTATAAAAAATTAATTATCAATGCTTTGTATTGTGGCATGTTGTTTTCGTTAGCCTTAGCCAATTAACTCATCATATCAGTAGCTATAATTTAAGTCAATGGACATTCAGGTATTACAAAAAACGATTAGTAAACTACTGGCAGGGGATAAAGGTATTCTTGCCATGGACGAAAGCATTGCCTCCTGTAATAAAAGGTTTGAAGCGCTCGGGATCCCTCAGACATTGGAAATGAGGCGGCGTTACAGGGAATTGATCGTAACAGCACCGCATTTGGATGAATATATCAGCGGTGCCATACTTTTTGATGAAACAATTCATCAGCAGGTAACAGACGGCAAATTATTCATTGATGTGCTCCTGGAAAAAGGTATTGTACCGGGTATAAAGGTAGACCTGGGCACCGTTCCCCTGGCAGCTTTTCCCAGCGAAAGGGTGACGGAAGGATTGGATGGTTTGCGTGAGAGGTTAGCGGAATATTACCGGTTGGGAGCCCGCTTCGCAAAATGGCGTGCGGTGATCACTATAGGAGGTGACCTGCCTTCCTCTTCTTCTATATATACGAATTGCCACTTGTTAGCGCGCTATGCCGCACTTTGTCAGGAAGTCGGCCTGGTACCTGTCGTTGAACCGGAAGTGCTTATGACGGGGGACCATAACTTGTATATCAGTGAAAGGTTTACCCGTCGAACTTTAAATTTCCTCTTTGAAGAGTTATATAAGCACCGTGTAAACCTGCAAGGGATACTCTTAAAACCTAACATGATATTGCCCGGACTTACCTCTGTTGATCAATCGGACATGATAACAATAGCCGATACAACCGTTCTTTGCCTGTTAGAAACCGTACCGGCTATTGTACCGGGTATTGCATTTTTATCCGGAGGACAATCGCCTGAACAGGCAACAGCGCGTTTAAATGTCATGCATAAAAGGTTTAAACATTCTATGCCCTGGAAACTCACCTATTCCTATTCACGGGCTTTACAACAGCCTGCGCTTGAATGCTGGAAAGGTGAGACAAGTAATGTTCCTGCCGCGCAACAGGAGCTGGTTAAAAGGGCTGCCCTGAATTGCAGCGCTAACCGCGGCGTTTATAGCGCCGCAATGGAAGGATAAATAATGCCGGCATACCTGCCGATAAGGCACGCACGGATTTCAGACCACTCATACCACCACCTTGATCATGCCTCATTTTAATAACTCCGGCAGCAACACTATCAAAGTGATAGAGGAGGAACCGCTCATGCAAAATAACCGGATAAAGAAAGGTCGGATAACACATCGTTATGCGATCATGGCCATGCATGCGGATTATGCTTTTGAATCGGCAGGATTGGGAATCTGGAGCTATGACTTTGAAAGCAAAGTTTTAAAGATATGCAAACGATGTAAAAAGCTCATTGGCATTCCTGAATCGCAGGTTGCTTCAATGGATCTCGTGCTCGGATTGTTGCCCCGGGACGAGGTCCCCGCCATATTTCATGCGATCAGGGCTGTCTGGGAAAAAGGCGGGTCGCTGGATTACCAATTTCCGCTCCTTTCCGGTTCCGCTGTTCAGCAACGGTGGTTAGCGATTACCGGCATTAGCGTGTCGGGATTTGACAGTAAGGCCACCAAACTTTACGGAACGCTGGCAGATGTCAGCGCCAACAGGAATTTGGAGAACAGTCGCCGGGAATTATTGTCGCTGATCAGCCATGAAATGAAATCGCCTTTATCATCCATTAAGCTATATGTACAGCTAAGCCGCGCCATCGCGCTCAAAATGGACGATTTACAGATCGTCAAATTTTTAACCAGCGCCAACGATATGGTTGATAAAGCGAATAATCTGCTGGATTATTTTCTGAAAGGCCCGAATTCGCAAACCGGCCGGATGCCCATCACCAAAACAGCTTTTAATATTCAGGCTCTTTTAAGGGAGGTAGTAGATGAGGTCCAAATCAAACATCCTGAACATCAACTTATCCTGCGGCCGGCTCCGGGTATTATGATACAGGCGGACAGGGACAGGATAGGGGAGGTGGTGAATAATCTGCTGATCAATGCCATAAAGTATTCTCCCGAACCTGACGCTATTGTGATCAGCTGTAAAATGTCAGGAGGCCGGTTGCAGGTATCCGTTAAAGACCATGGCATCGGAATTCCGAATAATGAACACTGCAAGATCTTTGATAAATATTACCGTGTGGCTAATAAACTGGAAAAGGCAATAACCGGTTACGGGATCGGCCTGTACCTCTGTAAAAATATCATCGATGAACACGAGGGTACGATCTGGTTCAAAAGCGAAGCAAATAAAGGCTCCACTTTCTTTTTCTGTTTGCCTGTTTAATTATTACAAATAGCCTTTTCACTTATACAGCAACCTCATCCGATTTACGCGCTACATGCATATGCCGGTAAATGTGGCAGGGCGATTTTGAAACCTGGGCTGTTTTGGGGGTTTGCTCTATTACGGTCTCCAGGAACTGCCTGTTGGTATCACCCCACTGGTTCATCGCATCGATGATAGGCATTAATGACCAACCTATCTCCGTTAACGAATACTCCACCTTCGGCGGTAATTGCGGATAGATCTTTTTTTCTATCATGCCATGCTCTTCCAACTCTTTGAGTTGTACGTTCAACACCCTGCGGGTCGCGCCTGATAGTAGGCGCAGGATCTCGCTGGGACGTTTTACATCCATGGAAATAGCGTTCAGTAGCGCAGGCTTCCATTTGCCGTTCAGCACCTCTTTTGTCAGGTGCAGGCCGCAATCGATGGTGAGTGGAATCTTTCTTTCGTACATATGTTGGTTTAACCTTAACACAAAGGTAGGCATTGTATTTCAATTCGTTATAAGGGATAAATTTATCCCTATGCCATTTGTTTACCCCATATTGTGTTATCGCCGCACATTCCTGAGGTTTGCTAAAAAATAGAAATGAAAAATACAGCACAACCTCTATTAGAGGAATATCCATTGGGCGATTTAAAATTAAAAAACCGGGTAGTGATGGCACCAATGACACGTGGGCGTGCCACCAACGCCGGCTTAGTACCTACTCCTCTTATGGCAGAATACTATGCACAGCGGGCATCAGCTGGTTTAATCATAACCGAAGGCACCTGGGTAAGTTCGAAAGCTATTGGCTTTATTAATGTACCGGGTATCTATACGCAAAACCAAATCGCAGGATGGAAGCTGATCACTAAAGCCGTACATGAGCATGGCGGTTTGATTTTTTCGCAGCTTGGTCATATAGGTTCTGCTTCCCATCCTGATTTCTTCGGTGGCGAATTGCCTGCAGGTCCTTCCGCAATTAACCCGCAATCACAGTGTTATACGCCTGAAGGATTTAAGGCTACACTTACACCTCGGGAATTTACCATTGCTGAAATAAAGCAAACGATACAGGATTACAAACAAGCTGCCCAAAATGCTAAGGATGCCGGGTTCGACGGTGTAGAAATACATGCGCAGGCAGGTATGTTAATTCCGCAATTTTTAAGCTTAGCTACTAATCAGCGTAGGGATGAGTATGGAGGTAGCATCGAAAACCGCGCACGCATTATTTTTGAAATTCTGGACGCGATCATAGAAGTTTGGGATAGCGCCCGGGTATCAATTAAGTTTACACCGGTTTTGTATACCCATGTAGGCATTGTGACCCCTGATGAAGAAACAATCCCAATGTTCCAGTACATTTTGAAAAAGCTGAACGATTACAATCTTGCCTTCCTGCACATCACCGGACCCGCACAAGACTTAACAGGGACACCTGTAGCTGCATTGCAAGACGATTATTTCAGCCATTTCCGTCATCATTACAGTGGTAGGCTAGTGGCTAACTTGGGTTTTACGCAACAGAGCGGTAATATGATCCTGAAAGATGGCAAAGCCGATTTGATATCTTTTGGGCAATTATTTATTGCTAACCCGGATCTGGTAGAGCGCTTTAAATATCAACTACCGCTGTCTGAGAGTAATCCGGACACCTATTATACAGGAGAAGAGAAGGGATATACTGATTATCCGGGAGCCGGGTACAATGGTGCTATCGCAATACCTCATGAAGCTGATCCTGAGTAAATAACTGAAATTTTAAAGCAATGCCTTCCTGATCAAATACGGGAACGCATTGCCTTGACGCCTTTAATGATAAGAAGTTATTCCGCTACCATCAACACGATTTTGCCGATCACATTTCCATTTTCAATCATCGCGTGCGCTTCTTTCATATTTTCCACAGTCAGCCCTCTGAAAATTGTTGTTCCCGGGGCGCTAATTTTCCCGGCCTTTACTAATTCAATGAGTTCTGCAAGCACTTTGGCCGGTAGTTCGGACTGATAATGATAGATACTTCTTGTAAAAACCATTTCAAGGAAAATAGTAACAGATTTTTGCATCAGTTTGCCAAGGTCCACTGCGCCTTGCAAATCGATAATTGCAAAATAGCCATAGGGCCTGATTACTTCCGGAACCCAGCGAATGCTGTCTTTCAATCCGTTAACTGAAAAAACCATGTCTACTTCCTCCAAACCGATGGCCCGCAACTGTGGCAGGATTTCTTCGTGATGGTTGATCACCTCGTCAGCGCCCATTTTTCTGCACCAGGCTGAAGATTCTGGTCTGGACGCCGTTGCAATGATCCGTACTGACGATCGAGCTTTTAACAGTTGGAGAGCCATTGAGCCAACACCGCCGGCCGCACCAACGATCATGATATTTTTGACGTCTTCGGGCAACTGACCGTTAACTCTGAAAATAGACTGCCAGGCCGTTAGCGTAACCAGGGGAACAGCTGCGGCATGATCAAAAGGTGAACCGGAGGGAAATGTATTCACATTCCGGTAATCAACGGCCATTTGCTCAGCGTAGGCACCGTTCCGCATGAAATCCCCAATGCCAAATACCCGGTCACCTGCTTGGAACCCTTTTGTGTGTCGCCCTGCTTTCTTAACAATTCCCGAAAATTCGTAACCGAGAATAATGTACCCGCCCGGCTCAGGCTCCGTATTTTGCCGGATTTGTGTGTCACCCGGATTGATACCTATCGCAACTAATTCGATTAACAGGTCGGTATCTCTGAGCTCCGGTTCAGGTACATCTGCCAGTTCGAGGCCGAAATTTTCCATTGTGTTTTTATGACGATAGATCAGCGCTTTCATAATTCATGTTTTTTAATGATAGGGTCAGTGGCTGTGGTATGTCGAATTGCAGCTAATCATTAGTATTGTTAGTAATAGTAAACGGGCCAAAAAATCCGTTCATGATCCAAAATCTTTCTTATAAATGACCGGCTAACCGGAATTTATTTTTAGCTCGTTTAAACCGTTTTTATAATCTGGATCAACCTTTTTATATCTTATTGCTTTGTTCCCTGAGCGTTGGGTAATCCAGATATCCCCCTTCTGCACCAAAATAAAATGTTTCCGCCTGGCTGGCATTTAAAGGAGCATTCGCGGCAATCCTTTCCACCAGATCAGGGTTTGCAATATAGAGCACTCCAAAAGAGACCAGATCGGCATCTCCCTTTTCAATGATGGCGTTAGCTTTTTCAAATGTAAACCCACCATTTGCTACTATGGTGCCTTTGTAGATCTTACGAAAGTTTCCAAATAAATTCCGGCTGGCGTGTACTTTGGGATCGAGCCCTTCTTCCGCATAGTCCAGCAGTTGCAAAAATGCTAATGGATAATTATTTAACTGGTCGGCGAGATATTCATAAGTAGGAAGCGAATCATCCCATTCGTCCTTGTCTGTCTGATATTTTAGGTAAGGGTTAAATTTTACACTTACTTTTCCGCTGCCCCAGACTTCCAAAACACTATCGAGAATCTCAAAAAAGAAACGGGCTTTATTAGGAATACTGCCGCCATATTCGTCTGTTCTGTGATTTAGCGCGTCACTTAAAAACTGGCTTATCAACGACGGATTCTGAACATGTATCTCCACCCCATCAAAACCGGCTAATTTTGCATTAGCCGCCGCTTTTTTATAATCGTTAACGGTTTCTTTAATTTCATGAACTGACAATTCTCGTGGGGTGATTGAATCCGATGGGCCCTGAGTTGTAAATACCACCTTTTTGGGATTAACAGCAGAAGGCCCTACAGGTAACAAGCCATTTAGGTGGTCGGGGTGGGACAGGACGCCGGCATGCCCTAACTGGGCAAAAATCCTTCCACCATTTTTGTGGACTGACTCTGTTACCAGGCTCCAACCCTCAACCTGTTTGTCTGTATATAGGCCGGGTACGTTTATGAAGCCTACAGACATTTCGTTTACCCACGTCCCCTCTGCCATGATCAGGCCCGCGGAAGCCCTTTGCGCATAGTAAGCGGCCTGTATTTTACCCGGTGCGAGGTCTATATTAGCGGCCCTTCCCCGGGTCATAGAAGCCATGACCACCCTGTTTGGTAATTTAAGGCCGTGGAGATCAAATGGCTCCAGTAATTTATTTGCTCGCCGAGTATTTTCCATAATTTAAGTACTAATAATGTGATTTGCTTTATTGATAATTATACTTGAAAAGGCCCCTCTGTGCTGTTCTGTGAATTAATGCTTAGTAGGGGTTTTACAATAGCCTGGCTATTGAGTCCCACCCTTTTCAGCTGCCGCAATAATTACCGCCGCAACTTCTTTCGGATGTGTTATAAATACAACATGGCTTCCAGCCATTTGCGTAATAATGCTTTTTGACCTTTTGTACATGTTCATGGTAATTTCCGGATTGATGCTTTTATCACCGGTGGAGGATATGCCAAATGTGGGTTTTGTTTTCCACGCGGCTTCTGTTACCGGAGTTCCGAATGCCGCAGCGGGAATAAATCCCTGCGAAGCAAACATAAAATCTGCCAGTTCTTTAGATACGTCGGCACAAAAACCGGCATGGAATTTTGCCTTATCATAATAGACATTCCCCTTTTCATCCGGCGGCAGCAAACCATTTTCAGGCTTTGGAGGCAAGCTACCGGCCCAGGTCACCGTATTTTCACCGATATCCGGCTGGAACGCATTAACATATACCAGGGCAACCACTTTAGGATTAACACCCGCCTGGGTAATCACTGTTCCCGCCCAGGAATGCCCGACAAGAACGACCGGCCCATCCATTTTGTCTATAGCGAAATTGGTAGCATCCACATCTTCCTTCAGAGAAGTACATGGGTTTTGCACGACAGTTACGTTGTACCCTTTTTGGGAGAGCACTTTAAATACGCCCTGCCAGCCGGAACCATCGGCAAGCGCGCCATGTACGATTACCACATTTCTAACTGGCGTCTCCTGTGCCCCCGCCGGGCTGGAAATGGCAAGGCTGCAAAACATAGCTGCCGCCAGGATCATGAATCTTGACCATCGGATCAATTGGTTTGTTTTCATTTTAATTAAATTAAGAATGGTTACTGATTGAATTCATTTAGTCGTAATTATTCAAATGAAACGCCAGCTTTTATATGTTTGTATTTCAGTTAGTTATGGTGTTATTTCTTGAAATTTGGTCACGGTATGTCAATAATAATCCAGTTATTGTTTAAATATCAAGGTGAAAACAGAACAGGTTATCGCCCTGACTTGCGTCAGGTCCGCCCTGAGGGTAAGCTATTAAAAACCCGATTGGACAACCTGATTTGATGGTCATTTAGCTGACGTTCATTCATTGCCCCGGCTGACTTTATTTCGTTCGCGATGAATTGTTGTTATTTCAAGATTATCGGATTAAATCTTGATATGTCGCATCCGCTAAGAATTCAAGCTTTGCGTAACTTGTTATTTTACAGCGATTTGTATTTTGGCATCAAAATTCTTTAACAGGGAATGTTCACCTGTTCTCCATTGCTGTTAACCGGAGAATGGTGACAGCTGGCTATTTAATCACATTTATATCCGTACACTATTACAAAAAAGAAAATCATGAAAACGAAATTAATGATGCTATTGGCGATTTTACTATCGGTAAACCTGGTAAGCGCGCAAATCCCGAACATTACGGGTGTCAGGTATGGCACGGTAAAGATCGAAGGCCTGAATATTTTTTACAGGGAAGCGGGCTCGCCCGATAAACCTACGTTGCTCTTACTGCATGGGTTTCCAACTTCATCGCACATGTTTCGCAACCTCATGCTGGCCCTTCAGGACAAATACCACCTGATCGCCCCGGATTATCCAGGTTATGGTGCCAGTTCTATGCCTTTGGTAACTGAATTTGATTACACCTTCGACCATCTTGCAAAGATCGTTGACCTGTTCGCCATCGCCAAAGGCCTAAATAAATACAGCCTTTACGTAATGGACTATGGTGCTCCTATTGGTTATCGGCTGGCAGTCATGCACCCAGAAAAAGTGCAGGCGCTGATCATTCAAAATGGTAACGCCTACGATGAAGGATTGGAAGATTTTTGGAAACCATTCCGCGCGCTCTGGAAGGATCCTAAAAATGAGGATGCCATCAACGGGATGAAAAAAATATTAACTATAACCGCTACCAAATGGCAGTATATGAACGGCGTGGGAGATACAACAAAGATCAGTCCCGACAATTGGATCATCGACCAAGCTGGTATGGACCGCCCTGGAAATGTGGATATACAACTGGCACTCTTTTATTCATATGGTAGCAATCCACCACTTTATCCTTCATGGCAGGCATACTTCAGGAAATACCAGCCACCAACCATTATCCTGTGGGGAAAGAACGATTATATTTTCCCGGCCTCGGGTGCAGGACCTTATAAAAGAGATCTGAAAAATATCGAAGTACATCTTTTGCCGACCGGGCACTTTGCACTGGAGGAATACGGTTTTGAGATGGCCAAGAATATCGACCGGTTCTTAGCCAAGAACAACATAAAGTAATGACCAAACCAGAAAAGACCATGTGACAAAGGGCCATAACAACCGTTTTCACCGAAGACCACCGTAAAAAAAATGCAGGTAGGCGAGGATATATGCAATAGCTGGGATTCCCAATCATATCCGGTGCTTCAGCAAGATTGAGGAGTGCCGAAATCGCGACACTTTCCCAAATGGCCGCAAGGCGGCTTGAGGTTCCTTTCCAAAAGCGCATATGGCTGTGAGAACCGGAAATTATTGGCTGATGGAAGAAGATTGAGCGAATCAACAAGATCCCTGTCAAAGCCAGGAAGTGCCTGTTTGTTTAATCAATGTTCAGCGTAGGCATAGTCTGGTTCCGACATTAGGCTATGCTTACGCTTCAGATTTACCATTTAATTATCAAATGATGAATAGCACTGCTTCACCACGAATTCGCTTTCTTGAGTTTTTACCGGTGAGCCTGTTTGGTGGCGTTATGGGATTGACCGGCTTATGTTTTGCTTGGCGGATGGCGGCAGATCACTGGGCGCTGAACCATTGGTTACCGGAAGCTATAGGTCTGATAGCTGTATTAGCTTTTATTGCCCTGACCATAACTTATACCGTCAAAATAATCAGGTTTCCATCACTTATTTACCAGGAAATGCAAGATCCGGTGGCCGTTTGTTTTTTTGCCACATTTATCGTGTGCCTGCTACTGTTACCCGGGGTTATATTACCTTATTTCCCGGCATTCGCTACGGCCCTATGGTGTATCGGCGCACTGATGATGTTTTGTTTTGCCTGGTATGTTTTGCGAAAATGGTTCGACCATCAACAACAACCGCAAACCGCGAACCCCTCATGGGTCCTTCCGGTGGTCGGTACGCTGGATATCCCTATTGTGGGCTATAAACTTGCGGTACCCTCAGCGCATGAAATTTCGCTGATCGCCTTTAGTATCGGGATATTTTTTTCTATAATCCTGCTGACCATTATCTTCTCCAGGTTGTTGTTTCAGGTTCCTTTACCCGAGGCTGTGCAACCTACCCTCATGATCCTGACAGGGCCTTTGGCTCTGGCATTTTCAGTATACCACGGCCTGACGGGAAACCTCGACCTGTTTTCAGGCGTCCTTTTTTATTTTAATTTATTCCTGCTGGTTTTGTTTGGCAGCAAGATCATGCTGATTCCGAAAGTCTGTCCATTCAAGGTCTCCTGGTGGTCGGTAAGTTTCCCCCTGACGGCGGTAACTGTTACCTCCCTGATCTACGCAGGTGCGCATACAGGTTTGGTGCACCAGTTATTGGCAGGTATCCTGTTGGCTGTAACCACACTGGTAATCATCTACATTTTTATCATCACGGTTTATCAGATCATCACAGGCACCTTTTCACCCCCAGTTAATCTCATAAAATAATGGCATGCTCATTTAAAACCGCGATCCTGATTTTTGGAGGAATTCTATTATTACGCTTATGCATCGTAACAATTGGCTGTGCAGGCTGCCGGCCCGATATCTTTAAACGATGGCATTCAAACTCAGCCAAAGCCCGTGAAACACTTAATAAAGGATATCCACCACATTTCGGCTATCGACCCGGGCCCGCAAGAAAACCTTGATTTTAATACCGGCGTCATCTGTTTAAAACAGCCAAAGAAAATCGTCAACTTGTTATGACCGATAGCGATCATTTTTAATATGGTGATAATGGAGGTAGCCTGGATACCATGCTGAAGCGTTATCCATTTTAAAAAAATATACCATGGCAGGGAATATGCCATCGACAACGAAGGATTGGATGTCGTTTTTCAGCATGTTAATAGACAGACGCCTGAACCGCAACTAACATATATTCACCATTAATTCAATAAAATATGGAACCAACAATTGGCCTGTCGGCCGAGAACCTCGAAAAAGCAGCCCACGCCCTGAATAGCGTCCTGGCAGATGAATACCTGCTGTACACCAAAACCCGCAACGCCCACTGGAACGTGGAGGGGCCGGACTTTCATAGTAAGCACTTATTCTTTGAATCACAATACCAACAATTGGATGAAATATTAGATAGCGTGGCGGAGCGCATCCGTACCTTGGGGCATTATGCTCCAGCCAGCTTAAAAAGCTTTTTGGATCTGACCCGCCTTAGCGAACAACTGCATGAAAAGAATACAGGCGATGGTTTTATTCATGAATTGTTAAAAGACCATGAAAGCCTGATAATCAACCTACGCGGTAAGATCGACTACACCGCTGACAAACTCCACGATATGGGCACCAGCGACTACATGACCGGCCTGGCCGAAACGCACGAAAAAATGGCCTGGATGTTACGGGCGCATTTAAAATAACAATAAAAAAGGAGGGTTTTTCAGCCCTTCTTTTTATGTGCATCATACCTCTATACTATCAATCTCTTTGTGCAGCGCGTTATCTCTTAACGAGCTCCGATGACGATGATGTCTGACTGCAGAATCTCGCCAATTGCTTGGTCGGATGCCTTGATCGCCTCCCTGTTTTCAGCGGTGTGTTTTCAACCGGGCTAAAAATGCAGTTAAATGCGCTTTCTCCAAGTGGGGGGGAGGATGGGTTGTAAAGTCTTTTAACACAATGTTCAATCAAAAATGGTTCTCCTTAATTTTTCACCGAACGCATTGCCTAATTTGATACTGTTGACTCGAGCACTCAGGGATTGAGATTGCATGAAGGTTTTCTTTCCATGTATGTTAAGGTATTATGTTAAATGATTGAGTGAGTTCTTGGTGAAGCGCGGGCGCGCTTTCCCGGCGATACGTGTCAGCGCATAGATCAGCAGTCCGATGGTTCCTGCCAGCCCTAAAATGATCAGTACGGCAATGATCAGCAGCCCGTCGGGGTTATTGGTTTTCCCGGCTGCGGTAGCTTCGGCGGCTCCGTAAACATTACCGGCCATAGCTGTAATCAGCGGTGTTACTTTGAGTCGTTTATCCATACTTGAAGCAGGCATACTAAGTGCCATGTGTCAATTATTTGATTATGAGTGCATTTGTTGTGTTTTCGATGGTGACGATTTATGCTATCCCGCCGAATGGCGATTGGAAATTGAAATCTCAACAGTAAATTTCGCGGCGGTTTCGATACAGTGCCGGCAGCTTTTGAGATGGTAATGGAAACAGCACTTGCCGGATAGAAATCTCAACAGTTGAATGGTGGGAATCCGGGTTGGTAGAAAGACTATTTCTTCATTTAATGATATATAAGTGATATTTCAACAATTGGGTTCCGTTTCTTGAAATGGCGTGAGGAAATTACCTGTGCGGTTGTATGTAATATTTTGACTTTCAGGTTCTTGTGATATGGTATTCGCTTTGAATGATGGGTCGCAGGAAAATCAAATAGAAAAGAAACAACATCGCAGTCTCATGAATATCCAGCCACTTTTCAGCCCGTTTGTTTATAAAAACTTAACCCTGAAGAACAGGATCGTTATGCCTCCAATGACCCGGAAGCATTCCCCCGATGGCATACCGTCAGTTGATGTAGCCGAGTATTATTCCAGGCGCGCGATGGACGCGGGGCTGATCCTGTCTGAAAGTACGGCTATCGAAAGACCGGCCGCCAAGCATTTTAAGGATATCCCAAACTTTTATGCTGAGGCATTAGAAGGCTGGGAGCGGGTGATTCGCCTGGTTCATCAGCATAAGGGAGTAATGGGGCCGCAGCTCTGGCATGTCGGTATAGCCAAACCCGATCCATCAGGTTGGTTGCCCTCCTTGCATTTTGAAGGACCGGATATGATGACCCGTGGGGAAATCCAGGCAACTGTTGAGTCTTTTGCCAATGCGGCATTAAATGCAAAGAATCTCGGTTTCGATTGCGTGGAAATACATGGAGGACATGGTTACCTGATCGACCAGTTTTTTTGGAGCCACACTAATCACCGCAAAGACGACTATGGCGGGAAAACCATTGGAGAGAGAACCCGCTTTGCGGTCGAGGTTGTTAAAGCCATACGAAAAGTGGTTGGGGAGAATTTTGTCATCCTGATCCGGCTCTCGCAATGGAAGCTGGAAGATTACGAGGCGAAAAACGCCTTAACACCCAATGAAATGGAATCCTGGTTATTGCCATTGGCGGAGGCAGGCATCGATATTTTTGATTGTTCGCAAAGAAGATACTGGCAGCCGGAATTTGAAGGTTCCGACCTGAGCTTTGCCGGCTGGGCAAAAAAGATCACCGGGCAGCCCAGCATCACGGTAGGCTCGGTTGGGCTTTCCGGTGAATTCCTGCAATCGCTTTATCACGGCGAGGGCGCGCGGAAAGCGGATTTTAACGAGCTCATGCGCAGGTATGACCGCGGTGAGTTTGATCTGGTTGCAGTTGGGCGGGCTTTATTACAGGATCCCTGTTGGATAGAAAAGATGAGGGATGGTAGATATGATGAATTAAGGGATTTTAGCAGGGAAAGCCTGGGCAGATATTACTGAACATAGCCGGTGAACGGCATTTGTAGATGGAAAGCGGCGGGTCAATTTATCGAATATCATCCGGTTTTTATCGTCGTTAGACAGCCTTAACGGCAAAGGACAATTTTACCCGTAATAACATTTAGATTTATGAAAGACCTTGCAGAATCTCTATCCCGTTTTCAATTTGGATTTACAGCGTCCTTCCATATTATTTTCCCCTCGCTGTCCATCGGTCTCGCCTGGTTCCTGGTCCTGATCCACGCGTTATATCTCAAAACAGGCAAAGCGGTTTACTTCAGTATTTATAAATTCTGGTCGTCCATATTTGCCCTGAACTTTGCGATAGGTGTGGTTACGGGAATTTTCATGTCCTTCCAGTTTGGCCTGAACTGGTCTCGCTTTTCTTATGCCGCAGGGCCGGTACTGGGCAGTATCATCGGTATGGAGGTAATGACCGCTTTTTTTCTTGAGGCCGGTTTTTTAGGCATCATGTTATTGGGCTGGAACAGGGTCAAGCCCGGGATCCACTTTTTCGCCACGTTTATGGTCGCGCTGGGTACATTGATATCGGCAACCTGGATCGTAGGGGCAAATTCGTGGCTGCAAACACCAGCCGGTTATACCGTTCGCAATGGCCAGTTCTTTATCTCGGAATGGTGGCATGCCGTATTCAACCCGGCGTTTGTAATTCGTTATCCGCACATGCTGCTGGCTTCCATTTTTTCATCAGCATTCCTGATCGCCGGCATTTCATCATGGTACCTCATTAAAAGGCGTCATCTTGAATTCGGACGTGTGAGTTTTTCTATCGCGATGGCCGTGATCACCGTTATGATCCCGCTGCAGCTATGGGTGGGTGACACGCTTTATATGAAGATGTCGGAATTTCAGCCAGCTAAAACCCAGGCACTGGAAGGGTTCTGGACCGACACGCCCAACGCCCCGTATCTGATCTATATTAACCCGGACAGTAAAAATCAATACAATAAAACGCAGATAGGCATACCGTATCTGGGCAGTATCCTGGTCACCCATACTTTGCATGGTGCAGTTCCGGGTTTAAGGAGAACATCGCCAGAATTACAGCCCAGCATGGGTATGACCTTTTATTTTTTCAGAGTGATGTTTTTTATTGCCGTGCTGATCTTTTTTGTGGCCCTGACAAGCGTGGCACTTCGCTTTACCGGCAGGCTATATGATAAGCGCTGGTTCTTAAAACTTTGCTTGTGGATGACCCCTGCCGGGGTAATCGCCACAGTAGCGGGCTGGATCACCTCGGAAACGGGTCGGCAGCCCTATATCATTTATGGCAAGTTAAAAACGGTTGAAGGTAGTTCTTTGCTGAACAGCAACGCGGTTGTATTTTCATTTACTTTATTTGTGGTGGTATACCTGATCCTTCTCTTTGCCTATATCAGTCATATTGCCCGGATGACAAGAAAAGGCCCCGGGGAGCTCCATCGGACCCTCCGGTCAGATAAAGATAACCACCCCGACTCTGTTGCCGGTTTTCCCGGCCCTTTAAAGATAAAATAAAATATGGAAAGTCACATTTTGTGGGCCTTGATCATGGCCTTTTCAGTTACGATGTATACCATTTTCGACGGTTTCGATCTTGGGGTCGGTATTTTGTTACCTTTCATTAAACAGGGAGAGGAGCGTGATATTGCCGTTAATTCAATTACTCCGGTGTGGGATGGTAACGAAACCTGGATCGTCCTGATGGGAGTGGGCATGTTCGGCGGCTTTCCGAACGCCTACAGCTTATTGCTGCCGGCTCTTTACCTGCCGGTCATCCTGATGGTCATTTCACTTGCGTTGCGGGGAGTGGCCATGGAATACCGTTTTATTACAGCAGGTTTTAAGAACTCCTGGACTTTGGCGTTTACCGCAGGTTCTGTCATGGCGGCTTTTTGTCAGGGCATAATATTGGGAAATTTAATGGAAGGAATAGTTCACACGAATACACCCGGCAAATTGGTGCCTGTATTTCATTTCCTTTCGCCCTTTACCTTGGTCACCGGCTTCGTACTTATCGTAAGTTATGCCTTGATTGGCGCTACCTGGCTAAATTTTAAGACCAGCGGAATCTTACAAAAAAAGACCAGAAAGATAGCCCGCATCCTGATCTTTACACTGGGCATTTTGCTGCTGTTAATCGTTTACGGCAGGTTCCATTTTCCTTTGTTTAATCCCCGGTTCGGCGTGTTCGGCCTGCAAAACGTCTTAACGTTACCCTCACTGCTTTGGTATTTCTCCGGTGCCCTGTTGCTGGCTGTGATGTTATGGACTTTAGGTAAGCAGCCTGACTGGTTACCCTTTACCCTTAATATTATATTCACGCTGATCTCAGCGATATACATATTAGCAGGTTTTTGGCCGTTTATCGTTCCTCCTGACCTGACCATTTATAATGCAGGCTCGCCCGCTTATGGAAATGCGGTGCTGCTCACCTCCGCTTTTGTCATCATCCCGGTCATCCTTACGTACCTGGTTTATTCCTATACCGTATTTCGCGGAAAAGTGATCCGTCAGAATAATTACGAACCCAATACACCATTCTTGCATCAGTTGGGCAACGGTGCAAGAAAAACAAACCTCCTGGTTCCGGAGCGGCCTGTTTATCTTTCCTGGCCGATCCGGATGGTGATCTCACTGGCAGGAATGATCTTTTTCTTTATCGTGCTGGGGTTTCTCGGAAATGCGGCAGCGTTGGCCGCGATATTCCTGTTCGCGGTAATCTTCCTGTTTTGTTGGTGGCTGAATACCTCAAAGTCCGTTTCTTCCAGAACCGGAAATAAACGTTAATATGCGCCTGCCACCCGAAAAAAACCATGCAAAAAAAGCGCAGCAATTGCTCAACTTTTACGCGCGGGAATGGAAATTCAAAATTGCGCTGATCGCCCTGCTACGGATCGCTTCCTTCTGCATGGTCGCGGTCCAGCTCTATTTTCTGGCCCGAATATTAACATTAATTGTTGGGCAGGTTAATACGGCCGGGCTTTTATCGCCCGTGATCTGGTTATTCCTATTTGGGTCAGGAAGAACGCTGATCAGTTACTTTTCGGATGTCATGGCCGCAAGGTTAACTGAATTGTCGGTTGCAGAATTCCGCATTCGGATCATCGCGCGCCTGAACGCCAAAAGCAAACACCGGAAACACGCCGGAATAACGGCTGGTCTTGCTTTAGAAATGATGAGTGAAGCTGATGCGATCGGACTGTATTATACGCGCTATCTTCCACAGGTCATCCAGTGCCTGGCCATTCCTTTTATCACCATCAGTTATATCGCCTGGATCAATTGGTTGCCCGCAATCCTGATACTCCTGACCGCGCCGGTCATACCGGTTTTTATGGTCATCATCGGAAAAGGCACGGAAACGAAAAGTCGGGCGCAATGGCAAACTTTGTCGCTCCTGAGTAATTATTTTCTGGACCGGTTACGCGGAATTACCACCCTTTCGCTTTTTAACCGCATTGATACCGAGGTATCTCTGATCGGAAGATCTTCTGAAATTTATGCCCAACGCGTTATGGAGGTATTGAAGACAGCCTTTCTTTCCAGCGCAGTCATTGATTTTTTTACCGCGGTGGCGATCGCGGGCGTGGCGATCTATACCGGGTTGAATCTGGTCGGCTACATTCACCTGGGCCCTGCATCTGCTTTCACGCTGCAACGAAGCCTGGTCATATTATTGCTGGTTCCAGAATTTTTTAATGCGCTTAAAAAATTAGGTGTTATTTATCATGACCGCGCGCAGGCCATTGGTGCGGTCATGCACTTCCAGGCTTATGACCTGCTTAAGGAAAATTCCAGTTTCCCGCTACCATCCGGGCGGGACAGCAGGCCTGGGCAGGACGCTGAAGTCACTGCTCCTGTGATCATGTTTCAAAAAGTGACTTTCGGTTATGTCCCCGGGCAGAAGGTATTGAATGATATCACTTTCAGTATCCTGCCCGGCGAGAAAATATGGATTACCGGCGAAAATGGTGCGGGCAAAACGACCGTTCTTTCTTTATTAATGCGCTGGCTGACGCCTGTCGCGGGCAGCATCCAACTCAACCGGCAACCCTTAGGGGAAATGCGGGAACAAGACCTTTACCGCCTGGTCAGTTGGGTGGGACCGCATGCGGCACTCTTTACCGGAAGTATCCGTTCGAATATCCTGATGGGAACCGAAAAAAGTGATGCCTATCTTTATGAAAACATCCTGCCACAGGTATCGCTTGCCGAACGGATCAACAATATGCCCAGGGGCCTGGATACCCTGGTCGCCGAAGACGGCAAGTGTTTATCCGGTGGTGAACGCCAAAAAATAGCGTTGGCACGGGCACTGGTAAAAAATGCGAAAATATTGCTGCTGGACGAACCGCTTACCCATTTGGATGGGACATCGGCAGCCGAGCTGATCGGCATGCTGGAGCAAACCACCCAAAGTATGACGGTCATCATTACCGGTCATGGTGCCCGTTATGAAGCTTTTAAAGGTTACCGTAAAATTAATTTATAGCATGCTGAAGCAAATACCGGACATGTATAAGAGGGCGGACCTTGGGAAGGTATCCGGCGTATTACTGGCGGTCGTTAACCTGACTGCCGGCCTGATGCTAACCGGAATATCAGGCTGGTTTATTACGACCACGGCTTTGACCGGTTCAGGCGTACTCAGCTTATTGACTTATAACCTGTTTTTACCTGGTGCATTGATCCGGATGCTGGCGGTAGGCCGTCCGCTGATCGGCTACGCGGAACGCTTGTTTACCCATCGGATCACACTTCGTCTTGCCGGTGAGGCGAGGGTAAACATATTCAAATATCTGCTGAATATAAAGAAAAAGGAACTTGTCAAATTCCGGAGTACCGACCTGGCCGCGAGGATTACGGGTGACGTTGCCGAGATGGATAACTTTTACCTGAGCGCAGTCCTGCCATGGCTCAGCACCTTAATTGTTTTTACTATCACGGCGCTGACGATCAGTTATTATCTCCCGCTGTTAACGTGGGCAATGTTTTTGCTGCTCATGACCTGTGGGGCCCTGATCCCCTATATTTCATTAAGAATAGGGAAAAAACACGAATTACTACGGGCTGGCCATTTGAAGGCGCTACAGGAGGAGCTTGCGGAATATCTCGACGGTCTGAAAGACCTGGAACTATTTGGCTGCCTTGGTCGCTATCATGAAAGTTTACTGCTGCATATCCGCTCCATCGAATCATTCCGAATTGGCTTTTTAAAAAAGATTGCCACGCGTACCCTTATTACTGGGATATGTATTCAAGCTTTTTTTGCGATAGGAATTCTGATCATCAGTGGGCCCGGCCGGCTGGTATTTAGCAGCGCCGAAAAGGTACTGGTCATATTGATCCTGCTGGCGCTCTATGAAACGCTGTATGCCATGCCGGAAACGGCGGCCCGTTTTGCAAGGACCCTGCTCGCGGGCAGCCGTATATTACTGGCTTCATCAGACGGTGAACCGGCAAGAAAATACGGTTCATTACCTCAAGGAAATGCTATTCAACTGGAACAGGTCAACTTTGCTTATGGCCGGCATTGTATTTTTGACAAGTTAAGTTTAAAGATCCATGAAAATACGGTGAGCGTAATCACCGGGGTTAACGGCGCAGGCAAATCAACCTTACTGGATCTTATCGCAGGATTGCAGGAGGCTTCGCAGGGTATGATCTATATTGGCGGGACACCTGCGCGTCAAATTGAGCCCGCAAAACTTAATGAGCAGATCGCTTACATGGAGCAGCGGCCCGCGCTGTTCGAAGGCAGTATCTTTGAGAACATTGCGCTCGCAAAAACATGCTGCACAACCCCTGAGGTTATTCACGCGGCAATAAAATCAGGGCTCTTCAAAGCGGAAAAAAACGCCATGGCATTTTTAAAGAAACCGGTGGGTACAGGCGGCCGCCACCTTTCAACCGGACAATCCAGGATGATCGCTCTGGCCAGGATCATTTTGAAGGATGCGCCGATCATTTTATTGGATGAACCAACTGAAGGATTGAGCCAAACGGCCGAACATAACTTTCTGAAACTGATCAGGTCCTGGAAAGGTTACAAGACCATCCTGATCGTAACACATAAAACTGCGCTTCTTGACATCGCTGACCACCGGATAAGCCTCTGACAAAATTAGCCCGGCAAAAAATGAATAAAGTTTGTAAGCTTTTTGTCGCCTGACCTGGGGATAGGCAATTATTTAATATTCGACAAACTGATATCTTTCAGCGGTATATCACCAGCGAATAAGTGGTGTTTATTTGTTTAAATCATTGATTTATAAGAGTTTATTGGCTGGTATGAAACCTGCAACGAAGTAGGAAAAACACTTTTATGAAACCAGCATCAGATCTTTTAACGCCTGAGAACCATGCCTTGGTCATGATCGACTTACAAGGACAGATGGGATTCGCTATCGAAAGCATTTCCAGAAACGAACTGAGAACTAACACCGCCATTGTCGCCGGTGCATCAAAAATCTTTAATGTGCCGACGATCATCACCACGGCGGCTGAACAAGGCTTTTCCGGCCTGGTATTTCCGGAAGTAGAAGAATATTACCCGCAGGTCGCTTGCGGTTATATTGACCGGACCACCATGAACACCTGGGAAGACGCAAGAGCATGTGAGGCCATTAAAGCCACCGGTAAGAAAAAAATTGTATTCGCAGGTCTCTGGACGAGCGTCTGTATTGTGGATGCCGCGCTTTCGGCCGCTGAAGACGGATTTGAAGTTTACTTTATTGCCGATGTCTGTGGGGATGTTTCTAAGGAAGCGCACGAGCGGGCCATACAACGGATGCTGATTTACGGGATCAGGCCGATGACCGCGATGCAATACCTGTTGGAATTACAGCGTGATTGGGCAAGGCTGGAAACCTATGATGCCGTTACTGCACTGATCGTTAAATATGGCGGCGGTTATGGCCTGGGCGTACACTATGCGAAAAACATGCTAAAACACTAATCCGGTGGTTCCACCTGTTAAATCATCACCTTTGAAACGCCAGTTCTTCATATCGTTGTTGTGGTTGTTTTGCTGTAATATCCTGCTCATCGGGCAGGGTATTGCGCAAACTTTCAAGTTGATGCGCTATGACGAAAACTATGGCTATCTCCATGGCGATACCACAAAATGCTTTTACCGGCACCTCAAATTTGATCCGCTAACGGCAAACCAGCGGGTATGGTTAAGCTTCGGGGGAGAGGCCAGACTTGAATATGATGTCTTTAACAATGAAGACTGGGGAAGAATTGGCACCGGGCATAATAACTTCCAGCTTCAGCGTTATGACCTCCATGCCGATCTGCACTTTGGAAATCGGCTAAGGATATTTGCGCAGTTGCGCAGTGCGCTGGAAAACGGGCGCAGGGACGGTCCCCGCCCGATTGATGAAGATAAGTTAAGTATTCAAAACCTGTTTACCGATTATACGATAACCCGCAATCACACAGACTCTCTGGTCATCAGGGCTGGCAGGCAGGAATTGAATTACGGTGCCGGAAGGCTCATATCAGTACGGGAAGGGCCGAACGCTCGTATATATTTTACCGGGGGTAAACTCCTTTATCGTAACCCTACCGTATCGCTGGACGCGTTTGCCATGGAAGCAGATGAATTTAATCCGGGCGTATTTGATAATAAACCCACTCACCAGCTGAACCTTTGGGGCGCTTATGCCACTTTCGGTACCAATGTGTTTGTCCATCTCGACACGTATTACATCGGCAGCCGGAACGATCATGCTGTTTTTGATGACGGTCAGGGTAAAGATATCAGGCACACTTTTGGCCTGAGGGCCTGGAAAAGCGACAAATACTTTGTGTACGATATCGAAACCGCCTGGCAAACAGGTTCATTTAAAAAAGAGTCCGTTCGCGCATGGACCGCTTCTTTTGACGTGGGTTATATATTCAGCGACCTGGCCGCCAAACCGGCAATTGGCATCCGGAACGACTACATATCTGGCGATAGCAGAAAAGGCGACGGGCGGTTGCAAACATTTAATCCTGTTTACCCGAAAGGTGGTTATTTCGGGTTCGATCCCCAGGTCGGCCCTGTCAATCTCATTGATGTACACCCTTATGGTTCATTATTAATCAGTCCTAAGTTCACGTTGCAGGTCGACGTGGTACTCAACTGGCGCTATTCACTGCGCGATGGGATCTATCGCCCAAGCGGGTACTTAAATTTTTCAGGCTCCGCATCCGATAAGCGTTATATCGGAACCAGTTATCTCGGTAAGATAAGCTACAACGTCAATCCATTCCTGAGCATGGACATCGGCATCCAGTATTTTGATACCGGGCCTTTTATCGAAACGGAACTGCCTGTAGCTAAAAACGCTTTTTTTACCAATTCAAGAATATCCTATAAATTTTAAATACCATGATTATGAAAAAGGGTTTGACAGCACGATTTAAATCAGGGCTACGCTTTTTTAGCCTCTTGGTATGTTCCTTACTGATTAGTTACGGGAACAAAGTAAGCGCCCAGCAAAAAGCAACTAACAATCTGCCGGCAATCGGCACCTCAGCTATACTTGGGGAGATAGAAGGCATAAAGATAGAAGCGAAAGTTCAGAGCCCATCGGCGGAACTTACCCCTTTACAGATTGTTTGCGTTTTTGAATATGTAGAAGGGGATATCTACACCTCTCCACCGGCCTTACCGGCGAACTTGAACGGGATGGTACATGTTGACCAGCAAATGAAGGGACTGATCACGGAACTTCGCAAAACAGGAAAATTCAAAGGCCACGCGCTCGAAACTTTGTTGATCAGCCCGCCAAAGGGTACCATTCCGGCCGAAAAACTACTGATCATCGGACTGGGTGACCGAAATCATTTCACACCGGACCTCATGACGGATGTTGGCCGTGTGGGCATGGGAGAGGCCCTGCGCCTGGGCGTGAGGAGTTATGCCCACGCCAGCGACCTGAAAGATGGTGGCCTGGATTCACCAACCGGGCTCATTGTAGAAAACGTGTTAAAAGGAGCCATAGATGCCTATCGGACAGCACAGTTCCTAAAAGCCGGAAATTACTCGACATTTCCCCCACTGGAAAAAATGACCATTTTAGCCGGCCCGGCATTTTACGATGCTTCGGCATCTGCGATCAGCGAAGTGCTCCAAACAAGCAAAAAATAAATAGTTCAAGGCTTATCCATTCATTATCAGAAAAACGGTCCAATGAAAAAGGCAGACATGATATTGTTCAACGGAAAGATCCACACTGTTGATCATCAAAATCCCGCGGCAAGCGCGGTGGCCATCGCCGACGGTAAATTTATCGAAGTTGGGGACGACAAAACCGTCATGCAGCTATTATCCACCAACACGACAGTGATCGACCTCCGGCAAAAACGAGTGGTCCCCGGTATCAATGATTCCCATACCCATTTGATCCGCGGCGGGCTCAATTATAATCTTGAACTCAGATGGGATGGCGTTCCTTCCCTTGCGGATGCCATGAGGTTGTTACAGGAACAAGTTCTTCGGACACCTTCACCGCAATGGGTCAGGGTGGTGGGCGGCTGGTCGGAGTATCAGTTCAGGGAAAGGCGCATGCCTACACTTGCAGAGATCAATGCCGTATCGCCCGATACACCGGTTTTTATCCTCCACCTCTATGACCGCGCTTTTTTGAACCGCGCCGCGCTGCGGGCAGTGGGATATAACAAAAATACACCTGAACCTCCGGGCGGTCAGATCGAGCGGAACGCGGAAGGCGAACCGACAGGTATGATCCTGGCAGCGCCTAATGCGATGATCCTTTACGCTACGTTAAGCAAAGCACCTAAATTGTCCTATGAGTATCAGCTGAATTCTACCCGCCACTACATGAGAGAAATGAACCGGTTCGGTATAACCAGTGTTATTGATGCCGGTGGCGGCTTTCAAAATTACCCGGAAGACTACCGGATCATTGATGAACTGAATAAGGAAAAACAATTGACCGTGCGAATTGCCTACAATCTTTTCACCCAGCATCCCAAAAAGGAATTTGAAGACTTTGAGAACTGGACAAAGACTGTGAAGCTGCATCAGGGAGATGATATGTACCGCCATAACGGTGCCGGTGAGATGCTGGTCTTTTCGGCTGCCGACTTTGAAGACTTTCTTCAGCCCCGACCCGTCCTGCCCGAAAATATGGAGAGCGAACTGGAGAAAGTCGTCCGGCTTTTGGTCGCCAACAGGTGGCCTTTCAGGATGCATGCGACCTATAATGAAAGCATCAGCAGGTTCCTGGACATTTTCGAAAAGGTCAATAAAGAAATCCCGTTTGACGGGTTACCCTGGATATTTGACCACGCAGAAACCATTGACGAGCGCAATTTAGATAGGGTCAAGGCTTTGAATGGCGGTATTGCCATCCAAAGCCGGATGGCCTTTCAGGGTGAATACTTTTCTGAACGATACGGGAACCTGGCGGCGGAGCAAACCCCGCCGGTCCGAAAAATGCTGGAAAGAAATATCCCCGTGGGCGGTGGTACCGATGCCACCAGGGTAGCGAGTTATAACCCCTGGATAGCGCTCTACTGGCTATCGGCCGGCAAAACAGTCGGAGGGTTACAGCTTTATCCCGATCAGCAAAAGCTGTCGCGCGAAACCGCGCTGGAAATTTATACAAGGGGAAGCGCCTGGTTTAGCGGCGAACAGCAGCATAAAGGCAGTATTAAAACGGGCTACATGGCCGATCTGACCGTATTAAACGCCGATTATTTGAAGATCAGGGAAGATGATATCAAAAATATCGAAGCCGAGCTGACGATCGTCGACGGCAAGATCGTTTACGCTACAGGTGATTTTGCTCATCACAGTCCGCCGGCTATACCGGTATTGCCCGACTGGTCACCCACCCTGATCCGGAGCGGCTACTTCCCATCAGGCGATATATCGCTGATCAATGAGGGCACCGCTGCCGCAGCCGAAAATGGCCGCGGAAAAAATCTGGCTTCCGCTATCCACCAATGCGCAGGCAGCTGTAACATACATGGACATCATCATCAATATGCCCGTTTGAGCAATGTGCCGGTAAGCGATTTTACAGCTTTTTGGGGCGTCCTGGGCTGTTCCTGTTTTGCATTTTAAGAACATCACCATGAACGATCTATTCAAAATTCTATTAGAGAGCACCGCCGGAAATTCACTGAATAACCTGGCTATGCTGGTATTCCGTGTACTGCTTGCTGTTGAACTGTTTAGGGTTCACGGGCTGAAAAAATTCAAAGGCAATAATGGCCAGCCAGAGGAAGTTCCTAATCCCTTTCATTTCCCCAAGGCGATCAACCAGGGGATCGCTGCATTTGCCGATACTGTTGCTCCGATGATGGTCATTTTAGGTTTGTTTACAAGGTTGGCAATACTGCCAACGATAGGTGTCACAGCGGTAGGATATTTTTGGGTCCACCGGAATGATCCGGCAGAACGGAGAGATATCCCTTACATGTATACCCTTTGCTTTTTGTTATTATTTATTATCGGGCCGGGAACCTATTCTTTGGATAATTACCTGCTGAGTACACTGACTAAGTAAACATTTGAATTCAATTTAAGAAATCAGATCATGGAAGAAAGCAAAAAAATAGGACAGCTTACGTTGGTATTAGCTGCCGTCGCAGGCTATTGTGATACTGTTACCTTCGTGACCGCTGACACGATCTTTTCTGCGCACGTAACCGGAAATTTTGTTGTTTTTGCTTACCAGGTCATCAATGCGCAGGATGCGAACGCCTGGATCAAGCTGATCACCTTTCCCACTTTTATCCTGTCCGTCATGGCCGGAGGCCGTGCGGCCGCGGACCTGAACGGCGGCCGGAATTTGCTATTAATAGAAGGCCTGGTACTGCTGGCAGCAGGCATCTCCTGGTGGCTGCTTAATATTTTCTTCAGGCAGCCCCCTGGAATTTACCCGCTGGTCATGTGTGTTGTTGTTGCCATGGGCTTACAGAATGCGTTTAACAAATTATTCGCCAGGGAGATCTATGGCCCGACCACAATGATGACCGGGAATGTAACCCAGGCCTCGCTGGATTTCGGTAACCTGCTGAAATACCGATTTAAGGATTTGCAAAGCCGGCAAAATATCAGGAAGGGATTGGTTTTGATAGGCGGCTTTCTAATAGGCTGTATCCTCGGAGCATTATTGGGAAAAGCATTTGGTTTCGGGACCGTGGCCCTGGCCGGTATAACGGTCATCATTTGCTATCGATACACAGCGGCATGAATCTGAGCAAATTTATTGTTAAAAAATGGTTATACATCCCCGCTATCCGCCGCCGATCCTTAAAAAGGGAAATGGAGGATATCGAGCCGCATGTAGCCAATAGTTTCACTTTTAAAAATTTTATTATGGAAATCAGAAACCCTATTCCGCCTTTTAGCCTGGAAACGGCACTTGAAAAGGTCCAGCTTGCCGAAGATGCCTGGAACAGCCAGGACCCAATCAGGGTATCCCTGGCATACACCATAGATACCGAATGGAGAAACCGGTCCGAATTTATAAACGGACGGGAAAACGTGGTCAAATTTTTAAGCAGTAAGTGGCAGCGAGAATTGAATTACAAACTAAAAAAAGAATTGTGGGCCTTCACCGGCAACAGGATAGCCGTGAGGTTCGAGTACGAATTCCATGACATTCAGGGCCAGTGGTTCCGTGCTTACGGAAATGAAAACTGGGAGTTTGATGATAATGGCCTGATGCGGAGACGCTTTGCCTGTATCAACGACCTTGCGATCAAAGAACAAGAACGCCACATTGTTTAATTTATTAAGACAATTTCAGGGCAAATGATAATTCAGAGCAGGAGGAAATGACATGAAAGCGAGGCAACGGCAGGCAGACACCCGCAGCAGGCTCAATGGTTTCACGGGTACCTGGGATTTTACTGCCTTATGGAGAATTCCGATAAGGAATATGCCGCAGTTCTGAGCTATAGAATTACTGAATATTTTCAGCATCGGGCCATTACCATAGTGATATGGAACCAGGTGCCGGGTTTTCGTTAAGTTATTAAAAAGATTGAAGAGGTCATTATGATGAATATGGTAAACAAAATGTAACGCTGGGGAGATTTACACCACCCCAAGATATTAGACCTGATCCGCATACTCCTTGGGCTATCATTGATCGCCAAAGGATGGGTGATTATGATGAAGTTTCCTTATATCAGGGATGTCATTATGGCGTCAGGTTCAGGCCATCCTGATCCCGTCAACGTTAACCTGATCCTCAATAGTGCCATATATTCCTACCTTATCAGCGGCTCACTTATATTCCTGGGATTAATGACACGGGCAGCAGCTTTAATAGGGCTGCTGGTTATTACAGCATCCATATTATTTGCAGATTTTCTTTCCCCTTTCATGAATACCGATATTTGGGTGAACGGGCTCGTGATGGCCCTGCAGGTCCAGTTTATGGTCATTGGTTCAGGTCCCGTATCACTGGACAAACTTATTGGCGGGTTTAAGTTCGGAAGACATCGGCGCAGGCTCAACGCTTAAATTTTATTCGCCGGAAATTTAAAATGTTGTTAATGCTGCCTGGCAGGTGTATCAGCAGGATCAGGTAATGATGGTAAACAACGGCGCTTTTGAACCGATTTATATGGGCAGGGGATAAGTTTATTCCTGTGCCACCATTCAACACTAAGCCAGACGTCGAGGATAATCAGGATCAGGTATCACATGGCACAAATATACCGGGTCCGCCGGCCGCGACCGGCAACTGTCCGGGGATATTTCAAACGGGAAATAGAAAGTGACCATGATCTAAACCATATCTGGAGGGAACGTGCGTCTGAAGATATGGAAGGAGCGGTCCCGGGTGCGAAAAAAACTAATGATTGTGCAGTTTAAAGCGTGGTCGTTATGGGATCATTACCAAAATGATCGCTCACCACCTGCCGCACAGGTAAATATTCGCTGACATTATTACCTGTTGAAAAGAGCATGCCAATTATCAGTTGCTAATCCTAAAGTTATTTTACTTCGCCCAGGTACCTGTGAACCAAGCTGATGGCCATCGAGCCTTCTCCGACCGATGAGGCTACCCGGTTCATTGCGCCGGCTCTGACATCCCCGGCCGCAAAAATACCCGGACAGCTGGTTTCAAGGACGTAGGGTTCACGGTGCAGTTTCCAGTTTTGACTGAAACCTTCATAGGTTTTCAGTGAAGGCCCCGTCGCGATAAATCCCCTATGGTCCTTGATGATGCCGGAGGCTATCCAATCTGTGGCCGGCTTTGCCCCTATAAAAATATACAGTGCAGCGGCCGGATATATCTTTCTTTCCCGGGTGTTCCAGTTGATGATATCCAGTTCCTGCAAACGGTCGGTTCCTCTTGCCTCCATGATCTCTGATTTGCCAAATATATGAATGTTCGGGGTTTCCTTGATCTGGTCGATGAGATAGGTGGACATCGTTCCCACTAGCGTATCTCTTCTTACGATGATATAGACATTACTGGCTACCTTTGACAGGTGCATGGCTGCCTGGCCTGCGGAGTTTCCGCCGCCAACCAGGTAAACGTCCTTGTTCCTGCAGGCCATTGTTTCTGTCATAGCCGATCCGTAGTAAATACCGGCCCCAGTAAATTCTTCCACACCTTTGGTTTCCAGTTGGCGATATTCTACCCCGGTAGTCAGGATCACGCTCCGGGTATCGATGGTCCTGCCATCTTCCAGTTCCAGTTTTTTATAGCTCTGGTTATCGGTGATGGAGGTTACCGTTGCCGGTGAGAGGAATTGAATTCCTAAACGTTTGGCTTGGGTAAGCGCCCTCGTAGTTAGCTCCGCTCCGCTGATCCCTGCCGGGAATCCAAGGTAATTCTCGATCCGGCTGCTGGTGCCTGCCTGCCCCCCCGGGGAATACCGTTCGATCAGCAAAGTCTTCAATCCCTCTGAAGCTCCGTATACGCCGGCCGCAAGTCCCGCAGGACCAGCGCCGATAATCACCACATCAAATACATCGTTCTTCAGTTCCGGGCTCAGGCCTGTCTTTTCAGCGATTTCCCGGATGCCCGGTTTGATCAGCAAAGTGCCATCCTCAAAAAATATGACCGGCAGGTCCTTCAGATCAAGTTTGTTCAGCAACAAGAGTTCTTCTCCGTTTTCCGTCGCCTGAATATCTACCCATTGGTAAGGCAAGAGGTTGCCGGATAAAAATTCCTTGATCTCATGTGATAGTCTGGAGTACTGGAAGCCGACCACCTTGATCCCGGTAAAAGCTGGCCGATAGCTCAGCTGCCAGTCCTCCAGTAAGCCGTCCAGGACAGGGTACAGCTTTTCTGCCGGTGGGTCCCAGGGTTTCATTAGGTAAAAATCAAGGTGCAATTCGTTGATAGCATGGATGGCTGCGTCCTTATCGGAATAAGCGGTCAGTAAGACCTTTTTGGCATCGGGAAAAAATTTAACAGCCTGCTTCAGGAACGCAACACCTTCCATCTCGGGCATGCGCTGGTCCGACAGGAACAGTGCCACAGCGTCCCCTTTATTACGGAGCTCAAGTAACGTGCCCAGCGCTTCTTCAACCGAGATCGTGCTCAGTATGCGATAGCTTTCGCGGTAATGGTCCTTAAGGTCGCGGCTGATCGCCCTTAGAACATGGGGATCATCATCAATGCATAAAATCACAGGGAGGCTCATAGCTTAAATATTAATTGTTTATATACTCCTGACGGTTCTGTTTACCCGTTAATCGGAAAGCAGACCACGAATTCTGTGCGCCCCGGAACGCTGGCCAGCTTGACCGTACCACGATGTTGCCTGACGATCCGTAATACAACATCCAGCCCCAGCCCGGTTCCTTTGCCGATCGCTTTGGTCGTAAAAAAAGGGTCGAATACGCTCGATACGATATCCTCCGGGATACCGGGGCCATTATCTGCGATAGTTACAAAAACAGAAAGGCCGTCACTCCTGGTGCTGAGCTCCAGGACCCCCCCGGGCGTTCTTTCCATCGCGTCCAGCGCGTTATCGATCAGATTGGTCCATACCTGGTTGAGTTCGCCGATCATTGCTTTAACAGGCGGTAAAGCGGCATCAAATTTTTCAACGATCCGGACATTATTATTCCTGAACTTGTACTGCAGCATAACCAGCGTATTCCGGATTCCGTCATGGATATCGGCGTATTCTTTATCACGGCCCTGGTCCATATGTGTAAATGTCTTCACTGAACCAACAAGGTCTGTAATCCGCCTGGAGGATTCTTCGATATCCCTTACCACCCGTTCCATGACGAGGTTGTCACGCAGCCAGTTCATGCCTTGAGAGGCCCAAGGTTCCGGAATACAGTTCAGGAACTTTTCTGCATCGCTGATATTCAGGCCGAAGGTGATAAGGTCATCCGCGATATCCCCAGCAGCCGTGATGTTCCATTTTTGCAGCCAACCGGTCAGTTCCTGCTCCCTGGAGCTGCGTTCCATCATGCCCGGAGTAGGCCGTTGTTTCTCATTCTGGATACACGATAAAAGGGCTTTTACGATCTCAACCATCTCCGGGCTGACCTTGTCTTTGAGGATCTCATAAAAAGTCAGTCGGATCGACTGCAGATGTTCTTTCATTATTGCTCCGCCCCTCATGATCGCGGTGGCCGGGTTGTTCAGCTCATGCGCCAGCCCGGCGGAAAGTTTGCCAAGCGCCATCATTTTCTCATCCTGTTGCTGCCGGGTGGCCAGGTCGCGAACCCTGCTGCTCATGACATGAACAAGTGCCTGCGTAAGTTCAAAATGATTACATATCATCTCATTCATCAGGGCTGCCGGGAATAACAGCAGGCGGGTATCCTCCAGTGCCCTGCCATAGGCAAAGTTAATCTTACCGCGGGAGAAAGGAAGGTAACCGTGGATTGCAGATGCTTCTGCAAGTGCAAATTCCCGGGCTTCATTATTACGCAGCACGTAAAGGCTAACTTTACCCGAAATAAAAATATATGTAAAATTTATGGGCGTTCCCGGTTCGAATAATAACTCACCTGCCGGCAGAAATTGTTCATAACTGTTCGATAACAGCCATTCCAGCTGATCTGCCGGCACATCCTTAAGGGCGTCGATCACCTGTAGTGATCCGGTTGTAACTTTGATCATTGTTTCGCTCTCTCGTATCATTATCTGGTTCGGTATTAATTTCTCACCGGGACGCAATGCCGGTCAGCCCATCTTCTACGATACTTTTCACCGGACAGCCAGCGGCGGATGCCGTTTACCTCATCATAGGAACGATGGACATTCAGGGTCAAACTATCCGGGAAGTTGTGCCTGACTACCATATCCCGGTTCTGCGCCCGGGGCAGTGCAAGTCGTAATAAAAATTAAGAACAGGATCAGCTTAGTTGTATGCAGCATAGTTTCCTTAGCGAACCAAAGCCCGTGCCTTTGTTTAAGTGGTTGATTTTGAGTGTAGTAATTAGTTGTTGGTGAAATTATTATTGCGATATCTCGCCGATCGCCAGCTTATTTATGAAATAACAAGAGTGAATTTAACCCTGCGTGTTTTCTGTTCTATATAAGCAGTTACCTTCATATTAATTTAATACCTGATTTTGCCTTTGGTCCGCGGATCTGGCAGGCAGGAGTTTAGCTATTTACCATTACCTTTGGCCCGGGCTGTACATGCTCATCTTTTTCAAAGCATCTTATTGCCATCCCTTTCGTACGATTTACAGCTGATTGCTTTTATTTCATCTTTTTTGCATTCGGTGGCGTAAAGGTTCGAGTTGATGGTTGGACCTGAGCTTCCACTAACCGGATCTTTAATAAGGTTAAAAGTAAATTTGCCGTCCAAGTTGACCGGATGGGGATTTCGGTACCTTGTTTATTGAGCAACCGTCATAGTTCCCGGTTGACGGGCTCCATCGTAACAGTATGTCCACAATGCGCGAACTTCATCGGTATATGGTCGAAGCGGCGTGCGAAGCAAAAAAAATCGGCCTGATCTCATCAACTTTGATTGCGCGGCAATGATTGGGCGTTTGAACGCATCGAAGAATCGGTTTTTAACGCCGGCGAAGAATGTAAGGCAGGAATGGTCACGATAGGTCAGTTTCATGGGACATGATTAAAAGAATTGTAATTTCCTTTGTGGTCAGATCATATATCGTTATTTAATTGTTTGATAGTCATTTATATATCGACATTTTGACCGTATAAGCCTATGATACATTGCTATTTTTCTTCAATCCTTTCAAATATCAGCAATACCTGAAAAAATACAGATTTGTTTTAAAAAAATATACACGTTTTTTGTTATCGTAGAAAGTGGTATACAGAAAATTTTGTCTTTTACTAAGTGCTTAAATCGTCTGATTATCTGTTAGATAGGTTTTATTTATCGAAATTTTAAATACATTTGAATAGTCAGCAACTTCTCCCAACGACCGATTCATAAGCTAATTCTATTTGGTTTCCTGCAATGCTTCGCTATTTCATTGAGCGCCCAAAATAAGACTGCCAACCCTGACGTGTTGTTAAGAGAGATCCACCTTGCTAAATCAGATACTGACAGGATAGGTTACTTGCTACAATTAGGCAATTATTACCTATTTAAACCCAATGAGTATAAACAGGACCTGGATAGCGCCAACAAATATTACACATTAGCGGATCTATTGAGCCATCGTATCAGGTCAGCAACATGGCAAAATAAAACGCTGTTCTGCTTCATGGGTTATTATTATGAAAGCCGTGATCCGAAAAAAACAAGATTGGCGTTTGAGCAATTGGTATCCTTTTACCATAAACAGGGTGAAAAATTCCAGGAAGCAAAAATTTATGAAGATTATGCCCTGAAATTAAATTATACCAGTACAGATCCTGCCTTTTTAAAACAACTCGCCGCCTATCACGAAACAGCGCTGAAATTATTTTTGCAGACGGGCCAAAAGGTAAATGCGATCGAAACGCGTAGGAACCTGGCAGATACACACATGCAGATGGGAAAACTTGATGATGCCGAACGGGAACTGATACAGGTTATTAAACAATTCAAGGCTGTAGGTTATACCAACTTAACTTATCCTTATGACCTCCTGGCAGAGGTGAATTATAGAAAAGGAAATCAGCCAAAAGAACTTTTTTACAGGTTGACGGTACTTGCAGAAATAGATGCGGCGCACCCGGAAGCACCGGAAAGATACTGGAGGTATTTATCGGTAGACCATCTTCACCAGCTTATGGGCGATTATGACCATGCTTTGCTATGGATAAATAAGATCCTGAATGCGGGTGAAAATGTAGTAGGAACGATGTTGTATTGTTCCGCGGTATTATATCGCACCGACGCCTTAATCAGTAAGGCTGAGTTTGTCGAGGCAAATTCGTTTTTAATAAAGCAGCGCGCTAATAGCAATAAAAGTTTTGCTGCCCGTATATATATCAACCAGGCCTCGGGTAATTACTTTACTGCGATTAAAAAGTATGACCTTGCTGAGAAATATTATGCCAGATCCCTGAATTCATATAACCAGTTTGATAAACGGCACGAGAAGAAATTTTTGTATGCGCAATTGATCCAAAGCATAGGGCATTTTTACGTCACTGCCGGTAAATATGAAAAGGCCGGATACTACCTCGGCCTGATTGAAAAATACCCGAACGAAATTATAGCACCGATCCAGCAGGCAAAGATCCAGCACGAACTGTTTAAAGTGGATTCCGCAACCGGTAATTTTATTGCGGCCATAGATCACTTCGAATTACATAAAAGGATCACAGATTCCCTGTTTACAGTAGATAAAGTAAGGCAACTAAACGAGATTAATGTTAAATATGAAACTAGTCAAAAGGAACAGACCATAAAATCCCTGAAAAGTAATGCCCTGGCACAGCAGGCTCGTGTGGAGAAGGCCAATCTGCAAAGAAATTTCACTATTGCCGGCATCATCGTAGTGGTCCATGTCGCCGGGCAATTTTATTACAGCTATCGCCAAAAGCAAAGAAGTAATAAGATCATTCTTAAAAGCCATGAAATGATTACTCAAAAGAACATTCAGTTACAGCACCTGCTTGAAGAAAAGGAGTGGCTTTTAAAAGAAGTACACCATCGGGTTAAAAATAATTTACACACCGTAATTTGCCTGTTAGAATCGCAGGCCGTCTTTCTTGAAAAGGATGCGCTGAAGGCTATTGAAACAAGTCAGAATCGCATTTATACCATGTCGTTGATCCACCAAAAGCTTTATCAATCCGAAGATATTAAAACCATAAATATGGAGGTTTATGTGCCTGAACTGATCAAATACCTTTCTGAAAGTCATGAAAGCAGCACCCATATTGAGTTCACATACTGCATTGAGCCCCTGAATTTCAATGCAGGGCAGGCCATACCAATAGCGTTAATCATCAACGAGGCAATCTCTAACGCTATTAAACACGCTTTTAGCCCCAATTATAAAGGAAAAATAAGCATTAAGATGAGTTGTAATGCCAGACAGGTATGTTTAACATTGGAAGATAACGGAATAGGGATGAACATAAACTCCACTCCAAAAAAGAACTCACTGGGCCTAAGCCTGATGAAAGGATTATGCGAGGATATCAATGGCGAAATTTTATTTGAGAACGACCACGGCACCAAAATCAAAGTGACCTTTCCGTACAATCAGGGTTAAATTCTGATATAACTAATGCAAAAAAAAATCTGATAAAACATTCTCACAGGAAACCAAAGGGGCGGCCATGGTTAATTGTTAATAGCGGTCTTCTGGAGTCATGACAACGCAACGAAATTAAAGAGTCATGTGACTTGTACTAACTGTCTCCTTTTGATCGTTTTTTCGTTTTTTGATGATAATTCGTCATTGTGTTTGTGGGTTAATACTTTTAATTGGCTTACATATAGTTAGTTGTAATTTGGAATGTAAACTATTTATGATTAAATTGCCAGAAGTGTGGCAACGAAAATTATTTTAACTAATAAACGTAACAATGATAAAAAAACCTGAAGATCAGATTTCTCTTGACGATTCGGAAGGAGCTGACAAAGATGATCAGTTAAGCCAACAAGATGTGCATTCAAATGGTCTGAACGAAGAAAGAATTCCCGGGAAAGAAAGTGTCGACCCGCCTATCGATTTATTAAAGCAATCGTTTGATGCTGCTGAATCTTCTTTTACGCTATTTTTAGATGACGCTGAATTGCCACCGGAAAAGGATTGATTATTTCACAAATTAATTTGTTGACTTCGCATTAATTAACGCCTATCGATCGCATCTTAAATGCCCGTGGATAACTTCGTCCAATTAAAAATAATGTAGTGTCCGGTTTCAACCATTTGGCTCCCATTTTTCCATTTTATTGCTTATCTTCATATAGCTTTTGCAATGACTTTGAAGTCGATGTTTCAATCAGCTTGCATTATTGATGCTATTGGTAGTAACTGTGTTATTTGCGTTCAACTTTCTTTAAGGATGAAATAAAATTAAATTGTATTGAGATTTCCACTCTACCGGTAAATTAATTGATATGTATCCACAAATAAACATGGTTTTATGGTTTATTCATCAGCGTAGAGATTATGAGTAGACGTTTTTTAGCTAAAGTCTGAAAGGGTACGTTTAATCCACATGGGTATTACTGCCCGTTAAATCAAGGCAGATAAACGAACAAGTTTTAAAATAGGAGCAGAAGTAGTACTCACGTAAGATGGGATTAATGAATTGATGAACAATCAATGAAAATCTTGCCACGGCTTAGTCGAATTTGATCTTCTCTAAAGCAAGCTTTACCTATGGCACGACGTATATTTATGAGTGTTGTTTTATTATTCATCACATTGCATGTTGATGGTCAAACCGATTCGGCCCGGCGTACCTTAAGTAACTATTCAATTTCTCAGAAAAGGCTGCTCGAAATTAGCACAGCACAGTTTATAAACTTTATTACGCAAAGTAAATTGGATCGTGACACGGTCATGATTCTGGCCTCCCAAATAACAGGACTGTCATACCTTTTACCATATAATGAGAGCTTCCCGAATGCTTATGTCTCCGAAGGTGCAGGTTGGGCAAATTCAGGGGATATTTCAAAAGCTCGGGCAATGCTTAAAAAACAAAGTGGCGAAAAGACGTTGCAAATACTGGTCGAATTGGGGATATGGTACATCCATAAGGCGGGGAATCATCAAAAAGACCTTGATACCGCCAACTATTATATTCAAAAAGCGCGGACATCAATATCAAATGAAAGTTATGGCCATTGGAAAAACGTTATAGCTGAATTGACCGGCGAATACGCTTTTCAAAAAGGCGATACGCTGGCGGGGAAAAAAATATTTTTTCAACTTATCACTAAGGAGAAGAGCGAAGCTGATATGGAAAGTTTAGCCCGCACCTGGCAGGCTTTTGGGAATGTTTTGACATTTGGTGACACTCTGAAGCTTAGTTCGTACCACAGGTCGCTGGAAATCTACCAGAAATTAAAGATAAAAGATAAGCAAATTGAATTGCTTTGGAATATTTTGGGGTGCAATTTTAAGTATGACACAAAATTGATGGAAAGAGACCTACGTCACATTTTGCTGCTTCAGAAAACGGATGGATTTAAACACTCCCTTTATGCGCAGTCGATGTTATCATACGTGTTGCTACTGCAAGCTAAGTTTCTGGATGGGTTCAAAATGGCTGATGCCGCGCTGGAAAATATGAAATGGTCTGGAATTACTGCACTGTCCAGTAATTTTTATATGCGTAAAGGTTCAGCTTATGTCACGTTCGGAAAATACGAGGACGCATTAGTTTGGTATAAAAAGGGCCTAGAAAACGAAACCAGCGATACACAGCTATTTTGGTTTACATGCTTACTTAATACGGCCTATTGCCTGACGAATCTAGGAAGATATGCAGAAGCAATATCCCTTATCCAAAATACAACTAAAGATTTTCCGCCGAAAACTATTTACCAAAAGGTCCAGTCATTATATATTCAAGGGATGTGTTATGACCGCCTTGGAAAAACGACACAGGCGGACGAAAAATATACTGCGATAATTAAGCAAACACAGAATTACGACAATAACTTTTCTGAACTTTCGGATCCATTTTACGCTATAGCAAGCTTCTACATTTCAAACGGGCAGGCAGACAAAGCCAGATATTTCGTGAAAAGAGCACTTGCAAGCCCGCGCACAGATGCCTACGCAAAATATCATAAGTATTTATTACTGTATAAGATCGATTCTGTATCGCGGAACTATGAATCTGCTTTCCAAAATCATATCCTGTATAAGTTCTATAACGATTCGTTGACTAATGTGGACGTCAGGACAAAATTGGACGCTCTGAGTGTGAAGTTTGCGGCCGAGAAAAATAATGAAAATATAAAGTTACTGAAGCAAAAGGGGCTTGTTCAACAAAGCGAATTGAAGCAAAGCAGACTCATCAAAAATATCACGTTAGCGGGATCTCTGTTGTTGTTATTTATATCGGCATTACTTTATAATAGATTTCGACTAAAGCAACAGTTAAACGAAACCTTCAGCAGGAAGAACAAGGAACTGGAGAATTTGGTTACAGAAAAAGAATGGTTATTGAAAGAGGTGCATCATCGGGTGAAAAATAGTTTACACACAGTAATTTGCCTATTGGAATCTCAGGCCGTTTACTTGGAAAATGATGCTTTAAAGGCGATAGAGATCAGCCAGCGCCGGATTTATGCCATGTCTTTGATCCATCAGAAGCTTTACCAGTCAGCAGATATAAAGACTATCGATATGTCTCCTTATCTCAATGAATTCATTGGTTATCTTCGGGATAGCTTTGAAACTAAGGCCCAGATAACTTTTCATTTAGAAGTCCAGTCTATTAAACTTGGTGTTTCACAAGCAATGCCATTGGTTCTAATTATCAATGAAGCTGTAACCAATGCAATCAAGTATGCTTTTCCAAATCGCAGCAACGGGTTAGTTGAAATAACGATGAACAAAATCTCTGAAAGAATAATATTAATGATAAGTGACAACGGGGTTGGGATCGATTCAACTGAAACGGCAAGACCAGGTTCTTTGGGATTCAAGCTCATGAAAGGATTGAGCGAGGATATTGGTGCTGATTTCCGTATAGATAATGATAACGGAACTAAAATAACTATAGCATTTAGTATTGACCCTCTTAATCATGATAACGTTTTTTTGGCAAAAACTTTAGTCAGTGAAAATTGATCTTTTAATCATATCTCATTTTTGCCATTGAAGGAGCTGTAATTACTGATGTTTTATTGCCGGGCATGGGTTGCTTTCTAAAGGCCACTTTTTTTGAAGCTGTGATAATTGCGTCCAAAACTTCTTCCGGGTGCGATATAAAAAACGCATGGCTGCCTTTAAGACGGATTGTAATACTTTTCGATCATTTATATTTATTCATTATAATTTCCAGGTTAAAACTTTTATCGTCATTCGAGGATATGCCAAAGTTGACTTGGTCTTCCATGCCAGACTGGCTACGGGTGTCCGAATGCAGCGCCTTGAAAAAATCCTTGGGGAGCGAACATTAAATCGGTTAACTCATAGGATACATCTGCACTGAAACCAGTGTGAAATTTATTTTTATAGTAATAAACGCCGCTACTGGCATCGGGTAATAACAAGCCATTTTCTGGTTTAGGAGAAAGGCTGCAGGCTAGCGTTACCGTATTTTCGCCGAGGTCAGGCTGAAGCGCGTTGACATTGCTAAGCGCCGCGACTTTAGGTTTAACCCCGGCTAAGCTCTGGCTGTATGATCACCTTGCTTATATCTTTGAGCCGTACTTTGTTCTCGAGCTTATCAAGCAACGTTTTGAACAGTTGTTTGGTCAGTTCATCAAGCGGCTGGGATATAGCGCTGATGGTTGGGTTGTAGATTTTAAATACGTCATGATCGTCAAAATCGATCAGCGAAATATCGGCAGAGATCTTCAGTTCCCGATCACTGATAGCCTTGATACCGCTCAGGGACAGGTAGTTGGTAGCGAATATGATAGCATCGAGCCCGGGATGTTCCTTGATGAATTGCACGCATTGTGCTACTGTAGTTTCCGTATCGTTTTCAAAAGATACTTTTAGTATAATCGGACTTAGCCCGTGTTCTTCCATGGCTGCGAGGTAACCCGATTGGCGTTCGGCCATTTGTGTTTGGTCGGAGGAGAGGGTAACCAGGGCAATATTTTTTCGGGAACCTTCAACTAAAAATGCTACCGCCTCATACGTGCCGTTATAATTATCGAGGCCCACATAATCGGTAGGAATGTTTGGCAGGTAACGGTCGAAAAGCACAATCGGGAGGCCATCGCTTATAAGTAAGTGGAAAGCGATATGGGAAAAGAAGTAATCAGAGATCTTCTCGACCATCAGGCATATCATTTTTGTTTTATCGGTGCTCAGGCTTTTAGCCAGCTGATTAGGTTGGTAGCCTTTTTCCTTTACAAATTGTAGTACTTTTCAGTCAACTCATCGCTGATGCGCTTTTCTTTAGCTTTCCCATTCAAAATGAACGAAACAGTTGACAGCAGGCTTTGGTCGGCCTCGTGGCCATCGGTGGTTCTGCTGTATCAAGTACAGCTGGAAAGCCCTTATTTAGCCCATCCTATGCGGCCGGGCCGAACAGCGAGTAAGAAATAGCCGCTATCAGCGATGGTTTCGACGTGGTGTATTTCGGGTTCACAGCTTAATGTATTCGATTAATCCAACAAGTCATGTTACAAATATGTAACGAAGCCATGTTGACCAAATCGAAAAATAGTCTTAAATTGGCCTCTGTAAATCGTAGGACGCGATTTTTACTCTACTTCGTAAGCATAGCATAAAATACTCATAATCTTTTGGTCCCTGGTTCGAGCCCAGGTGGGCGCATTGAAATGAACCCGTAGTAGCGAGTCCCCTTTTTTATTGTAAGGTTCTTGAATGTTATCCACATAAATGGAAATGATTTTGACCGTCTCAGTTTCGCTATAACACGTTTTCTGTATTATATTCTTCAACTCCCCCTCAATATCTTCTCCATCTTCCTCCCCTTAGCCAACTCATCCACCAACTTATCCAAATACCGCACCTGCTGTGTTAACGGATTTTCTATCTCTTCAACGCGATAACCACAAATAAGCCCCGTGATAAGCGATGCATTGGGATTTAGCGAAGCCTGGCTAAAAAAAGCCTCGAAACTCACCTTTTGCGCAATTAAATCTTGTAGCTTCGCATTAGTAAATCCGGTCAGCCAGGTTATCACCTGATCCAATTCGGCCTTTGTGCGGCCTTTTTTCTCTACTTTGGTTAGATATAAGGGGTATACAGATCCGAATATCATTTTAGCGATGCGTTCGTCGTGTGTGCTGCTGTTAGTCATTTTTATGGTAATGAAGCGCAATAGCGCCTGAGTTAAATGGTTGAGATGCCGTTAGTTTAAAATTGTGCTTTTGCGGCGAGATATAATTTTCAAATAAGCGTTCGCCGCTTCCTGCAAGTATTGGATGTACTATCAGGTAAAGTTCGTCTATCAGTTCGAGTGCAAGCATTTCAGCAAGCAGGCTTGTACTGCTCAAAGCTATCTTTTTACCAGGTTGTTGCTTCAGTTGGCGTATCAGGTCCTCCGGACCGTCATTAACAATACCGGTATTTTCATCAGCAACTTTAAGGGTGCGCGACAGTACTATTTTGGGGATGGGCGTCATTGCTTTAGCAAAAGCGATATCTTCGGGCGGGCCGGTTTGGCTTTTGGCAACATCGGGCCAGTAGGGCACCATTAGCTGGTAGGTTTTACGGCCGTAAACTATTACACCGGTATCCAGCATCAGGTTGGTAAAATACGCCATGAGTTCTGCATCGGGCATAAAAAGCGTATGGTCATAACAGCCGTCGATGCTGATATTCATGGCGAACATAACTTTTCTCATGGCGTTGATTTTGAGTTAAATTTAGAAATTAAATTCAAGGATCATACCATACCCTGCGAATGGTTTCTACTCCTCAAACAAATAACCACTATAAGCCAAACCCGTAGCCACACTCTTAAAATTATCGCCCGAATTAAGCTTAACATCAGGAAACCTGTTTTTAAACAGTTTTTGGATACTGCCCACCATGGAGGTACCGCCGGTTAAAAACAGGCTGTCTATATGCTCAGGTTTAATGTTATTTCGTTGCATAAAATCATCCAGGTAACTTGCAATCCGGTCTACATCCTTTGCAATAATCTGCTCGTAATCTGCCAGGCTTATCGCTTCGTCTATCGTGATATCCATTTTCTGATAGCTAAACGGGGCCTTATCTTCGGTAGTAAGCGTGATTTTTGTTTCTTCGATTGATTGAAATACCGAGTAACCAAGGTTGTTTTCAATAAGCGTGATCAGGTTTTTGAATTGCGGATCGTTGCCCGAAAAATAATAGTAATCTTCAATATCTCTTTGAATGCGCAGACTGTTAAAAAAATTCATCTGCTCCCATGAGCAGATATTGGCAAAAAGTGATTTCGGTACCGTCAATACCTTACCCGGCGTAGCCTCATATTGCGTGTTTTTGCCAAAATAAGGAGTGCCTTTTTCCCACATAAAGGCCGAATCGAAGCTATCGCCGCCTATATAAATACCTCCGTTGGCCAGTATATCGCGCTGCCTGTCTTTCAGCCCTGCTCTTTCAGGATCGAGCATCAGGTAGGTAAAATCGGTGGTGCCGCCGCCGAGGTCGGCAACCAATACGTTTTCTTTTTTTAACAGGCTTTTTTCGTAAGCAAAAGCGGCCCCGATAGGTTCAAACTGAAAACGGATCTCTTCAAAACCGGCCAGTTCGGCGGCTTTGTTAAGCCTGGTTTGCGCAAGCGTGTCTTTTTTAACGTCGTCGTCATCAAAAAAAACAGGGCGGCCAATTACAGCCTTCCGGCAGTCTTGCCCGGTTAATTGATCGGCCCGGCCTTTCAGCTCCTTTAAAATAATCGCAACCAGATCGGATGCATTATACTTTTTATTTTGAATGCGGGTTTCGGTAAAGCTGCTTCTGGGTAAAATTTGCTTAACCGATTTGATGAAACGCCCTTTCATATCATCTTCAAGGTAAGCCGATATGGCAGCTTCGCCCACTACATAATTGGGTGTATTGCCCGGGCCGGATTGCTGATAAAAATAAATGAGCGAGGGAATGATAATGGTGCTGTGGATCTGGTTGGTTTCTTCATTGTAGATAACCAGTGCCGAGTTGGTTGTCCCGAAATCAATGCCATATAAGAACTTATTCATAACAGGGGAGATAGTGATAAAAACAAGAGGGCCGCGAAGGTAAAAAAAAGAATGCTGCTAACAAACTAACAGTAATGTAGTTGAATAAATATTACTGCATATTGCCTGTTTTACTGCCATTGTCCGGACTCCGGATAGCGACAGAGTTAATCTTCCACAAATCAGACAGAGGGGGATAGTTTATTTACACCATTCATTTAGCTTCGGTAGCCAATTACTCCTTACCCTGTCTTAAAACTATGAGATCAACTATTATCACGCTCGGCCTTTTATTAGCTTGCAAAATCTGTTCGGCACAATTAACGGTGACCAATCTGTTAACTGAAGGGCAGAAAAATCCCATCAGTATCGATAACCCAAATCCGCGTTTTAGCTGGCAATTGGTTACAGCAGATAACAAAAACATTAGTCAGTCGGCCTATGAAATTGAGGTTGATACGCCCGATGTAGTGCATGGCCGGCTTGGGAAATTTTGGTCGGGTGGTAAAGTGTTGACCGCTCAGTCATTGTATATACCCTATAAAGGGAAAACACTGCAATCGGGAGGTTCTTATTCCTGGAAGGTGAGAGTATGGGATAGTAAGGGTAAACAATCGACCTGGAGCGAAGCAGCTTCATGGAAGATGGGGCTTTTGGTGCCCGCCGATTGGAAAGCTAAATGGATAGGCCCATACGCCCCAGATGTAGTTAACGGGCCTGCTTCATTGCTGCGCACTTCTTTCTCGATAAATAGCGAGGTTCGCGAGGCAACGGCATATATTACATCGCACGGTTTTTACGAAGCGCAGATAAACGGTGCGAAAGTGGGAGATGCGTATCTCACACCCGGCTGGACAAGCTATAACAAACGCCTGCAATACCAGGCCTATGATGTAAAACAGTTATTAAAACAGGGCGATAATGCCATTGGGGTAACATTGGGCAGCGGCTGGTATAGAAGTCCGCTGGGGCCGGTTGTACCGCGTCCAAATTTTTATGGAACAAGCCTTGGGCTGCTTTTACAAATTAAAATAGTTTATGCAGATGGTACAGAAAAGCTCATTGTATCCGACGAAAGCTGGAAATCATCAACAGGTGCTTTACGCTTTGCCGAAATTTATGACGGATGCACGCTTGATACCCGCCTGGACCAAAAAGGCTGGGCCACTGCCGGCTTTAACGACCACGACTGGCAAAATGTAAAAGTGCTGCCCGGCAACAACAGTAACCTCGTAGCTACCGTTAATGAGCCGGTTAGGCAACATGAAACATTTAAACCGATTAAAATTATAACCACACCCAAAGGCGAAAAAATTATTGATTTTGGCCAAAACCTGGTAGGCTGGGTACGGCTAACCATTAAAGGCCATGCCGGTGATTCGATCAAAATAGCACACGCCGAAGTACTGGATAAACCCGGTAACTTTTACACCGAGAACCTACGGGCGGCCAAAGCTCAAAACATTTATATATTAAACGATAATGAAAAGCATACTTTCGAACCGCAGTTTACCTGGCAGGGCTTCAGATACATTAAAGTACAGGGTATCAAAGGCGACCTGAATCCGGATGATTTTACTGCCGTTTCCTTATACTCAGATATGAAAGTTACAGGTAGCTTTTCCTGTTCAAACCCATTGCTCAATCAATTACAGCACAATATTCAGTGGGGGCAGCGTGGTAATTTTCTGGATGTACCTACAGATTGCCCTCAGCGGGATGAACGATTGGGGTGGACCGGCGATGCGCAGGTTTTTTCGCGAACAGCATCGTTTAATATGAACGTGCATAATTTTTTTACCAAATGGCTTAAGGATGTAGCAGCAGATCAATATCAATCAGGTAGTATCCCCTATATTATCCCCGATATTTTCAAAACCGGTAATAACGAGGTAGGAGGCAGCTCGGGCTGGGGAGATGTAGCCACCATTGTACCGTGGACTGTTTATACGACCTATGGTGATAAGCAGGTACTGGAAAATCAATACCAAAGCATGAAAGCCTGGGTTGATTTTATTACCAAACAAACCCGTAATAATTTATGGGTATCAGGCAATCACTTTGGCGACTGGCTGTTTTACAGCGTGAACGACGACAGAGACGGAGTATCGGCCATTACCAATAAATACCTGATAGCCCAATGCTTCTACGCGCGCTCAACCCAAATTTTAATAAACAGTGCCAAACTTTTAAATAAAAAGGCCGATGAACAGTTTTATAGCCGGTTGCTGCAAAAAATTAAAGGGGCTTTTTTAAGCGAGTATGTTACACCTAACGGATTGATCTCGTCCGACACCCAAACCGCTTACGTGCTTGCGCTTGAATTTGATATGCTACCCGCAAACCTGCGTCAGCAGGCTGCTGATAGGTTGGTTAAAAACATAAAGCAATACAATTACCACCTTACTACCGGATTTTTAGGCACGCCTTATTTATGTGATGTGTTGGGTAAATTTAATCATGCCGATGTAGCCTACAAGCTGTTACTGCAGGATACCTACCCATCATGGCTGTATCCTATAAAGGCAGGCGCCACCACCATTTGGGAACGATGGGACGGCATCCGTACCGATGGAAGCTTTGAGGAGGCATCCATGAACTCGTATAACCATTATGCCTACGGCGCTATCGGCGATTGGATGTATCAAAACATTGCAGGCATACAGGCGGCAGAACCCGGGTATAAAAAGATCATTATCAAACCTGTTATTGGCGGCGGGCTCACCTGGGCCGAAGCCGGTTATGATAGTGTTTATGGGCACATTAATAGCAAATGGAAAATAGAAGGGAACAAACTTGATATGGCAGTTACTATTCCCCCAAATACCGTAGCCGATATTTTTGTGCCGGACGCCTTAGGCAAAACCTATAAAAAATTTACCGTAAACAGCGGCGAATACCATTATAGCCGTTAGCAACCGGAAGTAGCAAGGTTACTTTGTTACTTCTATTAAAAAATCATAAAGGTTTGTTTCGGTAGCGAGCTGCAATTTTTTACGTACCCGGTACCGGCTGATCTCGACACCTTTTAAGGAGATGTTGAGCAGCTGGGCTATTTCTTTAGATGAGAGGTTTAACCGCAGGTACGCACACAATTTCAAATCGGTTGAACTGAGGCCCGGGAACTTGGCTTTCATGGTGGTCAGGAAGTTGTTGTGTACCTGGTCAAAATACATCGAGAAGTTATCCCAGTCGTCGTCGCTTTTTTCGGTATCGCTCAGTAATTTAAATACGCTCCTGAACTGGTACGATGCATCGGGGATATTCAATTTTTTAATCAGCACCATCAACTCATCCTTAATATTAAGCATCAGCTTACCACGGTCAACCATCTGCATGGTAAGGGTGGCCAATTCCTTGTTTTTATAATTGAGCTCGGCCTCAAGCTTGTCATTTTTAAGGGCCATGATCTCTTTATCATTCCGGTCAAGCTCAAGGCTGTGCAGGTAGTTAAGGCGCTTTTGCTCTTCCTCATGCCTTTGCCGGTGCAGATCGAACCTTTTTTGCTGATATTTTATGCCGAGGTATACCAGGTAGCCAAAAATGATAAGGTAAATTAAATAAGCCCAGATGGTTTGATACCATGCCGGTTCAACAATAAAAGTATAGTTAACGGGGGCCGAAGCGGCACCCAGGTTATTCCGCGCCCGCACCGAAAATGTATACTTACCGTACGGCAAATTGGTATAATCCTTCTCTGTTTTAACCGACCACTTCGACCATTCCTTATCAAAACCTATCAGCTTGTAGGTAAACTCTTCATTACTCTTTTGTGCGTATAAGGTGGAAGTGTATTCAAAATGAAAGGAGTTCCAATGGTTGGATAGGCTGGTTATTTGTTTGGTGTTTTGAGCCGGTACTATCTGGCCATTTTTAACAAAGTATCCGCCAAAAATAAGGCTATCCTTTTCGGCTATGGCTTTTACCGAGGTGAGCAAAACATTCAGTTTGCTTTCTGAGGATACGTATTGCCGGTAATTTAAATGAAACACACCATTGTTCGATCCTATAAAAATATTTTGCTGATCGTGCGGGTAAATGTATTCGGCCCCCTTAACCGTTTGCCCGGCAAGCTCAGGGAAATAAATAACCGTATAAGGCGTAAGCGTTGTTTTTTTGCTGAAGTCAATAACGCCTACCCGCTGATTGCTGATGAACCAGATATTGCCCCTGCCATCTTCAGTAAGGTATTCAATGCGGGCATCGGTAAAAATGGGCTGATAGAAGGATGAAACGCGGAAATTATTCCTGTTGGCATTATATTCATATACTCCTTTTTCGGTTGCGGCGATGATTTTGCCTTTAATAAAATATACGTGATTATTAAGGGCGGATGGCAGCCCGCTTTTATTGACATACTGGGTATATCTGGCAACCTTTTTTCTGTCTGCCGATAGTTGTACCTTAAAAATTCCGCGGTAGGGGTGAGTTGCCCAGATAAAGCTATTATTGTCCAGGGCAAGGTTGCCTAATGATTCGTAAATGCCGCCTATTTTTCCCTCAAAACTGAAGCTGCCGTTATTGTACTTTAAGAGTTGGAAACCGGTGTAGGTACCCGCAATAATATCGGCCGAGCCGGGAAAGCTCTTCATCATCCAGGCACCCGGGCCGGGAGTTACGGGCTTAGCCTGGTTGTTATCAATTTGTAATATACCATCCTGGTGGCCGGCCAGTAAATGCCCGCCAATCTGCGCTAAACTTAAAACCTGCCCGCGGGTATTCTCCACCTCGGTAAATACGCCTGTTGTAGTGCTGATATCCTTTTGCTGAGCATTTAACGGCGCGGTATACAAGCCATTGGATGTGCCGATATACAGCTTATTATTAAAAATACTTACAGCATTGCTTTTTACCTGGTTTTCGCGGTTTGGATAAATGTGTTTAACAGATGTATTATAATTGATAAAATCGAGCCCGCTTTCGAGGCCAAGCCACAGGTTATGGTCGCCATCCGGCAAAACACAATGGATATTGTTGTTTTGCAGTCCCTGCCGGATGGAAAACTGTTCAATGAGGCTGCCCTTGCTGTCTATAATAAATAATCCCTTGGCAGCGGTACCTATCGCATAACGATCATTACTTATTTTTTTGCTGAAGTTTACCAGATCGGTATGCAGGGCAGCATCGATAGCTGTGGGAGCTTTATACAGGCTTGATCCACTAAAAAAAAATAAGCCGTTTTTACGTGTGGTGACCAGCAAGGTATCGCGGCTAAATTCGGTGATGCCGGTAACCCTGATGGTATTGGTTGGCCGCGCCACGCAGGCCTGCCAGCGGGCATTTTTAAACTCAACAAGGCCGATGTCTTTATCATGCGCAAACAGGCGCCCGCTTGCCTGGCTCAGCAACATCCAGCCGCCCGGAGCATCAAAGGTGCGCATGGTGTTGTTTTTCAGTTCGAAAATGCACTCAATCGTTCTGAAAAAAACTTCGTCGTTATAAATTACAATATCCCAGATATCGGCAAACTGCCTTGCCTTTTGGGGCAGCAGTTGTTTAAGCGAATGAAATTTCAGGATGCCTGCATCATCCGGAAAAAAATAACCAACCTCGTCCTGCCCGCCAACGTAAATTCTGCCGGCAGCGTCAATAGCTACCGATTTAATGGCGCTGCGGTTGGGCAGGGGATAGGTTTTCCAGTAACTGCCATCAAAGGTGAGTAAGCCATCCTCATTGGCAAGATACAGGAGCCCGTTTTTGCCCTGTTTAAGATCCCACATCTCGCTGCCTGCATTGTACTCATTGTGGGTGTAGTTTTTGATAGCGGGAGTACCAAGCGTTACCTGGGCGATGGAAGTGCAGATAGAAGCACGTAGAACAAGAATAAACAGAATGCACTTCTTCATTAACCAATTACTGTGGTGGTTGAGTAAAACTCAGTTAATAATACAGCCCGGCCATGTAATAGCCGGCTGATTGTGAGCCGTAATTTAATCAACATTTTACATATACTACACAGTTAAATATTGTAAACCAAGTGCAGTTTGCCTTATTACGCTGGTTTTAAACCCGCAATGGATTGCTGTAGTGGTATTGTAGTGGTACAAAAAAATAATGTTAAAATAACACGTATCGGCAGTTTTTTAGCCATGGGAGCAACCTATGGCTTATCCGCGGCCCAGAATATGGCGTTCCGGAACAAGGTGGTAAAGGCTACATCATCAAAAAGCTGCGGAAAATGGCCCATGGCGATGTACACATTCCGGGCTTTAACATGCTCGTTGCTCCAGATTACCGGGTGATCGCCCATTTTTACATCTTTTTTGGGGAGATAGGTAGCTTCATCAATACTGGCCAAAACGTGCACCCCGGCCCGCGGGCTCTTGTTGTAGATATACCACTCATCTTCGGTTATAAAGCTTAATGGGAGGTTTTTCATCACCGGGTGCTTCGCATCCTCTACATGGAGCTCGGCAGCTGTGCCGCCGGGGATATGCAGCTTAAACTCGATACCGCCCATAAAATCCGAATACCATTGCCACATCGGGTACCCATCAAAAACACCAAGCAGCGTAGGATGATGAAAACCTACCCAGCCGCCCCGGCCATTTTCAATATAATCTGTAAAGGCATCCTGCGCTTCCTTTTCCCAGGGATATGGAGGGTAATCCAGCTGGATAAAAAGTTGGTATTGCTTCAGGGACGCTTTATTAATTTGTTTGGTGTCGCTGATGTAATCGACGGTGAAATTGCTGTCGGCAGCCAGCTTATTTAGCCAGGATTTAGCTGCTACGTCAAATAAGGCATGCCCTCCGCCGTTTTCGGCTATAGCTATTGCCTTGAAGCTGGGTTTGGCAGCCTGCTGGGTGTAGCCTGTTATACTATATAATAATAGCAGCAAACATAATAGTGTTAAGGCAATAGGTTTTTTCATAGTAATTTAACGAAGATAGTTTTTGGTAATATTGGTTTAACCTGCACAGTATATATTGTTTACCTGCGGGGTGCTGCAATGATAGATGAAACTTTTTATTTGATGGTTAAAGCCCTGAAAAGTAGTGGTGAAATAGAAGGCCTTGGACAGGGACAATCAAAATTAAATTTTGAAGTACTCTAACTGCCTGAATTTAATGTGCGTTCGGATTAAGTTTTTAAAAATAAACAACAAGTTTTAATGCTTTTTAAATAAATGTAACAACTTGGGTTTTTCCGGAGGCTTAGTGCAATTTTTTACTTAGTCTTCTCTTGTAACATCTCCATTACAATTATTATTTCAATACACCACTACATTACCACTACCTGCCTTCAAAACGTGTGTAAGCATTAGTTTTTCATTGTAAGTTCGGTCTGTACAACATATCTCATTTCACCTCTTAAAATTAATTGTTTATGAAAAAACTCTACATGTTAGTGGTTTTTCTGGCATGCTGTATTATGTACGCATCAGCCCAGGAAATTACCGTTAAAGGTACCGTAACCGATTCGCAAAACTCACCCCTCCCGGGTGTTAACGTACGAATTACCGGAACAACCAAAGGTACCTCTACCGACGTAAATGGTAAGTTCAGTCTGCAGGCCCCGGGCAACGGAACTTTAACCTTCTCTTACATTGGCTATGTTAGCCAGACTGTAAGTATCTCCGGCAAAACGGTTGTAAACGTTACGCTGGCCAATGATTCAAAAATGCTCGAAATGGTTACCGTAACCGCCCTCGGTATCGAGCAAAAAACAAAAACACTTACTTATGCTACCCAAAATGTTGGCGGTGCCGAGCTGGAAAAAGTGAAGGACGCCAACTTTGTTAACTCACTTGCAGGTAAAGCTGCGGGTGTGGTAATCACCAAAGGTACCGGCGGCCCTGGTAGCGCCTCGAGGATTGAGCTTCGTGGTGCTAAATCAATCGGCGGTAACAGTGCGCCGATCTATGTGATTGATGGTATTCCCATCGGCCAGGGCGCGGGCGGTGTAAACTCGGGTTTGGGCGATGGCGCAGGTATCGATCCATTATCAAACCTCAACCCCGATGATATTGAAAGTATCCAGGTGTTGAAAGGTGCTTCGGCGGCGGCGCTTTATGGTAGTGCGGCGGCAAACGGTGCCTTGTTGATCACCACCAAAAAAGGCAAAGCCGGTGCAACCCGGATAGATTTCAACTCATCATCATCATTTGAAACCGCTGTTGGTTTGCCGGTAACACAAACCCGTTACGGCCGTACTGCTCCAGGTGCCAATGATATGTGGGGTGGTAAATCATCAGGAGCTACCAACGCTTTTATTAAGGGTTTTTACAATACCGGTCAAAACTTTTTAAACAGTGTTTCCTTATCATCAGGCAGTGAAAAGGCACAGGTTTATGTATCTTATGCCAACACAAAAGCTAACGGTATAGTTCCCAACAATTCGCTGCTGAAGCACAACTTCACTTTACGCGGTACCGGTAAATTTTTGGATGATAAACTGACTTTGGATGGTTCTGTAAACTACATCTACCAGAAACAGGAAAATCCGCCTAAAGCAGGCCGTTATTACAGCCCGATGTTCGGTTTGTACCTGTTCCCTACGGATGATAATTTTTCAAAGTATGATAAAGATCATTTCGAGGTATATGATCCGTCGCGCAAACTTAGCGTACAGAACTGGCCTTACATGAAAAACGAGTTTTCATCAAACCAGAATCCGTACTGGATAGCTAACCGCGATTTGTCTGAAAATTTCTCTTCACGTTACATATCTTCATTCAAAGCCAAATACGATATCGCCAAATGGTTATTTATCCAGGCACGTACCACTTTAGACGCTTACAATTACCGTAACGAATTTAAGGCTTACGCTACCACCGACGCCATTATCCTCGGCGATCTGGGCAGCAGGAACGGTGCCTACAACGTAAACCAGGGCTATGGTACACACCTGTATTCAGATTTCCTTGCATCGGCAAATACCAGTATCACCAAAAATGTTTCGTTAGAGGCCACCGTTGGTGTGAGTGACGACAGGAGTTTTGATTACAGCACCTATACAGGTAGCAGCTACTCGTTCGGTATGCCTTATGCCAACTATTTCTCGTTGAACAATTACGATCTGGATCATCCTTTCGATATTAACGAAAATGAAGGTAAGGGTATTAACCAGGCCGTATTCGGCACCGCTACTATCGGTTATAAAGAGACTGTGTTTTTGAATGCAACCGGCCGTAACGAATGGTCGTACACTACGCCTAAATCATATTTTTATCCTTCGGTAGGTTTATCTTATGTGTTAACCAAAACTATCGGTACATCTGATATTTTGTCTTTTGCCAAGTTGCGCGCCACTTATGCCAACGTAGGTAAAGCACCGGGCAGGGGAGCAAACAACTATAACCCGCCATATTCAATCAATCACACTACAGGCGGTACAAATGCCATCAACAACCTGCCGTACTTCGACCAGGAAAAAAATTACTATCCAAGCGTAAAACCCGAGCGTACCAAAACCTACGAGTTTGGTGCCCAGTTAAAGCTGTTTGATAAACTGGATATCGATCTGGCTTATTACGATGCCCATACCAACGATCAGATCATCACCATTGCAGCGCCAACCGCTTCGGGCGCGCAGAACTTTATCCTGAACGGTGGCCAGATCCGTAACTTTGGTTTTGAAGGCACCATTGGTTATAACGCCCGTTTTGGTGACCTGCAATGGACTCCGGCGTTAAACTTTTCGCGCAATATTAACCAGGTAAGGCAGTTAAGCCCGCTGTTCACTGCCGATAGGTATACCATTGCAAGCTCGGATGATTCGAGGTTGGTAGGTACCTATTTAACCAAACCTAAAGATGGTAAATACGGTGCATTCGGTGATTACTACGGTCGTGCAATCATCAAAAACCCGGATGGAAGCATTAAGGTTGATGACCAGGGTTTGCCGGTATTAACCGATGCAGCTTCAACTTATGTAGGTAATCCTAACCCTAAATTCCTTGCGGGTTTCAATAACAATTTCCGTTTTAAAAACATCAATTTATCGTTTTTGGTAGATAGTCGTTTTGGCGGACAGGTGTTTTCTTACACCGAAACCTGGCTGGATTACAAAGGTGCTTCACAACGTTCGGCCGATGCGCGCGATGCAGGTGGTGTTTTGGTGAACGGCAAGAAAGTTAACGCGCATGATTATTACAGCCGCGTATCTGGCGGTGCTGATAACGGTGCGGTGCCTGAGTATACTTACAGCGCAACCAATATCCGCTTACGCGAACTTACCCTTGGCTACACCTTTAAACTTGGTGATAAATCATTTAAAAACCTTAACGTGGCGTTTATTGGTCGTAACCTGTTCTTCTTCCACAAAAACTCGCCGTTTGATCCGGAGCAGTCCATTTCAACCACCACCAATACTATGGGTATAGATGCGTTTGGTGTGCCGGCTACCCGCTCGTTCGGCTTTAGTGTTAAGGCATCACTTTAATGTTTAATTATTAACGATTACAACAATGAAAAAAACAAGATATAAAAGAAGTGCAAAAATTGCATTGAGCACCATGGTGTTGCTGTCGCTTGCAACATCGTGTCGTAAAGATATGAATGGCCTTAACCAGGATTTGAAAGCCTTGCCGCAAACCTCGCTCGAAATTGACGGAAAGGAAGCCAGCGTTTTGTTACCCGGTATGATGACCAACATCCAATCGCAAACCGACTGGATCTACCAATTACAGCAAAACCTTGGTGCCGATGATTACAGTGGTTATATGAGTATCCCATCGGTATTTCTGGGTAATGTAAATAACGTAACCTATGCTTTTGTGGATGATTGGGTTAATTACATCTGGGATACCCCGTCGAGTAATATCCTCAACACCTGGCTGCAATGGAAACTGAAGGGCCTTGATAAAAAATATCCTGATTTATATGGTATTGCACTGATTGTAAAAGTATTTGGTGCGAGCCGCGCGGCAGATGCTTTCGGACCTATCCCTTACAGCAAATTCGGTAACTCAAGCAATGTTACTTTTGATACCGTACAGGAAGAGTATAATGCTTTTTTTGCCGATCTGGACCAGGCTATCACCCTGCTTTCGGCAGTTGAAGATAAAACCCCGAATGTAGACCAGATTATTTTTGCCCCGGTTGATAAAAGCACCTTTGGCGGCGATTATGCCAAATGGATAAAAACGGCCAATACTTTAAAACTGCGTTTGGCAATGCGCATCTCAAATGTTGACCCTACAACAGCAAAAAAACAGGCCGAGGCTGCCGTGAGTAATAAATACGGTGTACTGGAGGCTGCCGATGGTTCATTTTTGATGAATGTATTAACGGTAAACCCATTGAATACCATTACCAATGTTTGGGGCGATTTACGTTTGGGTGCACCTGTAGGCTCTATCTTAAACGGCTACAAAGATCCGCGTTTGCCAATTATGGCGCTTCCGGCTACTGATGCAGCGCTGGGCGGAAAGATTCAGGGCATCCGCACAGGCATCGAACTTACAGCTAACACCTACAGCAATTTCTCAAAAATAAATGTACCTGCCAACGCGCCAATGAAAATTATGGACGCCGCCGAAAGTTACTTTTTACGCTCGGAAGGTGCGGTGCGTGGTTGGAACATGGGAGCAGGTACCGCGAAAAGCTTTTATGAAACCGGTGTGAAAACCTCATTTTCGGAGTTTGGTGCAAGCGGAGCCGATGCTTACCTGGCAGATGGCACTTCAACCCCCGAGGCCTATGTTGATCCTAAAAACAGCAAAAACAACGCACCGCCGTTATCAGACATCACCATTAAATGGAATGACGGCGATGCCACCGAGAAAAAGGTGGAGCGGATCATTACCCAAAAATGGATAGCAATGTTCCCTGAAGGTTGCGAGGCCTGGGCCGAATTCAGGCGTACCGGTTATCCAAAGCTTTATCCTATTACGGTTAATAACAGTGGCGGCAAAATAGCCAATGGTGCGTTCATCAGGCGTTTCCCTTATACCACAACTTTTACCAACTCGTCAAAAGCGCAGGTTGATGCAGCTGTGGCCAAAGAATTTGGCGGTGTTGACAGCCCTGCCAAAAAACTTTGGTGGGATGTAAAATAACAGATCAGTTTATTGGTTAATAAAAAGCGGGCCAACCGGTTATGGTTGCCCGCTTTTTTGTTGTGTGTGGCTGGACTGTTTAGGCTTAGGCATGTTCCACATCGTCATGATCGGTACCCACAATCACATCATGCCATTGCTCAATTCTTTCTATGCCAGATGCACTACAGCATACAGCGCCGCTGCTGATATGGCAACCCAAAGCGTAACACCCTGTAATAAAGGTTTTAATCCTACCGATGCCAGTACTTTGCGGGATAGCCCAGCACCAATCAGGAATAATGTAAGCGTTAATCCGGTTTTGGCGATGTGAATTATATACGGGCTGATTAGTTTAACAACCGGCAGATAAGTATTGGCAAGCATTGCCAGCACAAACAAACCGATAAAGTAGGGGATACTAATTTTGCGCGATTGGTTTTTAAATATAAAGGTAGATATGAATGCCACCGGTATAATCCATAAAGCCCGCGCCAGTTTAACTGTAGTAGCAACTTCCAGGGCATGTGCCCCATATTTACTTGCCGCCCCAACCACCGAACTGGTATCATGTATGGCGATAGCGCACCACAAACCAAACTGTGTTTGTGATAAATTGAGGTAATGACCGATTAGCGGGAAAACAAACAAGGCGATTGAATTAAGTATAAACACACAACCCAGGGCCACTGAGATCTGCTTTTCTTCGGCTTTAATAACCGGAGATATGGCTGCAATGGCGCTGCCGCCGCAAATGGCTGTACCTGATGAGATAAGGTAAGAAGTTTTCTTTTCGATATTTAACCAGCGGCCCATCAGCGTACCAAACAAAAGCGTACCGATAATAGAAGCGATAGTGAACAAAACACCTTCTTTGCCGGCTTGCAACGCACTATGCACATTCATCCCGAAGCCTAAACCCACTACCGAAACCTGCAATAATATATGAGTAGCTTTGTGATTGAGATGCAGATAGGGGTGGCCCGAAAATTGGGCCACAATCAGGCCCATGAATAATGCTATCGCGGGACTCATAAAAGGCATCAGGCATAGCACTATACAAACGGCGAAAATTATTTTGCGTGCATTTTGATTGAGGTTTAGCAGCAGCCCACCTGTATTGGTTATTTGTTGTTGAGTATTCATTTTTCCTTTGTTTTGATGATACAAAGGTGAATGAAATCATGATTGCGTTTTTATCATAAAACGCAATGTTCAATAACCAAAAGTAATGAGTAGCTAATAATTCAATGTGCCGAATACGCCATTGTGATAATCGGCAATGGCCTGATCCACCTCTTCGGCTGTGTTCATTACAAAATTATCTTTAGCTGCAACAGGCTCTTCAATAGGTTCGGCTGAAAGGAAAAGCACCTGTGAATCTTCGGCGGCAATTACAGTGATATCCTCATTTTCTTTATCAAATACAATAAGGTTGTATTGGGAAACCGCTTCATCGTTTACAATAACTGATCCGCGAATAATATAAAGTAATGTCCAATAGCCGGGTTCTGCTTTAAAATCAACCTGCTTTCCGGCTGCAACTGTACCAACAATCGAAATAACGGGACTAAAGTTTTCAATAGGCCCGGTTTGGTCTTCGTAATTGCCGCTGGCCAGTTTAAAATCGAGCCCATCGCCTTGTAAAACTATGGGCAACTCATCTGCAGTGGCCGCCTGGTAAAACGGCTCATCCCATTTTTTAGCAGCAGGGGCGTTAATCCAAAGCTGGATCAGTTCCATTACGCCGCCGTTTTTTAGTAATTGTTCTGTTGGCCCCTCGCTGTGCATAATGCCCTTGCCGGCAAACATCCATTGTACACCACCGGCTTTAATTATTTTATCGTTGCCGGCATTATCCTTATGATAACCCTCGCCCTGCAACATAATAGTATACGGGCTAAACCCGCGGTGCGGGTGAGGGTGGATCCGTAATGTTTGCCCCGGCTCAATCACTTGCGGCCCCATATGGTGTAATACTATAAATGGATTGGCAAACCTGAAATCCTTATGCGGAAGCGGCTGCCTAACTGTTTCTTCGGCGGTAATTTTTTTTTCGCGACCGGCAAGTATATGGGTGATGGCTTTTTTCATGGGAGGATATTATCCTGATAAAAATAGGTTGTTATGTATTCAATTCAAATAGCCAATGTATATCAACTTATTTACTGAGGATTAACCTCACTAAATATTGCTTAAACTCATCCTCCAATAAAACTTCCATATCAAACCCGGCTTCGTTTACAATAGGCTCGAGCGTTTTTTCATCAACATAAAGCCAGTGGAACCAGTCGGTTTTTTGGCGGTTGTATTGGTATTGATATAGCAGTTCGCCGTAATACCCTTTTTCCGGTAAGCCGCTCTCTTCGTACAGGTAAGCAATGTCTGATGAATCGAACAGCATTTGCCCGCCCGGATTAAGCAGCGACTTAATATGATGCAGAAACACTTTTAAATTTTCGAGTGTGCCCGTCAAGCCGATGCCGTTCATCAACAATAGCAATGTATCAAACTTTTCCTCATCGTACCTGAATATATCGCCTTTAATTACTTTTTGAACACCTCGCGCAGTCATCACATCGCAGGCCATCGGTGAAATATCCAGTGCCGTAACATCAAAGCCGCGCTCCTGCAATATCAACGCGTGGCTGCCCGCACCCGCGCCGATATCCAGCACAGTTCCGCGGCATTCGTTCATGGCCAGCCATTCAATATCGGGCATATCATCTTCATCCCTGAAATAAATATCAACGGGCATTTCTTCCTTAGGGCCATATTGATTATTGATCCAAAGCTTATGATTGGCCAATTGATGATAATGATCATGTATGGCCTGGCCAAGTATATCCTTCATGTGCCCAAAAGTATGAATTGAAAGTTTAATTTAGCCGCTTGTTAAGTGGAAAGTACTAAGTCGGTAGTCATAAGTCCTCAGTCGAAAGTAGCGAGGTTTTTAATTTTTTGACTAAAGACTTAGGACTTTCGACTGAAGATTTAAAACTAAATACAAAACCATGTTAAGCTACCTAATCCTGGCCATAGTTTTACTCACAGGCATTACTTACAGCATTGCGGCCCGCAAGTTAACGGTAGTTGCCGCCTTAACCGGTGCCGCGGTAGCATGCTCGGTTTTTGCAGGCGGAGGTTTTACCGGTTTGGCTATGATGACCACCTTTTTTATTTTAGGTTCGGCCGCAACATCCTGGCAGCTTAAAGCCAAGCAAACCATTAATGCCGAAGAGAAGGGCAGGCGTACAGCGGGGCAGGTTTTGGCCAATGCCGGTACCGCCGGAATTTGCGGAGTGTTGGTTTTACTCATTCCACCTCAGGCAGTTTTATTTCAGCTGATGATGGCTGCCAGCCTGGCATCGGCAACTGCCGATACGCTTTCTTCAGAACTTGGTATGGTTTACGGTCGCCGTTTCTTTAATATCGTTACGCTGAAGGCGGATGTGAGGGGGCTTGATGGTGTTATAAGTATAGAGGGAACTTTAACAGGCATTGGCGGGGCGGTTGTGATCGCGCTCATTTATGCTATCGGGCACGGATGGAGCATATGCCTGTTATTGATAATTTTGGCCGGAGCGCTTGGCAATATCACCGATTCGGTTTTGGGAGCGGTTTTAGAGCGCAGAGGCATTATAGGCAACAATATGGTTAACTTTTTAAACACCCTTGCCGCCGCGCTTTTTATGTTATTATTTTATTTAATTTTTTAAAGAAATGCTTCCGGTAATTATCGCTATTATTCTGATTTTCATTGTTTTTTATTTTTTTAGGAATAAAAAGAAAGCGGATATACTATCATTGCCGCCCCTTAATATTAAGCAGCTTTTAAGCACACATATTCCTTATTATCAAAAACTTGATGATGAAAACAAAGCTGTATTTGAGCAAAAAGTCGTAGAATTTTTATCCGGAATAACCATTGAAGGTGTAGGCACAACGGTTGATGACGCAGACAGGATCATGATAGCCTCAAGCGCGGTGATCCCGATTTTTGGTTTTAACGATTGGAAATACCGCAATCTTACCAATGTGATCCTGTATCCGGATACGTTCGACAGTGAATTTCAGTTTGAGGGCGAAAACCGGAGCATTTTGGGCATGGTTGGTACCGGTTATATGAACGGGCAAATGATCCTCTCGCGGGCAGCTTTATTAAAAGGTTTCGGCAAATCGGCAGGAAAGGAGAATACCGCTATTCATGAGTTTGTGCACCTGCTGGATAAGGCCGATGGTGCTACCGATGGCGTGCCCGAAAACCTGCTGGCCCATGAATATGTGTTGCCCTGGGTAAAAATGATCCACAGGGAGATCAATAAAATAGAGCGTGGCAAATCGGATATCAATCCCTATGCCATTACCAACGAGGCCGAATTTCTGGCTGTGGTATCAGAATACTTTTTCCAGAAGCCTGATCAGCTTAAACATAAACACCCTGAATTGTATGATATGCTGAGCCGCATTTTTTCGCAGGATCCTGCAGGTGGCGATGATATGTTGATTAGTTAAAACCGAGATCCAGTTGCCCCAAGGGCTCGTGCTGAATTACATTGGCACTGATATGGTATACCGGTGTTTCTTCGTAACGCGAAGCGATAATAATGTCCACGCCCTCGGCACAGGCTTTAAACAGGTCTTCCACCAGTTTGGGGTCGTTATTGTTTTTGGAGAGGTGGGAGAGCAGCAGGTGGGTCATGTGCGCCGGGCGATGCGTGGTGAATAAGCTTAGGGCCTGTTTGTTTGATAAATGACCTTTGCCACCCCGGATCCGGCGTTTTAAATGGTAAGGATAACCGCCTTTATCCAGCATATCATCATCATAATTGGCTTCGAGGAAAGCAGCGTGACACTGGCTGAAATAGCGGATCAGCTGATCGCACACTATGCCCAGATCGGTAAATACACCCACTTTTACATCGTTACATTGCACTATAAAGCTATGAGGCTCGGTAGCATCGTGCATTTTAGGAAAAGAAGTAACTTCCAGTGTTCCGATATAAACGGTTTGAAAGGCGCTGAGATGATGAACCATAAAATAATCTGTACCGCTTAGGTGCAGCAAAGTTCCCGGTGTGATGTATACCGGTAAATTGTATTTTTTTGCCAAAACAGGAATGCCGCGGATATGGTCTGAATGCTCGTGAGATACAAAAATAGCTTTAACCTTTTGCATGGACAGGCCAAGGCGTGCCATGCGTTTTTCTGTTTCGCGGCAGGAGATGCCTACATCAACCAATACCGCTTCCTGATCGTTCCCCACGTAATAGCAATTGCCGTTACTTCCCGAATTTAATGATGTAATGAATAACCCCATGAAGATACAAAGTAAGCAAATATTTAAAATCCTAAAGGTTTTAGCATTTAAAAATTTGCGATTTTTTTTGACGCTATAAAAACCTGCTTATATTTAGCCATGGATTCACCGCAAACTTTACCCGTACTTGATGCCGAAGAATTACGCGTGCTTGGCACCCTGATGGAAAAAGCCAAAACCACGCCCGATTATTACCCCATGACGCTTAACAGCCTTGTAGCTGCCTGCAACCAGAAAACATCGCGCAAGCCCGTGGTTAATTATGATGATGATACGGTTATTAACGCTCTTAACTCGTTAAAAAAACGCGGACTGATCTCGACAGCTACCGGTGGCTCTATCCGTGCAGTAAAATACAAACACAATTTTGCTATTGTTTACCCGGTAATCCCATCCGAAGTTGCCATTATTTGCCTGCTGATATTACGCGGCCCGCAAACTCCCGGCGAGCTAAATACAAACAGCGGCCGGATGTACGAGTTTGAATCGATAGAGGAAGTGCAGGAAGTGTTGGATAAACTGGCCGGCGAAGAAGTACCCTACCTTGTACAACTACCAAAACGCCCCGGGCAAAAGGAAGTGCGTTATGCCCACCTGCTTGGCGGCACGCCTGAATATAATGAAGACGAACCGGAGGTTGAAGCATCCTCAGGCAGATCGTCTTCGGCGCTTGAGGCAAGGCTTGCTGCGGTTGAACAGGAATTGTCAGGTTTGAAGGAGACTGTGGCCAGGTTGATGAAGGAATTAGGGGTTGAGTAGATCAGAAAAAAGACTCTGAGCGTTTGAACAGCAAGCCCGTCATTTCCGAATGGTCTTGTCTTTTTTTACCCGACAATGGTGAAATAGAAATGATATAGCGAGTGATATATCATTTCTATTCAAAATTCCTGGATTCAACTGCGACAATAACGTTTCCAGGCATGCAGGAAACACTCCCTCATGCAGCCGTAGTTTTATTACTCACATTAAACTGTTTCTGATAACTGAGCGGACTACTCCCGGTAACCGTTTTAAAGTTTTTATAAAAGCTGGCCAGGTTGTTAAAGCCGCTTTCAAAGCCGATGTATTTAATGTTGAGGTTGTTTTCTATCAACAGCTTACAGGCGTACTCAATTTTCAGTTCGATCACTATCTGCGAATACTTCTTTCCGGTGGCTGCTTTAAAATACCTGCAGAAGGCGTTGGGCGTCATACCGGCTATGCCGGCCACATCAACCAGTTGGATATTGTTTTTGAAGTTCTTAAGCAGGTAATCATAAATTACCGAAATGCGTTCGTTTACAAAGCGTGTGGTTTCTGGCTTATAGCTTACGGGCATCATATAGGATACCTCCGCTTTGGCAAATAAAAGCAATACCTGGAGTAAATAAAGGATTCTTTCGGTATTGATGGCGCCATGCAAGGCGTTGAATAGCTTGGCGGTTTCTGTTTTAAATTTGTTTCGGAGCAGGATGCCTTGTCCTGATGTTTGGATCACCGTTTTCAGCGCCCGGTTTTCGGGCAGGTTTAGAAAACTTTCGCCCCAGAATTTCTCACCGAAATGAACGACAACAAGGTCGATGATCCCGGCATCGTATTGCTCGAAATATTTATCCTCAAATTTCCAGTAATGGGGCACGTTCGAGCCGATCAGGATCATATCACCATCCTGAAAATTGATGATCTTATTACCGATATAAAGCCTGCCAGCCCCTTTTTCAATTTTAATCAGTTCAAGCTCGGGGTGACAGTGCCAGTAATTATTTACGTTGGGCATCTTATCACGGCGGCAACTGAATGAGTAAACCGGATCGGTTGAGAGTTTTAAAAACTTTGGTTTCATAGCTACGTCCTCCTCAATTAACACGGTTAATAAATACGTAACTACCTGGTTCCCTGGTTATCGATGCAAATGCCAGGAACATTAATATCTTTTTCATGTTGATTCTTTTAGTAATAGTTTGCAATAGTTTTTCTGAACTTTTAGGGTAAAGGCGTGGCCACCTCCGGCCGTTTTGGGCAGCCGGAACCTGCATTGCTTTTACCTTTGGGTAAACTGTTTTGTTAAAATGAACGCTTTAGGCCGATTTGGTCAGATCGGCTAATTGCTCACAGAAAAATGGGTTAATGATTACCAGCCGGGGTTTTGAACAAGCTGTTTATCATTATTTATATCTATTTGTGGTATAGGGAAAAAGTAGTTTCGTTTTTGAAATACCCGGTATTCAAAGGCCGTGCGCTGGTAAAACTCGGGCAGACGGGCGTTGATGTTTAAACCGTAGATGGGGCCGTTATCGGTTTCGGGGGCTATCATCCACCTGCGTACATCAAAATAGCGGTTATTTTCAAAAGCCAGCTCAACACGGCGCTCCTTGCGGATGGCCTCACGCATTTCGGTTTGGCTTGCCGGTACCGGGATGCCATCGCCATAGGTGGTAATGCCTGCCCGGCTGCGAATCAGGTTGAGGTATTTCAAAATATCGGGATTGCCGGGATTATATTCGTTAAGTGCTTCGGCATAATTAAGATAAATCTCGGCAAGTCTTAACATTACCCATGTCCGGCCACCAACTGTCCTGTCGCCCGTGGTGGTGTTTTTGCGTACAATGTAGCCGGTAGCCGAGTAATCATTACCGCCCGTTGCACGGCCCGAATTGCCATCAACATATAACCCGGTAATTAAGCCCGGTACGTTCGGATTGAGCCACCTGGCACCATTATAGGTGATACCTACATAAAACCGAGGCTCGCGGTTGGCCCATTGGTTATAAGTCATCCGTTGCTGATCGTCAAACGGGGCTTTAAACATCGATTCGCCGGTTGAAACGTAGCCTGATGCCGGGTCGTCAATCGGGCGGCCATTCGCCATAAAATAAGCGTCGACCATGTTTTGGGTAGCCCCTAACGAACTTGCCCCCCGCACCGCGTCCGGCGATCCCTGGTGGTACGGTGTAGTGTCGTATTGCCTGTCGGTAATGCTGGCCTCAATTCTGGCGTAAATCACTTCCGGGTTCCAGTCAACCAGGAAAACATCGCGGCAGGATAGGTAGGGACTGTAGTTTCCTTTAGTATCATTTTCACGGTACAGGTTATAAACCGATGGTACGTAGGCATCCATAAATGCCTTTGCAGCATCGGCGGCCAGTTTCCATTTATTGGCATCGTACTGGCCGGATATTAGTCGCTTCCCATCTTTATTAATCAGATCGCTAAATGCCGGGTTGCCATTAAACAACGGACTTGCCGCAAACAACAACACTTCCGATTTGATGGCCAGAACGTAACCGCTGGTTATCCGTCCGTATTCGTCGGCATCGGGTCGTGCGGGTAAATCTTTGGCCGCGTTATCAAGTTCGGCGGTAACGTAGCTTACGCATTCGTCAAACGAGCTGCGTGATAGCTGCATGCTGCTTAAAGGTTCATCGGGTGCTATAACATTATTCAGTAAAACTATCGGGCCGTATATGCGCATCAGGTTAAAATAGTATATGGCCCGCAGCGCCCTTGCTTCGGCCTTGCGTTTTACCTTTAATGCCGATGTCATATCGGTAACCTTGTCAATATTTAACAGGTACACGCTGGCATTCCTTATCCCCTGGTAAAAATTGCCCCAATAAGCAGCCACAAAATTGCTCGAAGCATCATAAGCACCGATATTGATGTTGTTGCTAACCATATATCCCCAGCAATATTCAGCCTCGTCGCTTGCGGCAATCCAGGGGCCCGCGTTTTTATCGGGGGCGCTGTGCGCATGTGCTTCATCGGGCATTTGCGAGTATACATTGGCCAAAAACTCTTCGGCGGTAGCTTTGCTTTGAAACGTTTTTTCGATGGTTAACTGATCGTCCGGAATCTCATTAAAATAGCCTTTGCCGCATGATAAGCTTAAACTTACCTGCAACAATACCAGTGCTATTTTTTTTATCGATTTCATTTGCCGGCTAAAATTTAATTAAACGCCGCTCTTAAGCCCAGGGCAAGGGTTTTAACATTAGGATACTGGGTACCGTTTATGGTTCCCTCTTCCGGGTCCCACAGTTTAAATTTACTGAAGGTTAGCAGGTTGTAACCTTCCAGGTAAACCGCAGCGCTTTTAAGTTTAAGTTTGCTGAGCAACAGTTTTGGCAGGTTATACCCAAAATTGAGTGTTTTAAGGCGGATAAAGCCCAGATCCTTAACCCACCAGCTGCTAACCACGGTGTTGTTTACGTTAGGGGCGTTGCCATAGGCAAGGCGCGGATAAAACGCGTCCTGGCGCGGGTTGGCTTCCGTCCACCGGTCGGTAATGTTGGCGTAGGCATTGCTGATGCCCCCGTTGGTTGAAAATGGCTGAATGGCTGTGCCGCCAAGATATTTGCGGATATTTTGGTTGCCAACAAAAAAAGCGCTCAGAAAAAAGTTCTGATAAGCTGAGTTAAAGCCCAGCCCCCAGATTAAGGGCGGCAAGCCGCCATCGGTTATGGCGGTGACATCATAGGCGTTTATCTTGCCGTCGTGGTTAAGATCGCGGTATTTGATATCGCCCGGCTTTATCAGCGTTTTATCAACCGGCACGGCGCTGTTATCAATTTCGCTTTGGCTGGTAAACAAGCCATCGGCAATATAACCATAGGTAGCAATGGGCGAGTGCCCCCTTTTATCCATCCACGGGTAGGGCGGGGGCTGATCATCATTGTTAACTATTTTAGGGTTGCTGTATGATAATGTGCCGTTAATTTGCGTTGTAAGCTTGCCCAGTTTAAACCGGCCCGACAGGGTTATATCAAAGCCTTTATTCCTTGTCGAACCCACATTGGCAAAAGGCTGTGTGGTAAGGCCCGCGAAGAGAGGGATGGAGGTACGTTGCATAATTACCTTATCGCGGTACTCCTTAAAAAAATCGACCGATAAATTGAGCTGGTTTAACAGTTCGATATCCATACCCAGGTTTTGTTTGTGCGATGTAGCCCAGCTGCTGTTGGTACCATAAGTATCTACCGAAATGCCCGCAAGCCCCTCGCGGTTAAGCCCAAAGGTGTAGCCGCTGCTTCCCTCGCGCAAAATAGTTAAATAGGCAAACCTTGGCCCAGCCGTATCATCGCTGCCCACATAACCGTCGGAATAGCGGATTTTCAGCATCGAAACCGTTTTTTTTAAGTTTGAGAAAAAGCTCTCTTCCGAGATCATCCATCCTGCGCCGTAAGCGGGGAAAAATCCATAGCGGTTACCGGGGGCAAAGTTATTGGAGCCATTGTAGCCTACGTTTACTTCGGCAAAGTACCTGTTGTTATACGCGTAAGTAATCCTGCCCGCTAAACCCCTGCGGCGCTGAGGGATGTAATCGCCAAAGGCACTTGCCGGGTATACGCCCGCCGAACGCTGGTTAAACAAGACCAGGGCACCGAAACGGCTTTTGCCAAAGGTATTATCATAGTTTAACGATGCCTCGGCGTAGCTGTTGCGATAACCGCTGTTTACCGAATTAAAACTTAGCGCATCGCCTGTGCCGGTTGATGTTTTTACCAGGTTTAGGGAGCCATCGGCATTGTACGGGTTTTGCTGATCGGGGTGCCAGGTATCCGGGTTTTTGTACCGGTTGATGGATGTGGCGCTGTTAACGTCATAAGCATACATGGCCGATAGGTTCAAGCCTTGGGTCAACACTCCTAAATCCTGGGTAAACCTTACCTGCGCGTTGGTTTGGCTGTCGTTTTCAACCGAGTAGCCGCTTTGGGTTAATTGCCCGTAGGGGTTAGGTTCGCTGCCGTTGGCTGTGCGACCGGGTACAAAGCCGCCCGGATATTCGGCCGGGAACTCGGTTGGCGGCACCGTCATGGCATATCCAAAAATAGCTGCCGGTGTTTGTGAAGGGTAGTTGCCCTTGTTGGCATAACCATTAATGCTAACCGCTATGCGGCTTGTTTGGGTGGCCTGAAAATCAAAATTGCCTACAAAGTTGTACCGCTTATAATCAATACCCGAGTTATACCCGGTACGCATATCGTTTTTAAGCAGCCCCGTCTGGTTAAGATAGCTGGCCGAAATATAATACCCCATACTGGCCGAACCGCCACTGATGTTGACGTTGCCCTTGCGGTTATGGCTGGTTTTGTTAAACAAAACATCAAGCCAGTTTACGTTGGGGTAAAGCAGCGGGTCTGTACCGCTTTGGGTATTGGCTATGTAGGTGGCCGCATATTTCGGTGCCTGCGCGCGGGTGGTAAGCGCTTCGTTTACGGCATTCATATAGGTAATGCCATCGGCCATAGCCGGGGTGCGGGTAAATTTGCTCAGGCCCTCATAATAATCGGCATTGATGCGGGTGTTGCCTGGTTTGCCGCGTTTGGTTTGTACTAAAACCACGCCGTTGGCACCTATTACGCCGTATACCGCCGTTGCCGAGGCATCTTTTAAAATAGTGATGGATTGAACATCATCAATATTCAGCATATCAATGCCCCTTTCAACACCATCAACCATAGTTAAAGGCGAAATATTGCTGCTGGATATAAAGCTGGAAAGCCCGCGGATGTAAAAACTCGAGGCATCTTTGCCCGGTTCGCCGGATAGTTGCAGGCCCACAATGCCCGAAACCCTGCCGGCAAGTAAACCGGTAAAACTGGCAACCGGTTGTTGTTTCAAGTCATCAATATCGGCGGTTGATTGCGCGCCTATCAGGCTTATTTTACGCTGTGTGCCGTAGGCTACCACGGCCACTTCGTTTAGTTTGCTTTGCTGTGTATCGGCTTCAAGCTTAACGTTGAGTGTAAGGTTTTGCCCGGCCTTTTCCTGCCGGGGTTTAAAACCCACGTAGGTGAATGTTAGTAAGTCGTCGTCATGTTCCACCGCTATCTGGTAACTGCCATTACCATCGGTAACCACACCTTTGCCCGATGCTGTTATTTTAACGCCGGCACCGGCAAGCGGCTGTTCCTGATCGTTAAATACAAAGCCGGTTAAAAGCCTGGTTGGTTTTACGGCAGGTTTCTTTTTATCAAAGTAGATGAAAATCTCGTCGCCCAAAGCCTCATAGTTATAGGGGGTGCTTAGTAAAAGTTTATCCAACAGTATGTTAAGCGACTGGTTATTAACAGCAGCCGAAACCTTAACCGTACTATTCGCTACCGAGCCGTTATAGGTAAATTTTACGCCTGTTGCTTTGGATATGCCATCCAGGGCCTTGCCCAACCGCTCGTTTTTAAAGCTGATGGTAAGGTGCTTTTTCAGCACTTCCTGGCTGCTGGCATCGCCTGCAATAATGGTAAAACTCAAACACCACAATAGCGCTAAAACCAGTGTGCTGATTTTCATAAAATGGATAAACTTAAGCACCCGTTGGCCGGGGACTATATTTTTCATATATTCACTTCAATAAAATGTTTAAAAATTAGCGTATACTTCTGGCGACCAAACCTTTGGAGTATACCGCTATCATGAATTCGACATTTTTTGATTTCGGTGGTGGCCCTCTGAGGGTCACCTTGCCGGAGTTTATCTTATCTGTAAATTTTTATCAGTTACAACCTCCTCCTTTTATCATGTAAATGTTAGGCTCGTTAATTACCTGGGCGTTTACAATTTTCCCCAGCTTTACTACAAACTGGTTCACGCTTTCGCCGGTTTTCAACCTGCCGTAAAACAGGCAGTCTTTAACACCTCCCTCTACCTTAATATTGGTGTTAAAATTCCTGTTAACGTCTTCTATCACATCGGCCACGCGTATGTTTTTGTACTCGTAATAGCCATCGCGCCTTGCGGCGATGCTTTCGGCATCGGGTATGTTTTCTGTTTTGATCGCGCCTGTTTCGCGTGTATAAACAATTCTTTGTCCGGGAGTTAATTGCTGTTTAGCCGCGCCTGCCTCAAAGGCCACTTTGCCGGTTAGTAATGATACCGTAAGGTTGTGGTAAGTGTTGATATTGAAGGTGGTACCAAGCACTTTTACACTGGTATTGCCGGTGTGCACAATAAAGGGGTGGTGTTTGTCTTTAGCGATATCGAAAAAGGCCTCACCGCTAAAGTCAATCTCGCGGGTATCACCCGAAAATGCTACCGGGTATTTTACACTGGCTTCCGGTCCCAGCCAAATTACTGAACCATCAGCAAGCGTAAGTTTTTTATGCTCGCCGCGCGCGGTTTTAATTACACTATAGCTTAGGTTATCTGCATTATTATTGCCGCTGTTTTTCGAAATGAAAAACGCCGCCGCGCCAATCATAATCAAAACTGCTGCTGCAACGCTATACCAAACAGGCTTGTTGCGGCCTATGCGAGGTACCGGACGAGCGTCACCGGCAAGTTGCGGAAAAAGGTTGTTTAAAAGCCTTGCTTTCGCTTCGTTTTCTTTGCTAACGTTTTCATAAGGTGATAGCAAATCTTCGCTTGCTTCATCCCGGCGATACCATTGCAGCAACTCGTCCTGTTCGGCTGCTGTGGCGGTACCGTCCATGTATTTTTTTATCAGCTCGTTCAGTTTAGCGCTTTCCATTTTCTGTGTAATTATATGGAAGTACTTAAACCGCCGGTTTACCCTTAGTGTAAAATGAAAAAAATAAAAATTTGTTAACGCCCGGTTTATTTTGAAAATATCTGATAGGTTGTTTGAATGTATATAAAAGTCGTCATTGCGAGGCACGAAGCAATCCCCGAGAGGCGAGGAGGCTATGCAAATCCGCCCTGTAAAGTCGGGGATTGCTTCGTGCCTCGCAATGACGTGTGGGATAAAGCGGTTGTATTCAATCGTTTTTAGCTGCTTCTGAGAAAACCCCTTGGTAGAATCTGGATTATCTGAGAAAACTCCTTGGTGGAATCTGGATTATTTAAAACTAAAGATTTAAAGCAGCTTCAGCAATATCGTCAGCAAAAATAAGAAACCTTTTAAGTTAAGCCGCAAAGTTTTCAGGGCTTTGGTGAGATGAGCCTCCACTGTTTTTTCGGCAATAGACATTTCCTGGGCGATATCTTTTGCCGACATGCCTTTGTGGCGGCTGTGTTTATAAATCAGGCGGCATTTTTCGGGTAATTCTTCAACTATGCCGTTAATGTACTCTTCCAAAAATTTGGCGTGCACAATTTCGTCGGTAAGGGGAGCAGCCTGGTGTGGGAGTTCGCCTAACACTTTGGTTTGGCGGTTTTTATTATACTGATGCTTGAACACCGAGAATTTAACAGCCGTTGCCAGGTATGCCTTTAACGAATCGATCCGGATTATATCCCGCCTTGTCCAAACGCTTAAAAAAATGTCTTGCACAATTTCTTCGGCCGCAAATTTTTCTTTGGTATGGCTATAGGCCATTGCGATGAGCTTGCTCCAATACCGGTTATAAATTTCACTAAAGGCGAGGGTATCCTGCTCAACCAAAAGTTGCAGTAATTCCTCGTCGGATAGTTTATTATAACTGATCATTAAATAGGGCGTTATTGATCTCCCTAAATTACGAAGTTTAACACTAAATATCTGTTTTGTTAAAAATAATTTAATAGCCGGTTGTAGTTTGATCAGTTTTTGTATTCAGGATATTATGTTGATTTACGGGATCTTCCAAAATTTAAAACCAAATAAAACCCCATCAGGGCAATATGCCTGATGGGGTTTTACAAACATTAACTAATGCTACTTTGTAGTAAACTTATAAATTCCCGAATCTGAAGTATTTCCTTTCGAATCGGTAGTTATTACCTTCCAGTAATAGGTTTTCCCGGCCACCACGGCTACGTCCTTCAGTATATTTTCTGAGGCTTTGTTTTTTAGTAAAGCCGGTGAAGACGAATCGCCGAAATAAATATCGTACAAAATAGTGTCATTATCCGCATCCGAACCATTCCACGATAGATCCATTTTACCGTTAGTAACAGTTACCGTCTGGTTCATTACCGGGGCAACAATCTCGGCCGGAAAAGGTGCATAATTAACTGTTGCAGGCCCCGAATTATAAAACTTCCATGTATCACTTTTGCTGGTTGCTGCCGCTGCCGATTTTGCCGAAACCGTCCATGAGTAGGGCGTATTTCTTTTTAAAATAGCGTTAACCTGGGTAGCGGCTGTACTTAAAGAAGCACTGGTACCGTCATCAAGATTTTTAATGGTCACATCATAACCGGTAGCATTGTCGGCTGCGCTCCACTTAAGCGTTACCGTGCTTTGCGTTGCTGATATAACGGTGCCCTGCGTACACACTTCATTACTTGCAGGCGCAATGAGCGTTGGCTTACCCGGGCCGGCCGGCGGCGGAGGAGGAGCCGGATTATCGGTTTTATGTGATCCGCAGGCAGATAAAATGGCTATACTGAAAAAGAAGAATATTACTTTTCTCATTGTTTGATGATTTTATAAACTGAATTGATACCGTCAATGGTTAAGTTAAGAGAATAAATACCTCTGCCAAGGCTTGAAACATCGATGCTAAGCACTCCCGATTGATTGAAATAATCTTTTGTAAGCTTAAGCGCACCGCTGTTTATTTCATAAATCCTTATGGTAGCCTTTGCAGCTACGTTTTGCCCGATATTAACATTTATGGTGTTTTGGAACGGATTAGGGTATGGAATAATCCCTGCTACGTTGATAACCTGATCTATAACACCCTGGCAAAGCTTATCGGTGCTTACCGATAAACTGTTGCTGCCGGTATTAAGCGGCAATGTTATACTGCTTTGTGTTGTTTGATAGTTAACCCCGTTTAGCCTGATGTTATAGGCAGCACCGCCGTCAAGGGTAATGTTCACTACTTTATTAAGTTTGTTTACAGTTGTATAAACCGAAAGATCTTTAGGTTCGGTAATAACCAGGTCAAAACACTGCTTGTTTTCGGGCAGTGCGGCGTTGGTTACACATACATTGTATGTTCCGGGCAATAAGTTGCTGATACTTGTAGCGGTTGTAAAAGTATAGTTCTTGTTTATCCCGTTGCCGGTAATCACGGCTGTATAATTTGCAGTTTGCTCTGCCGTTATACTTACTGATCCATTATTCTGGCCCTTGCAGGTTACACTATTGGCGGCTACTTTTAAGTTATTTGCAGCCTGGGTAATCATTAACTTACCGGCGCCATAAACAAACGTGTAATTATCAGAAAGGCCTCCGCTGACTGTAAGATCATAAATCCCCGCAGGCGATTGCGTTGTGGCGGTAGCGCCTACAATTGGTGCCTTTGTAAGATTACTTTCATTTTCGCCGTTTACAAAGCCATCGTAGCTGGCCGTTAAATCAGGGTTAGCTTTTCCAAATACCCGTGTTTGGTCGAGAGCTTTTACCTGTAAAGTTTTTTTACTGATAGTAAGCACGCGTTTCACATCGGCAGCAGCGTTATTCAGCAGGTCGCCTGCCTGCGATGCGGTAATGGTAACCGTCCCCGCTTTAAGGATATGTATTTTACCATCGGTTACAGAGGCTATACTGTTGTTATCTACGCTGTAGGTAACCGGTATGGTGTTATTGCTGCTTGTGGCGGCTAATGCAAAATCAGCATCGCCATAAGTGTGCGTTGCCAAAGCATCGAAGGTAATAACCTGGTTTATTTTAACGGTAACTGCGGGTAGGGTTGCTGTACCGCCTGCGGTGGTCACAGCCAAATCTCCACTTACACCGGCAAAGGTGGCTGTTATCTTGGTATCCGAATCTACGGTGTAAGATAGTGCGGCAAGTCCGCCAATGGTTACACCTGTGGCAGTTGTAAAGTTGCTGCCGGTTATCACCAGTTTGCCATTACCGTTTGGCGATGCCTCGGCTTTTGTTATTACCGGCGGTAACACAAACTTAAAGCCCGCGAACGTGGCGGTACCATTCGGGGTTTGAACTGATATTGCACCTGTTTCGCCCTCACCAACGATAGCGGCAATGCTTTCCGGCGACTCGACAGTGAATGATTTTGCTGCTTTGCTGCCAAAGTTCACTACGGTTGCTCCGCTAAAGTTTTTGCCGGTAATGGTTACTTTGGTGCCGGTGGTGGCTGCCAATGGGGTTACTGCGGTAATTTGTGTTTCAGTAACCGGGCCGTTGTGGTATATTGTAAGTTGGTTTTTGCTACCAATAACAAACACTATCAAGTCCATTCTCCCATCGCCATCCATATCATTTAAGGTGATTTTTTCGCTTAAATCATAGATATTTATGAGCCGCGCAGGTGTGGCCATTGATATATTACCTTTAACGGACTGGTTACGGGCATAATAAACCCCATCATAAGACAACCCGAGTAAATCCATTTTTCCATCGCCATCCATGTCTCCAACTTCCGTATAACCCACCATCGAAGCATTTGAGAATGCCTTGGGAGGTTCGAGCGAATGACCATTGATGATACCATTTTCCGAAACATTTCTGGATACAAGGAACTGTTCGGAAAAAATATCATTCTCCGCCAAATCAGCTTTACCGTCCCCGTCAAAATCGGCGATCGCCGTATACCAAGCGGTGTAGTTGTATACCGGACCGGTAATATAATTAACTGAGAAATCATTGCTCGACAAATCGCCAGGCAACGAATTGTTTTCATACAAATATATCCCGGCCGATGAGCAGCCATAAATAGGATCCGGCTTATTGTCGCCGTCGATATCAGTAATAGCTAACGAAATATTAGTGCCCGATGACGATTCGGTAAGCCGCATTTTTGGCCCAAATGATACGTTTGAACCATTGGTAGTATTGGGATAATAATAAAAATCGAACGCGCTATCATACATGATCAGATCCGGTCGCCCGTCTCCGTTCATATCCCTGAGCTCCATTTTATCGTAATTGCCATCCAAATCTTCCAATACTTTTTCTTCAAACGAGACATTACCATTTGTCGAAGTATTATGCATGAAAACAATGATTCCGCTGCTAAATAAAATATCTTTTTTACCATCCCCATCTACATCACCTATAACCTTACTGTTAACGTGTCGGGACGTGGGAATTAGTAATTTTTGAGTAAACGAGGATTTAGATAATAAAGGATCAGGACCATGCTTCAATATATACAGTGAGTCGCCGCTGTTCACCAGGAAATCGGGGGTTCCGTCGCCATCAAAATCGTCGATATCAAAACCTCCGTTAATTTTCACCACAAATTTATTTGAAAAACTGGTGGCACCCTTATCGCTGGTTACGATAAACTGAAGGTTTGAACTCGCAGATAATTTTTTATCAGTATTTGTTACTGTAATTAATTTATTGGCACCGGCAGGTACAATCACTTCCAGGTGATTTTTGGCTGCACTTTTAACCTGGGCTTTTACGGGGCCAAAGTAAACCACGTTTTTATCGGCCACAGGATTAAAATTATCGCCTTTGATAGTTACAGTGGTGCCGATAGGGCCGAAAGCAGGCGAAAAAGACGTTATCACCGGAGGATCAATAAACAAAAAGCCTCTTTTTGTACCAATACCGCCTGCCGCCTTAACAGTAATAGCACCGGTTGCTCCTGCTCCAGGCGTAGCAGTAATACTTGTTGAGGATAAAACTTTAAATGATTTTGCAGCAACGCCACCAAAGGACACTTCGGTAACATCAGTAAAGTTGCTGCCTGTAACAGTTACAAGAGCACTTGAACCGTCGCCGGTTTTTGTGAACGAAGTGATTACAGGTGCAGGTATAAAAATAAAGCCCGGTAATGTTGCGGTGCCACCGGGGGTTATTACCGTAATATCGCCCGATTCGCCGTTTATAGGTTTTGCTGTTATTACGGTTGGCGAAACAACGGTAAAATCAGCAAACGACGATCCAAATTTAACCTGCGATACACCTGTAAAGTTGCTGCCGTTAATAGTTACCGTCGTTTCTGCATTAGCTTTCATCGGGCTTGCCGAAGTTATAGCAGGAGCGGGGTACCAGGTGAAGCCGTTAAATTCTGCCGTACCTGCTATGGTCTTAAGGGATATTTTACCCGTAGCTCCGGCACCAGCCTTAACAGTAACCTGGTAATTTCCAACGCTTACTATGATTGCCGGTATTCCACCGATAGTCACTTCCGAAGTGGTTAAAAGGTTAATACCGCTGATGGTTACCGGCGTGCCCATGCCTCCTTCTGTTGGCGAGAATGAGTAAATAAAAGGAGGGGGCAAATAAGTAAATCCGCCTATTGAGGCATCACCCAACGGACTGCCCACAGTAACGTCGCCGGTTTCGCCGGTGGCTACAACAGCAAGAATTTTTGTTGGCGATATAATAGAAAATGATGCAGCATTGGCCGATCCGAATCGTACTGATTGTACAACATCCAGGTTGGTGCCGGTTATTGTAACCGTTTGACCAGCCGCCGCCAAAACAGGACTGATAGCCGTAATTACAGGCGAAGTGTAACTAAAGCCGCTCATGGTGGCTGTACCACCAACGGTTGTAACTGATACATCGCCGCTTGCACCATTGCCCACGTTAGCGGTTATTGAAGTTGCCGAAAGTGCATAAAAATACCGGGCCGGCTGTCCGCCAAATTTAACCGAGGTAACGCCGATAAAGTTTTCGCCTGTGATGGTGACCGTGCCGCCGTTTTTTTGCGATGAAGGCGTGAACGAGCTGATAGTTGGCTTTTGTACCCAGGTAAAGCCGGGTGCGCTATCAGTGCCTTTGGGGGTAGTAACAACAACATTACCCGATGTGGTGGCTGTAGCAGGTATTGCGGTAATGGTAGTTGCAGATACAACAGTAAACGATATTGCCGGAACGCCACCAAAACTTACACCCGTAGCTTCGCCAAAATTACTGCCGGTAATAGTTACCGGTGTTGTTGCCAGGGGCCCCGAATAGGTTGGATTGAACGCCTGGATAAACGGGCCGGGATGTTTAAAACCGGCAAGCGATGCACTTCCCTTAGATGTTTTTACTGTCACATTTCCAGATTTTCCGGCGCCTACTACTGCACTGATCTCGGTGGGCGAGGTTATAGTAAACGACGTGGCCGGTACACCACCAAAATCTACCGAGGTTGCTCCCGTAAAATTAATCCCTTTAATAACTACCGTTTCACCCGAACCGGCGTTATCCGGCGAAAACGAGGTAATTGATGGTCCGCTATGTGTAAATCCGGGTAGGCTTGCGCTTCCTCCTTCAGATGCTATCCGTACATCGCCGCTGGCACCGCTGCCAACAGTTGCTTCGATAGTGGTTGACGACAATACATTGAAAGCCGCGCTTACTCCGCCAAAGGAAACGTTATCCACTTCGGTTAAATTAGTTCCGGTAATGGTTACCTTATCTCCGGCTCCTCCGCTTTGCGGCGTAAATGAGGTAATTTGCGGAGCCGGTACAAAAATGAAGCCCGGTAAACTGGCTGTTCCGCCTTTTGTAGTTACGGTAACGTTGCCCGAGGTAGCGCCTGCGCCAACCATGGCAACTATCCACTCGTTGTAATTAGAACTTATTGCAGCCGCTACGCCGCCTATGGTAACCTGGGCGGAGCCAAGATTTGATCCATAAATATAAATAGATGAATTATTACCGCCTTTTGAAGGGGATATGGAGGTGATAACCGGCGGTGGGATAAAATTAAAATCATTATAAGTTGATGATCCGCCCGGGGTGGTTACCGTAACGCCGTTGGATGAACCGGCGGCAACAACTGCAGAGATTGTGGTTGGCGAGACAACTGTATAAGAAGTTGCCGCCACACTGCCGAACTTAACCGATGTGGCATTGCTGAAATTACTGCCTGTAATGGTTACCGTGTTGCCGGCAGCAGCAAACGAAGGAGATACAGATGATATAACAGGCGCACTGATATAAGTAAAGCCCGGAAGGCTTCCTGTACCGCTTGGTGCGGTAACCGAAACCGCTCCGGACGAGCCTTCGGTCGCAACTGCCTCGATCGTAGTTGGTGAAGTAACCTTAAATGTAGCGTTAGTACCGCCAAATGTTACTCTTGTAGCATCTGAAAAACCTGTACCTGTTATAGTGATTACTGCCCCTTTCCAGCCCGTAGTTGGCGAAAACGATGATATCGCCGGTGGGGGGATAAGTGTAAACCCCGAAATGCGGGATGTCCCTTTTGCCGTTGTTAACGTAATATCGCCGGAGGTGGTTCCTTCGGGTACATAAGCCGTTACGCTTGTGGGGGATATATTGGTAAAACCCGCTGGTTTACCGCCTATTGTTACAGCCGTTGTTGCCGATAGGTAACTACCGGTGATGTTTATTGCCATACCCGGATAACCGGCAGCGGGGCTAAATGAGCTGATAACCGGCGGATCGGGAGGTAAAACAACCTCCAGCGTGATGAGAAACGCACCAACACCCGATTGGTTGGCCGCCGATATTTTATACCTGTTTTTTAACGTAAGCCATGTTGGCGTGCCGGTTATTGTGCCATCGGGGCCCAATACCAAGCCGGCGGGCAATGAAGGGGCAACGTGATAGCCTGCGGTTGATATTTTATAAAAGCCGGTGTTAATGCTGCCGTTAGAGCCAAAAACGATCAAATCATCATTTTCATCAGCTATCATCATGTGCGTTAGGGGAGGAGGATATATATCGCCCTTATCATCATAATAAGGTGTAGGCAAGGTTGTAACCTGTCCGGCCGGATTAATTCTTCGCAGCGAGCCTTCTTTTTCGCCAACAGTAATATATCCTTTCGAATCTATGATGATGCTTTCAGGCAGATTAAATGAGGCGTTTGCGCCCGAACCGTCGGCACTGCCGGCCCTGGTAGTACCTGCAAGGGTTGTAACCTGTCCGGCAGGGGTTATTTTCCTGATCATATTATTCGCAAAATCAGCAACGTAAATGTTCCCCGATTTATCTATCGCCAAACCTTTGGGATTATTGAAAGATGCGTTGGTGCCCAACCCGTCGGCTGCCCCGGTTCCTATTTTCCCGGCAAATACTGATGTTTTGCCATCTTTGGCAATTTTCATTATCCTGCCGGTGGGCTCAGAAACATAAATTATACCGTTTGGATCTATAACAATATCACTGGGTGCTATTAATTTTTGCGCATAGGTGCTAACCACACCATCGGGAGTGATCTTTCGTACCCGCGAGTTCTCCCCATCGCGCATGTTCAGATCCGTTACGTATAAATTGCCGTCTTTGTCGATAGTTATACCTCCGGTTTCGCCAAAAAAAGCTGCTGCTCCTTTGCCGTCGGCATAGCCATAGTTGCCGCTGTTGCCGGCCAGTTTGGTATAGCTGCCATCGGGTTTTATGTGGAGGATGGATCCGTATGATGAGGCATAGTAATCGCCCGAGGGCGCTTTAACAAAGTACTGAACCCCGCCAATACATTTATTTACCTGGATTACCTGCGGATAATATACATTTGGTACCGCACCGCCGGTGTTGGTTACAGAAATAGGGGTGATGGTTTTGCCGAGGTAAAGCGTTTGTACGGCCGGATAGCTGATAACCGGCTTTTGCGCAAACAGCTTAGCCGAAAACAACAGCGTTAAAATAAACGCGGATAACAGTGATTTATACATGGAATTGTGAAAAAGTTAAGGTTGAGTACAATGTTACTTAAACATTGGTAACGGGCGCATTTATAATATTTTGTGTGATAAAGATTTAATTATTTAGCGTAAATATACTGTTAGCGCCGCAAATTAACGCAAAATATGAGAACAAAAATAAGCCGATTGTTTTAACTAAATCGATATCTGCCCGTTAATTAAAGATTAGTTGCCTGCAACAACTCATGGCACCGTAAAATAAAAAGCCCTCTTTTAACCTACAGTAAAAGAGGGCCTCAAGGTAGTTGTATTCTTGCTATTTAGTTTTTCCGAAGATCGCTGCTTCATTGTTTAAAGCTTCGGTACTACTGGTTCCCTTTCCGCTATGCACCACAATTCTGTACCTGAACGTAACCGATTCTCCTTTTTTTAGCCTAAGGTTTTTCTCTGATTTACCATTCGTAAACACCTTTTCACCCAGCGGATTGGCCGCAAACAAACCGTAGCCACGGGCATGCCAAAAGGTAGGATAATTAGGGTTTTGAGGATGATCGATAATAGTAATGCTTACCGAGTCGGTCCCCATTTTGCCGTATACCTTGCACCATACGCTGCGGGTACTCCAGGCATCGTTACCCATTTTGCCTGCACTTGTGAGGTAGGTGCCGTTGGCTACCTTATCGGCACCGCCTTTCACCACGGTTACATTGCCCTTATCATCAGTAAATTTCTGATCGGCAGTATCTGGGATTTGCAGATCATGAGCCAGGCGCAGGCCAAGCATGCCGTCTTTGGCATCTTTAAAAAATGCGTCGGTATCGGCGGTTAAGGTAGTGATGCGGTCAATGATCCTGTCTGCAGCAGTGCCGCTGAACTCAAAGCGGGTGCTCTCTTCTAATATCACCTGTTTTTGCTGGTTGGTCCAGTTGGCATGATAAGCGAGGATACCTTTTTTGCCGCTTTGTATTTTTGTAATGCGGTCGGTACGGATCCAGCCATAGCCGCTTTTTTTATTGGCGGGGATGGCATACGAGTTATTCCAGAAATCGAGCCCGTTCAGGTTTTCGAAATTGAACCATAAACCGATGTGGTGAGGATGATCAGTAGGATCGCCGGGGCGTGTTGTCAGCGGAAAGCCGCGTGTTACCAATGTGCCATTTGCCGAGCGGATAGGGTAGAGCACAGGCTTTTCCAGTGTATCGGGATAAAGGAAGCTGGTAAATGGCTTGCCGCCTATTACAATTTCAATTTTACTTTTTTCAGTTTGCCTGATGGATACTGTCTCCGCCTTTTGCGCCCGGGCAGTAACCGCGACAGTCATGCTTAAAGCAAAAGCAAGAACAGGTTTGCTTGATATTTTCATTGGTGATGCAAGGTTAAACCCGATCGGGTTATCAGAAACAACCCGATCCGGGAAAGAGCGCAGAATTAATATTTAAATACTTTGCCGTTAGCCATTACCTCCTGTGTAGCCTCATCAAAAGTGGCTTTATAACCGGTATGTACGGCGGCATTGGTCATGATATTGGCAATAGAGTGGCTGTAGCCTGCCTCAACCGGGGCATTGGGTTCTTTACGGCTCCGCACACATTCCATCCAGTTGCGTACGTGGTTGGAGGTAAGCACATCGCCGCCGGTATTGGCCGAGGCTACTACCTTTTCGGTATTGGCCAGGCTAAGCTCGGGCAGCAGGTTGGCGTTCATGTGCATGGCATCGGCCATTTTTTGGGTAAGCCCGCCTTCGGGCGATACTTTGTTGGTGTTGAGGTTAAGTTCGCCACCGTTAGAGTAATAGATCTCGGCAGGGTGTTCATCCCCGTTGTGCATGCGCGAGCCGAAAGTAACCTGGAAACCTGTTTTAGGGTCATCAAGCGGGCCGTAATCAAATGCTGCCAAAATGGTATCCCAGTTACGCCTGCCGTCCTTCCACATATAAATGCCTCCGTTGGCAACCACGCTGCGCGGATGTTTTAAACCGGTAAACCAGTGTACGGTATCAATCTGGTGGCTCATCCATTGCCCCGGCAAACCCGACGAATAAGGCCAGAATAAACGGTATTCAAGATATTTACGTGGGTCAAAAGCCTCATACGGGCGGTTCATGATAAAGCGTTTCCAATCGGTATCCTGTTCTTTAAGCTGGCTCAGCAACTCTGGTCTACGCCAGCGGCCCGGCTGGTTCACGTTCCAGGTAAGCTCAACCATGGTTATGGGGCCAAATTTGCCCGAGCGGATAAACTCATTAGCGGCATGATAATTGGCCCCGCTGCGCCGTTGCGAACCAATCTGCACTATTTTACCCGATTCTTTAACCGCTTTCAAAGCGGCGCGGTTATCTTCCATGGTCTCGGCAAAGGGTTTTTCAACGTAGGCGTCGCATCCGGCCTTAACGGCTTCTATTGCATGGCGCGCGTGCTGGAAATCGGCGGTACTGATAAAAACCGCGTCAACCGTTTTACTATCGTACAATTCTTCGTTATTGCGATAGGCTTTTACGTCGTGCTGCATTTTATCCGTCCACAGGGCGGCTCCTTCTTCACGGCGTTTGCTCCATATATCGGATACAGCCACCACATCAAAATTAAGTTCCTTATAGTGGTTCATAAAGCTGGGTACATGCGAGCTTTTATGGCGATCTGAAAAGCCCACCACACCAACCCGCACCCTGTCGTTAGCGCCGATAATGCGTTTATAACTTTGGGCACTCCAACCTTTTGAAGTAACAATAACCCCGGCTCCGGCCAAAGCGGCCTGCCTGATAAATGTGCGACGTGATTTTTCCATACGGTAGATTTTTGGTTTGCAGGTTTTGATATAGCTCTAATGGCAAAGACTAAGCCCACCCGCTATTTTGCTTATTATTAAAGGTAAATTGGTTTAACCGATGCGTTTACACACATCTAAATCAAATATCGAAGAATTGGATTGAAAAGCAATAGCGTTTTTAACTGTTAATGTAACAATTGTGGTGAGGTATAAATTTATCCTTCATAAACCGATAAGCAGATATAACAATGCCCGGTTTAAACGTATTTACCGTTAGGTCGTTTCATCATTTTGTACGCCGCCTTTAATACGTTAATCAGCGCCTCGGTTTTCATGGGTTTGGCAATGTAATCGTCCATGCCTTCGGCAATACATAAATCGCGGTCGTCGGGGCCTGCGTTGGCAGTCATGGCTATGATAAAGGGCTGTTTAAAAGCGTATTCGCGAATGTGCCGGGTGGCTTCAAACCCGTCCATTTCGGGCATCTGCACATCCATAAAAACAACATCAATTTCCGGATTGGCTTTTAATTTTTCGAGGGTTTCATAACCATTTTGGGCTAATGTAAAGTGATAACCCAATTTCTCGAGCATGCGGCTGATGAGTTTTTGGTTTACGGTATTGTCTTCGGCCACCAGGATGTTTAAGGGATGTTCGGCCGCGAAATCTGCATCAAGCAGTTTATCGGTTTTAACCTCAGCGGGAGGGTTAAATACTTTACCCTGAAATTCGGCCTGGATGCTTTTACCCAGTTGCGCCTGTTTTACAGGTTTGGTTAATATGCTTGAAAACAGACCGGGATATTTACGTTTTGATCCATCACCAATGGAGCTCAGCATAATAACCGGCAGTTCTTTATGTTTCTCTTTAATAACTTTGGCCAACCCTACACCATCCATCTCGGGCATTTCCATATCGGTTATTACCAGGTTAAAGCCTTCCGTATCGGCTAAAATTTCCAAAGCCTGTTTGGCCGATGGTACTGCCACTGTTTGTATGCCCCATTGCTCAAGCTGGGTTTGCAATATAAAACGGTTGGTTTTGTTATCGTCAACTATTAATACACTTTTACCCTCCAGTTCGGCGGCGTTAAAAGCTATCGGTACGTTTTTAGATTGTTTTTTACTGATGGCTGTTTTGATGGTGAACACAAATACCGATCCCTCGCCAAAAACACTCTCCACCCAAATTTCGCCGCCCATTAATTTAACAAGGCGCTCGCTGATCACCAGGCCAAGCCCGGTGCCGCCATACCTGCGCGTGGTTGACGAATCAACCTGCGTAAAAGCATTAAACAGGGTGGTTAACTTATCTTCGGGAATGCCGATGCCGGTATCCATCACGCTGAAACCGATCTCAATATCTTTATCATTTATGGTTTTTGACAGGAACACTTTTATAAATACCTCGCCGCGCTCGGTAAATTTGATGGCATTGCCGGTTAAATTGGTAAGCACCTGCTTAAGCCTCAGGCTATCACCTATAATTTGATGGGGCAGGGCAGGGTCAATCTGGTAAACCAGTTCCAGCTCGCGTTTGGCAGCAGTTTGCGAAAAAATGTCCATCACCTCCTCAATGCAAAGTCTCAAATCAAAATCTTCCTGCTCCAGGTCCATCTTACCCGATTCAATCTTCGAAAAATCGAGAATATCGTTGATCACGTTCACCAAACTATCTCCGCAGGAGATGATGGTATCGGTATAATCACGTTGCTCGGCATTCAGTTCGGTTTCGCCCAATAAGGAGGCCATGCCTATAACCCCGTTCATAGGTGTCCTGATCTCGTGGCTCATGGTGGCCAGGAAAATGCTTTTGGCCTGGTTGGCTTTATCGGCTTCTTCGCGTGCCTCCTGTTCCTGTTCTTTTTGCAGCTGCAATTCTTCTGATTGGGCAAGCAGTTCCTCATTCAGGGCCTGCAACTCTTCCGATTGGTTTTGTAACTCCACATTAAGCACCTGCAGGTTTTCTGATTGAGCCCTTAACTCTTCCGATTGCTGCATCACCTCGGCAGTGCGCTCGGTAACCTGTTCTTCCAGCAGTTTTTTCTGCCTGATGAGCAAATTAACCTTGTACCGGTAAACCGCGTAAATAAGGGCTGCGATAAATAACATAGCCAGGCTTACAAACCACCAGGTAAGCCAAAACGGAGGCAATACGGTTACCTTAAGGCTTATTTCATGTTTAGACCAGCGCCCTTCGGCATCCTGGCTTTTTACCCTGAAGGTGTAATCGCCCGCAGGGAGGTTGGTGTACGTGGCCGAATTTTTATTGCCGACATAGTTCCAGGTTTTGTCAAACCCTTCCAGCATGTAGGCATACGATTTCTTATTGCTCAGGGCATAATCCATCGATACATACTCAAACGAGATTACAGATTGGGCATGCGATAAGGTGATGGATTTTGTTTCAGATATATCTTCCTTTAGCGGAGAGGAATCGTCATTATTCTGAGCCACCCTGATGGATTTATTAAAAATTTGAAAATCGGTAAGTACCAGGGTAGGATCGTAAACATTATCCCTGATGCTGTCCGGGCTAAACATATTAAAGCCGTTAACCCCGCCAAAATAAAGCATCCCATCGCGCCCCTTCATTGCCGAATGAGGCTTATACTCTTCGGCCTGCAAGCCATCCTCAATAGTAAAATTCCTGATTTTATTGGTTTTTGGGTTATAGCGGGAAAGGCCCTTATTGGTGCTGATCCACATATTGCCGCTGTTATCTTCTTCAACAGCATAGGTGTAATTGGCCGGTAAACCATCCTGCATTTTAAAATTGGCAACCTTACCCGTAGCCGGATTTAAGCGATAAATGCCTCCGTAAGTACAGATCCAGATATTACCCAGATGATCTTCAAACAGATCGAGCGCGGTATTATTGCCAAGGGCGCTGTTCAGTTTTTCGTATTGTACCGGTTTAAACGAGTTGGTTAAGGTATCGTATAGGTTAACACCGCCATCATTGGTACCCACCCACAAGTTGCCCTTTGAATCGGCAAGCAGCGAGTTGATATTATCACTGCTGATGCTTTTAGGGTTAGCGGCACTATGCCGGTAATGGATAAATTTATTGGTTTTAGGATCGAAGCGATCAAGCCCGGTGCCCAGTGTGCCGAACCACAGCTTACCATCGGGTGTTTTCTCGATGGCGTAAATATTATTTCCGCTGATGCTGCCCGTATCCTTATCATTATGCCGGTATGAGCGGAACGTGCGGGTTTGCGGGTTCATCATGCTTACGCCATCGCCCCAGGTGCCTATCCAAAGGTTGTTTTTAGCATCTTCCTTTATGGCAAGTACATAATTGCCGCAAATGGTGCTTTTATCATTATCACTGTGTTTGTAGGCTTTAAAATTACCGGTTTCTTCATCAAACAAATTGAGGCCGCCGCCATCGGTCCCCAGCCATACATTATCCTTTTTGTCCTTGTAAACACTCAGCACAAAGTTGTTCGACAGGCTGGTTTTGGCTGCGTTATGTTTATAATGAACAAAGTTTTCGCGCGTTTTTTTATAAAAGTTAAGGCCCGATGCGAAAGCCCCGATCCACATATTGCCGTTTTTATCGCGCATAATAACATCAACCGAGTTATTGGCGATACTACTGTTATCTACATCATCCTGAAAATGATTATTAAACTTATTGGCGGCATAATTAAAAATACTGAGCCCTCCGTTTTCAGTGCCTATCCAAAGGTTACCGCCGCTATCCTCGGCCAAACCCTGCACGCTGTTGTACGAAAGTGAGTTATTGTTATACGGATCGTTTTTAAAATGCGTAAATGTTTTGGAATCGGGGTTATACAGGTTAAGACCGCCATCGCTAACGCCTATCCACAGGCGGCGGCCACTATCTTCAAAAATTGTATTTATTTTGTTGGATGACAGTGAAGCCTGATTACCTGCATCCTGCATAAAACGGGTAAAATTATTGGCCTGCCGGTTATACAGGTTAAGCCCGCCATAGGTTGTGCCAACCCAAACGTTGTCCGCTTTATCAACACAAAGTACGCGGGTATTATTATCGCTCAGGCTGCTGTTATCGGCCGGGTTATATTTATAATGGCTGAATTTATTTTTGCTGATGTCAAACCTGTCAAGCCCTTCTTTCTGGTTACAGATCCAGAGGCTGCCGGTTTTATCAAGTGCTATTTTAACCAGGATATCGCTGGCAGGGGAGTTGGTGTTGTTTTCGTTGTGACGATAATGAATAAAACGATCCTTTTTACGATCGTACATATTGAGGCCGCCGCCGCTGGTCGAGATCCAGAGGTTGCCCTTTGGGTCTTCCACTATGTCCTGTACAAAACTATTGCTCAGGCTGGTGGCATCATTAACAATGTTTTTAAAAATTTTGAATTTATTGCCATCGTAGCGGTTTAGCCCATCGCGGGTACCCACCCAGATAAAGCCGCGGCTATCCTGTATAATGCAGTTGATATTTAATTCGGAAAGCCCCTCATTACTGCCGATATGTTGAAAGTGGAGGGGACGGTTTTGCGAAAACGCGCATAGTGAAACAGCCTGCAACAGCAAAACAAGGTAACACTTAAAGCTATTCATTAAAATATATTTGGGCAACTTTGAAAGACGCGGTTTAATCAGGTGCTATCGCTGCTCTAAATTTAATAAAATTTAATTATTTATTAAATATCAACTGATAAGCATTTCATGTTTAAACGGAATGTTAACAGATTTGGTTATATTATTTTAACAAAACAAACATATACCTTTGCGCCATGCAGCAACAGCCCAACAATCCGCTCTACGGTAAAACCCTCGAAGCTATAGTAACCGAACTGGTAGAACATTATGGATGGAAGGAACTGGGCGCGCGCATCCGCATCAATTGTTTTAATGATAACCCGAGCATTAAATCGAGCCTGAAGTTTTTAAGGAAGACTGATTGGGCGAGGAAAAAGGTTGAAGAATTATATTTGAACCGTGATTGACGGGATTGTTTGATTGCCTGATGTGTTTTGCAAACATATTTAGTCTTTTCCCCTCAGGGTCTCTCACAGAGGACCCTGAGGTTTCCTCCGAAGTCGGAGACTTCGGATAGCAATAGACAGCAATTACTTCGGACAGCAATAGAAAGTGAATAATAATATTACCCGTGCTTTTTCTTCTTATTCATTTTAGCCTTGGTGCCGGCGCTAAAATTATAATCCTTTGCGTTTGATGCCTTTTTTTCGTGAAAAGCTTCGCCAGCCCACGAAGGCTTTTTATCTTCCTTTTCTGCTTTTTTTACCTTGGGTTCAGTTACAATCACCAGGTCTTCAGGCAAATCGGTGGCTGGTATTTTTTTGCCTATCAGCTGCTCAATTTTCTTGAGCGCGCTCATTTCTATATCCGTGGCAAAGGTAATAGCCATGGTTTCGACCGCGTCTGAAAATTTGGCCTTATTAATGCGCCCTATAAACTGATCAGGATCTTCAGGAATATCAAACTGGATAATAAACGGGATTCCGCTCAGATCAATTTCATCCTGGTTTTCGTTAACTGCTATCAGGATGCGCGATGCGCTATCGGCCTTAAAATCGCCAATGTTTTTAAAACCTTTAATATCAAAAAACTTAGGGTTAAAGTAAGCCACGCCTGTGCGCAGGCGGCTTTTAAGGCTTTGAAATATGGTTTCGGCAGTGGTTTGGGTATTTACAAATACAACTGTTTTGGTAAACAGCTCCTCATCATACATAAATAAATTAAGCAGGTTAAGCTTGGTGCCAAAATTAGGTACGTTGTACAGCAACTGCTCATTGGTTTCGATAGCGGTATCGCCAAACTCATCTATTTCAATCAGGGCCGGCTGCCTCATAAACGGATCGATCATTTTTTCGAGTTTGGCATGCAGTACCTCAGTAAATATTAAATGCTGTCCTTTATCAATACTGTTGGCCAGTTCAACAACCGGTAACTGCAGGCCTTTGGCTACAATCTGATCGGCGTTGTCAACAACCAGCATGTCCACTTTATTAAGATTGAGACCTAATTTAAGATAAATGGCCCGGGCACGATCAGGAGTAGCTACTACAATATCGGCACCATCGGCCAGGTCGTCCATCTGCGCTTCGGTGCCCGGTGTTACGTACAAAGGCACTATCCTGATGGATTGGTTTTTATTCAGTTTATTAAACTGTTCAATCACCTCAAATACCTGCTCTTTATCGGGCACCAGGATTAAAACGCGGGGCACACCCTCCGGGGCGTAATTAAAGCGGTTTAAAACAGTTAAAACATAGGTAGTGGTTTTGCCACAACCCTCGGGGCCAACAACAATAATATCCTGCCCGCCAATAATGCGGTTAATACATTTAAGCTGAACCTCGGTAGGGTTTGCAAAGCCGGCTTCATTTACCGAACGTACCAGTTGCTTGTTAAGCTTCAATTTATCAGACCACGCCATCAGGATACTATTAAAATTTAAAACGAGGGTGCAAAATTACCAATTTAATAGTTGTGATTTATAAAAATCGACGGATAAGGCTTATAAAGGCTGCCACTCGCTATTACTAAGCAACGAAAATGCCGAGCGCGGCTCCAAATCCAGGTAACGGTAGGTTACTTTAGATAAGTAAAGGCCTTCGGGTTTTGCCGGTATAATGATTTTTGGGGTTTGTTTATTGGCGATATAAAACTCAAATTCATCCACACTCATTTCACCGCGGCCAATTTCCAGTAAGCGACCAACTGTGATCCTGATCATCCGGTTTAAAAAACGATTGGCAGTGATACTGAACCTGAGTTTATACCCGTTTTCATCGATATATAACCCGGCCGACATTACATTGCAGCGGGTATTGTCAACCCTGTCGGGCATTTTGCATAGCGCACGATAATCGTTATACTTTGGCAACACGGAAACCGCTTTAGCCATGGCTTCCAAGTTTAGGTCCTGATCGGGATAAAAAGAACTGAATTTGCTCAGGAAAGGGTCTTTATAATTATGGATAAAGTAATCGTAACTGCGCTTTACGCCATCAAAACGCGCGTGCGGATCGCCCTGCATCGGGATAATATCAAATACGGCTATATCATCGGGCAGCACCTTATTAAGGCGAAACAGCAGATCAAAATCAGGCTCAGCGTTTATTTCCGTATGAAAAAAGAACTGGCTGGCATGTACCCCGGCATCAGTGCGGCCGCAGCCCACTATATTTACTTCATATTTAAAAATGCGCTTGAGTGCCGTTTCAATGGCTTCCTGCACGGTTAATGCGCTGGATAGTTTCTGCCAGCCTGCATATCGTGTGCCGTGATAACCAATATGAAAAAAGTAGCGCATAATTTATCAGGGTATAAAGGCCAAAAATGCAGATTATTTTATAAAACAAAAGCCCGGCGCAATTAAACACCAGGCTTTGTATATAAATAACAATTGTTTACACTTTTTTTGGAGGAAGATCAAAAGCAATAGCGTTATGCTCGAAATGGCCTTTGTGCGAACCATCGCAAAATGGTTTGTTTTGCGATAAGCCGCAGCGGCATATCGAAACTACCGTACGACCCTGCAAGCCATAAGCATTGCCCTGCATATCTACAATTTCAAAATCGCCCTCAATTTTCACCGAGCCGTTATTATTAATAGTAAGTTTAGTTTTTTCCATGAATTAAATTTTGGCCAAAAATAAAGATTGAGGTAACGCCAAAATGGGTTATTTGTTATTTAGAAGTGTTCCTGATTGGACTAAAAAGGGCAGGGGGATCAGGCAAAAGATTGATTAAAAGCAACCAGGATCTGCAGGAAAACATCACGGTCTAATGCGAGAGTGGCCGGTGGTTCGGGCTTTAGCAATTTGTCGTTTTTAATTTTTACAGGAAACAGGGCTATAAAATCGCGCAGGCCAATCTGGTATTTCAGTACCGGGTCGCGGTGGTAAATTTCTTCCAGCCTCATTTCAAAAAGAGAGATACTGATTGGGTCGGCAGTCATACCCAAAACTAATATTTCTTTGCTTTATGAGGCAGCAGCTCCGGGCACAAATGACATTTATATGATCTGTAAAATTGGACATCCCGAAGACAATAATTATAAATTTGTTACCGGGGCAACATCGCCTGCAAAAAAATAAAAACTACACTATGGAATACAAACAATTAGGAGCATCAGGATTGCGGGTGCCCGTATTAAGCTTTGGCACGGCCACTTTTGGCGGCGGTAACGAATTTTTTAAAGCCTGGGGCGATACCCAGCTTGATGAAGCCAAAAAGCTGGTAAACCTATGTCTCGATGCCGGCGTTAACCTTTTTGATACCGCCAATGTTTATTCGCACGGTATTTCTGAAGAAATTTTGGGCAAGGCCATTGAGGGGATCAGGAACGAAGTGCTGATCTCAACCAAGGCTACTTTTACCATGGGCAGCGGCGTTAACGATTTTGGATCATCGCGCTTCCACCTCATTAAATCGGCCGAAGAAAGTTTGAAACGCTTAAATACCGACCGGATTGATATTTACCACATGCACGGTTTTGATGCCACCACACCTGTTGAAGAAACCCTGCGTGCGCTTGATGACCTGGTTACAAGCGGCAAAGTGCGCTACATAGCCTGCTCCAACTTTTCGGGCTGGCACCTCATGAAATCGTTATCTGTGTCCGAAAGATATGGCTGGAGCCGTTATGTTGCTCACCAGGCTTATTACTCCTTATTAAACCGCGAGTTTGAATGGGAACTAATGCCGCTTGGTATCGATCAAAAAGTGAGCACTATTGTATGGAGCCCGCTGTCATCAGGCCAGCTTAGCGGTAAATTCAGGAGAGGGCAACCTATCCCCGCCGACTCGAGAACAGTAAAGGGCGGTGCTCACGGCCCGGCTACCAATTTTGAGCATTTATATAATATTATTGATGTCTTGGATGAGGTTGCCGAAGAAACCGGTAAATCAGTACCGCAGGTAGCTTTGAACTGGTTGCTGCAACGCCCAACCGTTGCCAACATTGTAATAGGCGCCCGCAACGAAGAACAATTAAAACAAAACCTCGGTGCCATAGGCTGGAATTTAACCACCGAACAGGTTAAAAAACTGGATACCGCCAGCGAGGTTGACCCGATATATCCGTACTGGCACCAGCGCCAAAACCTGAAACTGGTTCCGCTGCCGATACAATACTAAGAGAGACTTAATTTTACGATGTGCAAAGGGCTGAGACCACTTGTACGTCGTATTCCTAAAATGCGTAGAAATACGCGAGCCATCATGGCTTTTTCCGTACCAGCACGCAGTGTTAATGATAGGTTCCGGTTTATATTTGCCTGGTAGATAATTGCCTTTAATTATTACGATACTGATTTGTATTAAATCAGTATACAGCATAAATCACCGAAGATTCAATATAAAGGCACAGTATATCACCTGATTTTTATCCTGTAATGTGCAAAGCTAATTCAGTTATTAATACCCCCGTAAGCCCCCTGACCGGGGCTTTTGTTTTTTAAGTAACAGTTAAATTACAATTGCACTTAAAAAAATCCTGCCCTTTTCTTCAACCCTTTATAAAACTTAGCTAATTTGCGGCCCGGCCCGCCAGGCTATCTATAAACCAACTAACCTGTTCCTATCTATGGATAGAAGAAAATTTATTCAGTCAACAGCCCTTGCCGGTACCAGCTTTGTGCTTGCGCCGCAGTTATCAAATGCTTCGGGAATATTTAAAGGCTCGCCAAACGATAAAGTGGTGTTAGGTATGATGGGTACCAACAGCCGCGGCCTGTACCTGGCCCAAAGCTTTGCCAAAATACCCAATGTAGAGATAGGCTATATATGCGATGTTGATGCAAATGTTGTTGCTAAAACAATTGAGGCCATCTACAAGCAAACCGGCAAAAAGCCGCAGGGTATTACCGATATCCGCAAAATGCTGGAGATAAAAGATGTTGATGCCGTAGTTATTGCCGCGCCCGATCACTGGCATGCCCCGGCCACCGTTATGGCCTGCCAGGCGGGTAAACATGTTTATGTAGAAAAGCCATGCAGTCATAACCCGCACGAGGGTGAACTGGCCATTGCCGCATCAAAAAAATATAACCGGCTGGTGCAAATGGGCAGCCAGCGCCGCTCGTTCTCAAACGTGCAGGCTATGGTGAAAGAGTTGCATGATGGTGTTATCGGCCGGGCTTATTATGCCAAGGGCTGGTATACCAATCACCGGGCTACCATAGGCAAAGGTAAGCAGGTGCCTGTTCCTGCAAATTTAAATTATGAGCTGTGGCAGGGGCCGGCACCGCGCAAAGCCTACCAGGATAACCTTATTCACTACAACTGGCACTGGTTTTGGAACTGGGGAACCGGCGAGGCCCTGAACAACGGTACGCATGAGCTGGATGTGATTCGCTGGGGGCTTGGGGTTGATTACCCCAGCAAGGTGGTATCAACCGGAGGCCGTTTTCATTTTAATGATGATTGGCAAACGCCCGATACCCAGAACATTCTTTTTAATTTCCCCAACAATACAGCCGCCGAATGGGAAAGCCGCAGCTGCAATGGCTACAATATTGAGCAATTGGGCAGGGGCGTGATATTTTATGGCGATAAAGGCACCTTGTTTTATGATGGAGGTAATGGCTACCGTGTTTACGATGGCGATAGCAAACTGGTAAAGGAAATTAAGGATGATACCAAAGTGGATGCCACCAACAAAGTAAGCCCCACCGAGGCTTTAGACGGCTTCCATTTAAAAAACTTTGCCGACTCGGTTAGAGGAACTGATAAGTTGAACTGCCCGATAGAAACCGGCTTTAAATCAACCCTGCTGCCACAATTAGGCAATATCTCGTACCGGGTTGACCGTGTATTGCATATCGACCCCAATAACGGTCATATTTTAAATGATGCCGAGGCGCAAAAGCTTTGGAGCCGTGAGTATGAGAAAGGGTGGGAAGTGAAAGTTTAAGAAATAAAAAAACACGTCATTGCGAGGAACAAAGCAATCCCAAACTATACAGGGAACTCGCATGGCCGCTCTGCTTATCGGGGATTGCTTTGTTCCTCGCAATGACGATTTTTTAAAGTAACAATCAACTATGAAAAAAATACTATACCCTGCAATTGCACTTTTTGCCTCGGCGGCATTTATGCCCGCACAGGCCCAGACCAAATTATTTGATGGCAAAACCCTTAACGGCTGGAAACGTCTTGCCGGCACTGCCGATTATAAAGTTGAAGACGGTGCCATCGTTGGCACCACCGTATTAAACTCGGGCAACTCATTCCTGGTTACTGAAAAGGAATACGGCGATTTTATCCTGGAGCTGGATGCCAAAATTGAAAGCGACCTGAGTAACTCGGGTGTGCAAACCCGCAGCCATTATGATCCCGAAGGCAACAAAGGCAAAGGGAAAGTTTACGGCCGCCAGTTTGAAATTGACCCTTCGAGCCGTAAGTGGACCGGCGGTATTTACGACGAAGGCCGCCGCGATTGGCTGTACCCCCTCGATCTGAACCCGAAAGCAAAAGATGCCTTTAAAGTTGGCGAGTACAACCACATTAAAATTGAATGCATAGGCAACGAAATGAAAACCTGGATAAACGGGGTACCTGCAGGAGATGTGGTTGACACCATAGACAGCAAAGGTTTTATAGCCCTGCAGGTGCATGCCGTGAGCGAAGAAAAACAGGCCGGTAAAAAGGTGTACTTTAAAAACCTCAACCTTAAAACCACCAACTTAAAATCAACGCCGTTTCCTAAAGATGTGTACGTGGTAAACCTTACCCCAAACAGCATCACCGGAGCCGAAAAAGCTGCCGGCTGGAAACTGCTGTACGATGGTAAAACCAATACAGGCTGGCGCGGAGCCACATTAAAAGGCTTCCCCGACAAAGGCTGGGAATATACCAACGGTACTATGCACGTGCTGCCTTCGGCCGGGCAGGAAGAATCGGGCGGTGGTGATATCGTAACCAATGATAATTACGGCGCGTTCGATCTTTCGTTCGAGTTTAAGCTTACGCCGGGTGCCAACAGCGGTGTTAAATATTTTGTCACCCTTTCTGAAGTTACCAAAGGTTCGGCCATCGGTTTGGAATACCAGGTGCTTGATGATAAACTGCATCCCGATGCCAAGCTGGGCCGCGACGGCGACCGCACACTTGCTTCGCTGTATGATTTGATTAAAGCCAATAAACAGGATCGCTTTGTACACCCGATTGGTGCCTGGAACACAGGCAGGGTAGTGGTTTATCCTAATAACCATGTTGAACACTACCTGAACGGTATTAAAGTACTTGAATACGACCGCGGCTCACAAGCCTACCGCGACCTCGTAGCCATCAGCAAATACAAAATCTGGAAAAACTTTGGCGAAGCAGCTGAGGGGCATTTGTTGTTACAGGATCATGGCAACGAGGTGTTTTTCAGGAGTATTAAGGTGAGGAATTTGAAGTAAGAAAACCCCTGCCATCTCTTTGCCGGTAGTGAAAACCGGGACCTTTGAAGATGAGATGACATATTTCTCCGTCATACCGATTTGTTTCGGCATCCCACAAGACAGGTAGCCCGCTTGCTCAGCAAGGCTGCTTAGCCAGTGGGGTGCTGAAACAAGTTCAGCATGACCTTAATTACTGTTATGTTATGAGCAGCAGCCTGCTGAAGCACAAACTATTGTTCCCCCTTTAGAGGGTTAGGGGGCTACAACGACTTCCTCAACCTCACCGTAAACGGCACCGCAAAATGCTCGTGGCAGCTGCTCAGCGCAAATTCGGCAGTTTTGATGCCCATCAGATTAAAATCGGTTGATATGGTGGTAATACCGTCGAGAATGATCTCTTTAAGCGCGGTTTCGTTATAAGATATCACGCCTACATCCTGGGCTACTTTTAAATCTGAAGCGATGATCTTTTTTACCAGTTCAACCAGGTCATCTTCAGTAAGACTGATATAAACGGTATCTTTGTGGATATTTTCGGCAGCTAAAGTTTCAACCACATCGTACTCAAAAGCATACTGGCGGCAAAAATTTACAAAGCCTTTCATAATCTCTTTTGAGTGATAGGTTTTGCCGGGGAAGATCAGCTTGAGCGTATGATACCTGCTCAGGTTTTCGAGCATGCTTTTAAGGGCTTCGTAAACATCGGTGGCAAAATCTTCATATATCGCCGCAAATTTGCCCGTAACGCCCGGCACCAGGTTATCCAGCAAAATCAGTTTATCCTTGGGGATGGTGTTGATGATTTCGTGAGCCTTGGTTTCATTATCCAAAAAGTGGGGTATGACAATAAATTTGGCATAATCACTTTGGATTCCCTCGGCAATAATCTTTTTAAAAAAATAAAAATCGTTGTTATAAATATAAAAATCTACAGCCGCCTGCTCGCCTATGGTAGCCACAAAGGCATCATAAATGATCTTTTTATGGGCGCTTAATTTATTGAACAGCAGGAAAATTTTGAGCGGTTTCTGAAAATCGGTATTCGAAATAAAAAAACCTTTACCTGGAACTGAACTTACAATTCCCTTGTCTTTCAGTTCTTTATAAACGCGTTCTATAGTATTGCGTGAAGTATCCAGCGCATAGCTCAAATCATTGATAGATGGCAGCATATCATCCTTCACTATCTGCCCGCTTTCGATAGCCCTGATAATGGCGTTAGAAAGTTGCAGGTACTTCGGGGTGATGGAGTACTCATCGATAGATAATATTTTCAGATAGTTCTTCACATCACAAATGTAATATTTGCCCGCACATTCTCATTGTGTAAAAAAGACAGATAGAGATAGTTAAGCCGCAAGGTGTGTTTATCTTGCTTAACCAATTATCATCCGCAGCTACTTATTGCGGATAAACCTAATTTAAACCAATGGCATTAAACCACAACCACAGCAAAATTTGTTTTGTAGCCGTCACCTGCATGCTGCTTTTTACCGCAAGCGTAAAAGCCCAGGACATTTATGCCCAATACCGGCAAAGCTGGCTAAAAAAAGCGGAAGACTTTAAACCCAAACTCACCGAAACGGTAAAACAACCCATCGGCCTTGTAAAAATGGAAAAGGATGCATCAGCTTTTCAGGGTTGGAAAGCTGTAAAAGGCAACGGTATCGATTCGCTTTATAACCAATCATTCAAAAAACAAAGCGGCGTTGTTGCCGATTTTGGCGAGCATTTAACCGGCTATTGCACTTTTACCATTAACACCTTAAGGGGAACCCAGGATGCACCGGTGCGATTGAAGTTTACTTTTGGAGAGGTACCGGCCGAGCTTTCGGTACCGTTTGATCCGTACCCCGGCGGCTTAAGCCGGGCATGGCTGCAGGACGAAATTATAACCGTTACCGAAATGCCTGCCACTATTACCATACCGCGCAGGCTGGCTTGCCGTTACGTGAAAATTGAACTGCTGGGTGCTTCATCATATTTTGATTTCCATATCACCAAAATCCAGTTTAAAGCAACTACTTCGGTTACAACCACGCCGGCCGGTTTAGCTGCAGGTACATCACCAATGATTAATGATATTGACAGGGTAGGGCTTACTACTTTGAAGGAGTGTATGCAAACCGTGTATGAAGACGGCCCCAAACGCGATCGCCGCCTTTGGATAGGCGACCTGTACCTCGAATCGCTCGCCAACATGTATTCGTTTAAAAACTATGATCTAACCCGCCGTTGTTTTTACCTGCTGGCAGGTTTATCAGGCGATGACGGCATCCTGATCTCCAACGTGTTTGAAACGCCCGAACCGCATGCACAGGTTGGTAACCGCCTGCTTGATTATTGTTTTCTTTATAATGTAGCGTTAAAGGAGTACGTAGCAGCCACCAATGATAAGCAAACCGGCCTGGAGTTATGGCCTGTTGCAAAAAAGCAACTCGACATTGCCCGTAAATATGCCGGGGCAGACGGCATGATGGATTATGTAAAGGCAGGCAAGGAATGGTGGGTGTTTTTTGACTGGAAGGATGGGCTGGATAAACAAGGCCCGCTGCAGGGATTAACCGTTTATGCCCTCAACCAAACCTACCAGCTGGCAAAATTATTAGGCAAGGAAAATGAAGTAGCCGATATTCCTGCATTGGCAAAAAAGCTGAAAGATGCCGCCCATAAAAACCTGTACGATAAAAAGCAGGGCTTATTTGTAAGCGGTACGGATAAACAAATCTCGTACGGAACGCAGGCCTGGATGATATTGAGCGGCGTAGCATCAAAAGCTGAAGCCCAAAAAGCCCTGAAAGCTTTACCCGGTGTGGCCAATGCAGTGCACCCGGGCGGTCCATACATGTATCACTATTATATGGCGGCCTTAATTGAAAGCGGATTAAAAACAGAAGCAAAAGAAGCACTGCAAAACTACTGGGGCGATATGGTAAAAAAAGGCGCCGATACATTTTGGGAGGTATACGACCCCAACGATGAGCTGAAATCGCCTTATAATTTTTACCCAGTGAATAGCTATTGCCATGCCTGGAGCTGTACGCCGGTGTATTTTATCAGGAAATACCCGGATACATTTCAAAACTGAACCGTTGATAGGAATGATTACATTGATTTCGCTGATTTTTAAAAAGGCAACCTGCTATTTAAACTTGATTCAACCCACACTTCACTTGCAAGGAATCAGCGAAATCAACGTAATCAAAACTGAATCAACGGTGCGGAAGCAACGTAATCAAAACTAAATCAACGGTGCGGAAGCAACGTAATCAAAACTCAATCAACGGTCTTTCTTTTTAAATGCGTAGTACAAATACCCCAGCGCCGGCAAAATAAATAAACTACCCACCAGCAAACCTATCCCCAAATCGTCAATACTGTTGTCGTTGGCATGCTCGGTAAGCAGCGACATCGAGCTGCCATCTTTAAAAATAACAAACCTCGGGAAGCGCGAAAAACCTACCGATATCAAAATCATACACACCTGGAAAGCGGCCAGAAGCCTGATCCATTGCCGGTTGCGTTTGTGGGATATAATCAGATAAAGTACTCCTAATGAAATAGTTGCCGCAATTACCGCAACTAAGCTTACGGGGTTTCCAAAAATCCAGTTGGCTAAATGAACTTTTTCATAACCTGAAGCCAGGAATACCAGTGCGCCGCAAATTACGGCCACTATGTTCATGATTTTGGCTTTGCGGATGTAACGCTTAATCTCGTCTACATCATCAGTTTCGCCTACAATATAGATGGCAGCGAGGAAGCCGCACAGTGCCACCGTAAAAAAGCCCACCGCTACCGAAAACCAGTTAAGCCAGCTAAAAATATATGCATGGGCAAAATCGGTTGCTTTGGGGTTGATCTGGCCCGAGAGTGCGCTGCCTGCTATGATGCCTAAAAACAGCGGTGTTACAAAGCTTGAGTAAACAAAGATCTGGGTATAAAAAGCCTGTGTTTTCTCATCCTTCACCGCATCATAATTACGAAAGGAGAAGGCAGTGCCGCGGGCAATTACGCCTAACAGCATAATAAGCAGCGGGATGTGCAGGTAAATACACATTTCGCTGTAAATAACAGGGAAACCCACAAACAGGATTACCACGGTAATAATGAGCCACATGTGGTTAGCCTCCCAAATGGGGCCTATGGCCTGGTACATAATTTTGCGGGTGCGGTGCTTATTATCTGTCGAGGTAAAAAGCTCGATAATGCCGGCACCAAAATCGGCCCCGCCCAGTAAAAAATAGAGGGTGATGGCGGCGAAAAGGAAAAGGATGACGATGTAAAGCATGATCTCGGGGTTTTAACGGTCGTACAATTCAGGCACCATCTGGATCTGCCTTTTCAATAAAAATATAACGGCCACACTCAGCGTAAAATAAATAAAGCTGAACAGGTAAAACGAGTACTGAATACCCGGCATGGGCGTAACGGCTTCGCTTGTGCGCATTACACCCTGAATAATCCAGGGCTGCCGACCCACCTCGGTAACCGTCCACCCGGCCTCAAGGGCTATAAAACCGAGCGGGGTTGCCCAGATAAATAATTTCAGGAACCATGGCTTGCTGAGCAGATCCTTCTTTTTCCATAATTCATAAAAATAAACCATGGCTATCAGCATCATCAAAACACCAATACCCACCATAATTTGAAAGGCATAGTGCGTTACAGCTACCGGCGGCTGGTTTTTTACCGGGATTTTATCCAGGCCGTTTACAGGTGTTTTAAAATTATCATGCACCAGGAAGCTTAATAAACCAGGGATTTCGATGCCGTAGTTCACTTTTTTAGCAGCCGTATCCGGGATGCCGCCAATAACCAGCGGGGCGTACTCCTGCGTGTGGAAATAGGCTTCCATCGCGGCAAGCTTGGCCGGCTGGCGTTTAGCAGCATTTTTGGCCGATAAATCGCCGCTTAATGGTTGGATGATTGCTGCTACCGCGCCGAATATGATGGCTATTTTAAATGCTTTGGTATGAAACTGAATGTTCTTTTTACGATAGATCATCAGCGCGTGGATCCCCGCCACAGCAAAACCCGTTGCCGAAAACGCCGCGATGATCATGTGCAATGATTCGGAAAACCAGGCCGCATTAAACATGGCTTTTACAGGATCGATATTAATGTATTGTCCGTTCACAAAATCAAAGCCCGAAGGGCTGTTCATCCACGAATTGGCCGAAACCACCAAAATGCCTGATGCAACACCACTTACGCCTACAATTATTCCGGCCGTCCAATGCACCCAGTTATTTAAACGGTTCCAGCCGTAAAGGAACAATCCCAGGGCAATGGCCTCAATAAAAAAAGCAACGCCTTCCAGCGAAAAAGGCATCCCGAAAATCGGTCCGGCGTGTTTCATAAAGCCAGGCCAAAGCAGCCCAAGCTCAAACGAAAGCATGGTGCCTGATACCGCACCGGTGGCAAAGAAAATAGCTACGCCCTTGCTCCAGGCCACGGTAATGTTTTTGTAAACCGGGTTTTGAGTTTTAATCCATTTAAAGTGTGATATGGCCATAAAAACCGGCATCCCCATCCCAATGCAGGAGTATATAATATGAAACCCTAACGATAAAGCCATCTGGGATCTGGCCGCTAAAAAATCATCCATAGGAGTATACTTAAATAATGGCTGAAATTAAAGCATAATGTAACAAATTTGTAACTAATTGCTTATCGATATTGAATTTAAAATAGGATTTTTTGTGGGGATGAATTGGATTAGTGGGGAATATTTAGTAGTGAAATTGGTGTTTGATTTTCACGCAAAGTAATTGAGTCGCAAAGTTTTGATTTTTATGTAGGGTTGAGAGTTTTAAGCACGCAGAGGCGCAAAGCCGCAAAGGTTTTTTGTGGATGGTTGAGAGTTTTAAGCGCGCAAAGGAGCCAAGCCGCAAAGGTTTTTTACGGATAGTTTGAGAGGTTTAAGCACGCAGAGGCGCTAAGCCGCAAAGATTTTTTTGTGGATGGTTTGATAGTTTTAAGCACGCAAAGGAGCCAAGTCGCAAGGTTTTTTGCGGATAGTTTGAGAGGTTTAAGCACGCAGAGGCGCTAAGCCGCAAAGGTTTTTTGTGGATGGTTGAGAGTTTTAAGCGCGCGAAGGAGCCATGTCGCAAAGGTTTTTTGCGGATAGTTGTAGAATTTAAGTGCGCAAAAGTGACAAAGCCTTTTTTTTAAATGTTTAGGGCCATTTGCAGGTATACAATACTTCATTGCCGTTGGTTTTAACCAACGGAATTATGCGCAGTGATAAAAAAAAGGGGCTTCAGCCCAAACCGATTGCTTTGTTGGGCTAAAGTATGTATTTCTATGCTTTCTTCGCTGTCGATCCCCTGATAATCAACTCCGGTTTAATGCTGATGATTTTCGGCTTTACCGCAACATCGCTGTTGGCTACTTCCTGGAAAAACAGGTTACCAATAGTATTGCCCATGTAAACACTGAACTGATCGATAGTAGTGATCGACGGACTGGTGATTTGTGTAAAAGCCTCGTTCGAGTATCCGCAGATGCCTAATTCTGATGGTACTTTAATACTCATCGCGTTAGCAACCTCTAATACACCTAACGCCGAGAAATCTGAAGTTGAAGCAAATATAGCATCGGGAGGCTGGGGGAGGTTGAGGAGTTTGCGGGTGGCCTCGGCACCTAACTCTTTTGTCCAGGCGTTTTCAACTATCAGCTCGTCAATAACAGCCACTTTATGATGAGCTAAAGCCCGGAGATAGCCGTTTTTACGCTGGCGGAAAATATTGAGGTTTTGCGGGCCTTCCAATAGTGCGATTCTCTTGTAACCATTATCTATCATGTGCGATACCGCCTCGAAGGAAGCCTGCTCGTTATCGTTAATTACTTTAAGAGTTTCCAGTTCTTCGGCCACACGGTCAAACTGGATAAGCTGGATGCCGTGGTCTATTACGTTTTGCAGGTGCTGGTAATCATAGCTATCGGCCGAAACTGAGATCACAATACAATCAACGTGTTGGTTAATGAGCGTGTTAACACACTGAATTTCCTTATCGTGCACTTCGCCCGATTGGCAGATGATGAGGTTATACCCTTTTTGATAGGTAGTTTCTTCAATACCGGCAATCACATTGCTGAAAAAGTTTTGGTTAATGCGCGGCACCACCACGCCAATGGTTTTTGAATGCCCCTTACGCAGGTTGGAGGCCAGCGTGTTGCGCTTGTAGTTCAGTTCATCGGCTGTTTTGATGATGAGCTCGCGGGTTTTTTCGTTCACCTGGCTGCTGTTGTTCAGCGCGCGGGATACCGACGAGGCGGTGATGCCGAGTTTGGCGGCAATGTCGTAAATGGTGGTGCGTTTAACTTTCTTCATTGATAGGTGCAATTTGGAAAAAATATTTTACGCAATCGATTGCAATTTTCATTTATTTACATATTTTCGTTGCGTTAAGTTACCAATTAAACAAAACAACCAAAATTCATACTAAAAAGCTATGCTATTATTAGGGATCGATATAGGTACCTCGTCGGTAAAGGTGAGCGTTGTTGACGCTGCCACACAAAAAGCTCTTGCCTCGGCACAATACCCGGATGAGGAATCGCCAATAAAAGCATTGCACCCGGGTTGGGCCGAGCAGTCGCCATCCATGTGGTGGGAGCAGTTTCAAAAAGCTTTGTGGCTTTGTCACGCCAGAGGAGAGTACAACCCGCAGGATATTGCTGCAATCGGTATAGCTTACCAGATGCACGGATTGGTTTTGGTTGATAAAGACCAGAACGTTTTGCGCGACAGCATTATATGGTGCGATAGCCGCGCCGTTGAAATTGGCGATAAAGCGTTTGCAGCAATAGGCGAGGAGTTTTGCCTGTCGCACCTGCTTAACTCGCCCGGTAATTTTACCGCCTCGAAACTGGCCTGGGTTAAGGAGAATGAGCCTGAAACTTACACGAAGATAGATAAGATCATGTTGCCCGGCGATTACATCGCCATGAAACTTACCGGAGAGATCACCACATCCGTATCAGCCTTGTCTGAAGGGGTGTTCTTTGATTTTAAAACTAACAGTATCTCCAAAGAGATTGTAGAATACTTTGGTTTTGACGAGGCGCTTTTTCCGGTTATCAACCCGGTGTTTTCATCGCACGGAACATTACAGGCATCTATCGCCACGAAATTAGGGTTAAAAACCAGTATCCCGGTGACTTATAAATCGGGCGATCAACCAAATAATGCTTTATCATTAAATGTACTTAACCCCGGAGAGGTGGCCGCTACGGCCGGTACATCGGGCGTTATATATGGTGTGAGCGATCAGTTGGCCTACGATCAGCAATCGCGCATCAACACATTTGCCCACGTTAACTACGCCGATGAGCAGAAAAGACTTGGGGTTTTGTTGTGTATTAACGGAACCGGAAGCCTGTATCGCTGGGTAAAAAACACTTTTGGCACCGGCTACAGCTATAACCAAATGAATGCCGAAGCCGAAAAAGCTCCATTAGGCAGTGAAGGCTTACAGGTATTACCATTTGGGAATGGTGCCGAGCGAATGCTGAACAACAAGCAGATAGGCGCGCACTTCCAGCATATCGATTTAAACCTGCATACCCCGGCGCATATTTTCCGGGCTGTACAGGAGGGTATAGCATCATCATTCCGCTATGGGTTTGATATTATGCGCAGCAACGGCATGAATCCAACCGTAATCCGTGCAGGCAAAAGCAACCTGTTTTTGAGCGACCTTTTTACCCAAACCTTTGTTAACGCCACAGGTGTACCGGTTGAACTTTACAATAACGATGGCAGCGTAGGCGCGGCTTTAGGCGCAGGGATTGGTGCGGGCATTTTTAAATCAGCAACCGAAGCATTCAGCAATATCCAGGCAATAAAGCTTATCGAACCGACAACTGATGCTTTTGAACCGGTTTACCAGGATTGGAAATTACTGCTTGAAGCGAAGCTGAAAGCTTAAAGCAAAAGGCTGAAAACTAAAAACACTTACAACTATCAAACAAAACAACTCACTAAATCAATAACTCACTAATTCACTAATTAAAATAATATGAGCATAATAACAGGCGAAAAAGAATTTTTTAAAGGAATAGGCCAGATCAAATTTGAAGGCCTTGAATCAGACAATCCGCTGGCGTTTCGCTGGTATGATGCGGATAGGGTAGTGGCCGGTAAAACCATGAAAGATCATTTGCGTTTTGCCTGTGCTTACTGGCACTCGTTCTGCGGTAACGGTGCCGATCCGTTTGGTGGTGCTACGCATGTTTTCCCATGGGATGAAAAGGCGGATGCTGTTGAGCGCGCTAAAGATAAAATGGATGCCGCGTTTGAGTTCATCACCAAAATGAACATGCCTTACTACTGTTTTCACGACGTTGACGTGGTTGATTACGGCAACGACGTAGTTGAAAACGAACGCCGTTTACAGGCTTTGGTTGATTATGCTAAAGAGAAACAGGTTGCCAGTGGTGTAAAACTGCTTTGGGGTACAGCCAACCTGTTCAGCCATAAACGCTACATGAACGGCGCTTCAACCAATCCTGATTTTCATGTATTGGCCCATGCAGGCGCGCAGGTAAAAGCTGCTTTGGATGCTACCATCGCTTTAGGCGGCGAAAATTATGTTTTCTGGGGTGGCCGTGAAGGTTATATGAGCCTGCTGAACACCGATATGAAACGCGAGCAGGAGCATTTGGCTAAATTTTTACATACCGCTAAAGACTATGCCCGTAAGCAAGGCTTTAAAGGCACTTTCTTTATCGAGCCAAAACCTTGCGAGCCAACCAAACATCAGTATGATTATGACGCCGCTACCGTATTAGGCTTTTTACAGAAATACGATCTGATCAATGATTTTAAACTGAATTTGGAAGTTAACCACGCTACTTTGGCAGGTCACACCTTCCAGCATGAGTTGCAGGTAGCTGCCGATTCGGGTTTATTGGGTTCGATAGATGCTAACCGCGGCGATTCGCAAAATGGCTGGGATACCGATCAGTTCCCGAACGATATCAACGAAATTACCGAGTGCATGCTGATTATCCTTGAAGCAGGTGGTTTCCAGGGCGGTGGTATTAACTTTGATGCCAAGATCCGTCGTAACTCTACCGATCCTGCCGATCTGTTCTACGCGCATGTAGGCGGTATCGATCTGTTTGCAAGGGCTTTGGTAACTGCCGATAACATCCTGCAAAAATCAGAATACAAAAAACTGCGTGCCGACAGGTATGCTTCATTCGACGCCGGTACCGGAAAAGATTTTGAAAACGGTAATGTTTCTTTGGAAGATTTGCGTAACTATGCGATAGCTAACGGCGAACCTAACGTGACAAGCGGTAAACAAGAATATATCGAAAACTTGATAAATCGATATATATAGTTTATAATTGTCAATCATACATATTAAACCAAAGACAAACCAAAACAATGAACCAAAAAACCCTTTCTATCGGCGATTACGCTGTGTTCCTCATTTACTTTATTATTGTGGCCGGGTACGGCTTCTGGGTGTATAAGCGAAAGCACAACGCTGATGCCACCTCGAAAGATTACTTTTTGGCCGAAGGGTCGCTCACCTGGTGGGCTATCGGAGCTTCGCTCATCGCCTCAAATATCTCGGCAGAACAATTTATCGGAACCAGCGGCTCGGCCTTTAAAATGGGTTTGGCCATATCAACTTACGAGTGGATGGCGGCAATTACACTGGTTATTGTGGCAGTTTTCTTTATCCCGGTTTACCTGCGCAACAAAATTTTCACCATGCCGCAGTTCCTGCACGAAAGGTACAACGGTACGGTAGCCATGATTATGGCGATATTCTGGTTGCTGCTTTACATCGTGGTTAACCTGATGTCAATCCTTTACCTTGGTGCTTTGGCTATCAGCGGTATCTCTGGTCTGGATATCAACTTCTGTATCATCGCGCTGGCTGCGTTTTCGGTTATCATTACGCTGGGCGGTATGAAGGTTATCGGTTATACCGATGTTATCCAGGTTGCGGTACTGATTTTGGGCGGTTTAATGGCCTCATACCTTGCATTGACGCTCTTAAGCGAAAAAGAAGGTACCCATGGCTTATTAAACGGTTTCGCTATCCTGAAAAAAGAAGCTCCTGATCATTTCCACATGATCTTCAAAAAGGATAATCCTAACTACATGGACCTGCCGGGCCTAACTGTATTGATTGGCGGTATGTGGATCACCAACCTTAACTATTGGGGTTGTAACCAGTATATTACCCAGCGTGCTTTGGGTGCAAACCTTAAAACTGCCCGTGGCGGGATCCTGTTCGCGGCTTTCCTTAAACTGTTAATGCCGGTTATCGTAGTATTGCCGGGCATTGCTGCGTACCTGTTGTACCAAAAAGGTATGTTCCATCAGGAAATGATGAGCCACTCGGGCGTAACCGATCCTAACAAGGCTTATCCGGCCTTGCTTAACCTGTTGCCTACCGGCTTAAAAGGCTTATCGTTTGCTGCCTTAACAGCTGCCATCGTAGCGTCATTAGCTGGTAAAGCCAACAGTATTGCTACCATCTTTACTTTAGATATCTACAAAAAAGCTATCAACCCCGAGGCTACCGATAAAAAACTGGTTAGCTTGGGTAAATGGTCGGTTGTGGTGGCTATGGTTTTAGGCATCCTGTTATCGTTCCTGATTGGTGAAAAACTGATGGGCGAGGGTAAACAAGGCTTCCAGTACATCCAGGAGTATACAGGCTTCGTATCTCCGGGTATTTTTGCCATGTTCATCCTTGGTTTCTTCTGGAAAAAGGCTACCTCAAATGCCGCGCTGTTTGCAACCATCGGCGGGTTTATCTTTTCATGTTTCTTTAAACTTTGTCCACGTTTTATTGATCTGAGCTTCCTGTCGCCTTACGGTTTCTCTAAACTGGCTTTACAGGATGATAAAGTGACCCAGCTTTACGAAATTCCATTCCTTGATCGTATGGGTTTTGTATTTGTGCTTTGTGTTGTTGGTATGTATATCATTTCAAAAATTGAAAACGCCCGCGGTGTTGTGCCAAACGGGCTGGTGGTTGATACTTCGATGTTTAAAACGTCACGTGCCTTTACAGCCGGTGCTTTAATTGTAACCGGTATTGTTGTGGCATTGTACTCAATTTTCTGGTAGCAGATCATTACTTTAGTATACAACGGCGATGGATTAAGTTTCATCGCCGTTTTTGTTTACTGCCCTCCCGTCATCCTGAACTTGTTTCAGGAACCCACAGGTCGTCTACATGCATTGCGGCATCACGTGTGGGGTGCCGAAACAAGTTCGGCATGACATTTAATGTTAATTGCACCCTCACGCAAACGTTTTCGTTGATTGTTTGGCCCGGTTACTTTAAACTAAGTGTTATGATATGTAATTTGCCCCTTCAACAAGCATAACCTATGTACCGCTAACCGCGCTACAGTACCAGTTAACAGCCCATGAAAAACTTTTTAGACCAGGATTTTTTGCTCAATACCCCAACGGCACAGCGCCTGTATCATGAGTACGCCGCCCATCAGCCTATTATTGATTACCATTGCCACCTGCCGCCCGATCAGATTGCAGATGACGTCAACTTTGAAAACATCACCCGCATCTGGCTTTATGGCGATCATTATAAATGGCGGGCCATGCGGGCCAACGGTGTTAATGAAGCTTTCATCACCGGAAATAAAACCGACCAGGAGAAATTTATAAAATGGGCTGAAACCGTTCCGTATACATTACGGAATCCCTTGTACCATTGGACGCATCTTGAATTACAACGGTATTTCGGGATTAGTGAATTACTCAGCCCTGCATCGGCACAAAAAATATATGCTGAGTGTAATGAGAAACTGCGTTCGCCTGAGTTTAGTGTGCGTAATATTTTAAAAAGTAAAAATGTAGAGGTGGTAGGCACAACTGATGATCCGCTGGATAATCTTGCTCATCATCAGAAGCTAAAACAGGACAACTACAGCGTAAAAATATTACCGGCCTACCGCCCGGACAAAGCTATGAATGCCGATGATGTTGCCGGTTTAAATAAATACATCGATCAGCTGGAGGCAGTTGCAAACGTTTCAATCTCCAACATCGATGAATATTTATCGGCACTGAAAGCAAGGCATGATTACTTTGCCGAAAACGGCTGTAAGTTATCAGATCACGGTTTGGAGCAAATTTATGCCGAGGATTATACTGATGTTGAGATTGCCTCCATCTTCAATAAAATAAGAAACAATGAAGTATTGTTACCGCTGGAGATCCTGAAATTTAAATCGGCCATGTTGTATCAATTTGCTGTTTGGGATCATGAAAAAGGTTGGGTACAGCAGTTTCACCTTGGGGCTTTGCGCAATAATAATGCACGTGCCTTAGCCAATTTAGGTCCGGATACCGGTTGGGATTCGATAGGCGATTTTACGCAGGGTAGGGCCTTGTCTAAATTCTTTAACCGGTTGGATACTACCAACCAACTGGCTAAAACCATTATTTACAATCTTAACCCGGCCGATAATGAGCTTTTTGCCACCATGGTGGGTAACTATAACGATGGTTCGGTAGCCGGTAAAATGCAGTTTGGTTCGGCCTGGTGGTTTTTGGATCAGAAGGATGGGATGATTAAGCAGATGAATGCTCTGTCAAATATGGGTTTGCTGAGCCGCTTGGTGGGGATGCTTACCGATTCGCGCAGCTTTATGTCGTTCCCGCGGCACGAATATTTCCGCAGACTATTGTGCAACCTGTTAGGGGACGATATCGAGAACGGCGAGCTGCCGAATGATATAGCATGGACAGGTAAGATAGTGAGTGATATTTGCTATTTTAACGCCAAAAACTATTTCGATTTTTAAATGAGCGATAATCAAAATACCAAAGGCAGCATCTTATCATTTGGCGAGTTGTTGCTGCGCATGTGTCCCGATGGCGGCGGCCAATGGCTGGCCGAGAGCAAACTGCCTTGTTTTATAGGAGGAGCCGAACTGAACGTGGCAAATGCCCTTGCCTTATGGGATTTACCTGTTAAGTACTTTACCGCCGTGCCCGAAAATGAGTTAACCAGCCAGATCCTGGATTTTCTCGAGGCCAAAAAAATCAATACGTCTGCCGTTTACAAACATGGCAGGCGGGTGGGTTTGTATTATTTAACCCAGGGCAAGGATGTAAAGAACAATGCTATTGTTTATGATCGTGCAGACTCGGCCTTTGCCGATCTTAAACCTGGTATGGTTAATTGGGATGCAGTACTGGAAGGCGTAAGCTGGTTCCATTTCAGTGCGATATGCCCGGCCTTGAGCCAGCAGGCTGCCGATGTTTGCCTGGAGGTTTTACAGGCCGCAAGCCGCAAACATATCGCCATTTCGGTTGATCTTAACTATCGCCCTAAATTATGGCAATACGGCAAAAAACCGGTTGAAATTATGCCCCAGCTGATACAATATGCTGATATCATTATGGGCAATGTATGGGCCGAAGAAACTATGCTGGGCATTGAAGTAACTCCCGAAATGCATGAATCGGGCCAGCAAAGTGTGTATTTAAAAGAAGCGCTTTACTCATCCGAAAGAATAATGGATGCTTATCCGCGCTGCAGGGCCGTTGCCAATACTTTCCGCTTTGATGCAGGCAGGGGCATCGAATACTATACTGCACTTTACACCGGTAACCGTTTTTATCACTCGCCAACCTACACAACCGATACCGTGGTTGATAAAGTGGGCAGCGGCGATTGTTTTATGGCCGGTTTAATTTATGGTTTTTACAACAAACAGGATCCGCAGCAACTGCTTGATTTTGCAACCGCCGCCGCCTGGGGTAAACTATCCATTTTGGGCGATGCCACAACGCAAACAGTTGATGAAATTTATAACATAATGAAACAATGAGTAAAAAAGATATTGCATTAACCGCGATAGTTGAGCAAGGTACACTCCCTTTATTTTTTTATAAAGATCCGGAGGTGAGCCTGCAGATAACCCGTACGCTTTACAAAGCCGGCATCCGGATATTTGAATACACCAACCGCGGGGCAGCTGCGCTTGAAAATTTCAAAATCCTGAAAAAGGCCCTGGCCGATGGCGAAATGCCGGGTTTAGTGCTGGGTATTGGTACTATAAAAAGCATTGAAGAAGCCGAAGCCTTTATTGAGGCGGGTGCCGATTTTATTGTATCGCCCATAGTTAACCCGGAGGTTGGCAAGCTGGCGGCCGAAAAAGACCTGCTTTGGATTCCCGGCTGTATGACGCCAACCGAGATCTATACCGCGCAGCAAAATGGTGCTGCCTTAATAAAAATATTCCCGGCCAATATTTTAGGGCCGGAGTTTGTATCATCTATCCGCGATTTGTTTGCCGGGCAATTGTTCATACCAACAGGTGGGGTTGATTTGAGCAGCGAAAGCATCAGTACCTGGTTTAAAGCCGGGGTTTGCGCGGTGGGCATGGGCAGTAAACTCATCAGCAAAGCGGTACTGGAAAACCAACAGTACGATCAGTTGTATGCCGATACCGTTAAACTGCTTGAAATAGTAAAAGCCAGTAAATAGCCAGTTAAAACCAATATATAAATGAGAGAAGGAAAAGTTGGTAACTACAGATGGGTTGTAGTTACCCTGTTATTTTTTGCAACCACAATCAATTATCTCGACAGACAGGTTATCGGCCTACTTAAGCCAACACTTGAAAAGGAGTTTAGCTGGACTGAAACAGATTATAGTTATATTGTGATGGCGTTTGCAACAGCGTATGCTGCTGGCCTGCTGCTGTTTGGTAATTTTATTGATAAAATTGGTACCAAGCTGGGCTATACCATATCGCTTATTGTTTGGAGCTTAGCGGCTATGCTGCATGCCGCAGTTACCAGTACTTTTGGCTTTGGTGCCATCCGCGCCGTGTTGGGTCTTGGCGAATCTGGAAACTTTCCGGCAGCTATAAAGGTAGTTGCCGAGTGGTTTCCAAAAAAGGAAAGGGCGCTTGCAACAGGCATTTTTAACTCCGGAGCAAATATTGGGGCCGTGGTAGCGCCAATAATGGTACCCTGGCTGCTTGGAGCTTATAATTGGCAAATGGCCTTTATAGTTACCGGCGCCATTGGCTTTGTATGGCTAATATTTTGGTGGTTTTGCTATGAAATTCCCTCCAGGCATTCCAAAATACAAGAGGCCGAATATGAATATATACATAGTGATGCCGAACAGGTTGCTTCGACAAGCGAAAATGAAAGCAAGGTAAAATGGATCAGTCTTTTTGGAATCAGGCAAACGTGGACTTTTATTATTGGTAAATTGCTTACCGATCCTATCTGGTGGTTTTTTCTGTTTTGGCTGCCTTCTTACTTTTCAAGTACCTTTAATCTTGATTTTAAAAAGCCAAGCCTGCCGCTCATTTTAGTTTATACTGCCACATCAATTGGCAGTATCGGGGGCGGTTATTTGTCCTCATATTTTATTAAAAAAGGCTGGCCGGTATTTAAAGCCCGTAAAACAGCTATGTTTATATTCGCATTATGCGTGCTGCCCATAATTTTAGCCATGTATGCCACTAATGTATGGCAGGCTGTGGCTTTGATTGGTTTGGCAGCAGCTGCTCACCAGGCCTGGAGTGCCAATATTTTTACTACCGCATCGGATATGTTTCCTAAAAAAGCTTTGAGCTCGGTAGTGGGAATTGGAGGGATGGCCGGTTCTGTAGGAGGTATATTATTTCCACTACTGGTTGGAAATATATTGGAATTTTACAAAAAGGCAGGGCATATCACCGTAGGTTATAATATTATTTTCATTATCTGTGGTTGCGCATATTTATTGGCCTGGATTATAATGCATCTTTTATCACCAAAAATGAAACCGGTTAATCTTTAACCCTCAAATTCATAAAAACAAAAATCGTCCCTGAGTAAATCAACGACGATTTTCCTTTTTATAAGAAGAGGCCTACCGCCTGCTCAGCAAGCTCATCTATCCAGCTTGAAAGGTACGGTTCTGTACCATCTATCCTGATCCATTCTCCATCACTGTCTTTAGCTATAACCAGGTGCAGCGTTTCATCTATCGATTTAAATTCATAAGCTTCCTTGTAATCCGTTGTACTTACCGGCTTTACTATTCCATCTATTGTACTGTCGGTGCCGGTAAGGGCGGCTTCAAATTGTTGTTCCATAGTATCTGTTTTATCAGTTTAACAAGCATCCTTTGCTTCTGTTTTACAGCCAAACTATCATTTGTATTGTATTGGTTGTGTAAATGTTAAAAACTGAAAATTTATGCAAATCAAAACTTTTAATATATTGCTTACGTTAGGTTAACAATTATAAACCTCATGAACAGCAGGCTCGGTACAAAATATTTCCAGGTATCACAGAGGGTATGGGGAACCAAACTCTTATTTGTAAACATTTATATGATAGCCAACCGCCCCGGTGCAGCAAAAGGCTGGGTGTTGGTTGATACAGGTTTAAAAGGTTCGGCCAATAAAATCATTACAATGGCCGAAAATTTGTTTGGCCCCGGCACACGCCCTGCAGCCATTGTACTTACCCACGGGCATGCCGACCATGCAGGCGGCCTTGACGAGCTTTTAAAAATATGGAATAACGTTCCGGTTTATGCGCATGCTATGGAATTACCTTATTTAACCGGCTTGTCATCCTATCCGCCCGCCGATCCGTCATTAAAAGATGGCTTAATGAGTGTGTTATCGGCATTTTTTCCGCTTACTCCCTTTAATTTTGGCAGCAGGATAAAGGCTATTGATATGGAGCAGGGCATCCCCGAACTGCCGGAGTGGAGAGTTGTACATACGCCCGGTCATTCGCCGGGCCATATTTCGTTGTTTTTGCCGGTAAACTCAACCCTGATAGTTGGCGATGCGTTTTCAACCACCAAAGCCGAATCGGCCATTTATTCATTCGGCTCTATCAAAAAGCTCACCGGCCCGCCAAGATACCTTACAAGTGATTGGGAGGCAGCTGCCGAAGCGGTACGTAAACTGGCGGCATTACACCCGCGTACAGTTGGCCCTGGCCACGGCCCGGTGATGCGTGGGCGGGAGTTTCAGGATGACCTGCGCGAGCTTGCCGATTATTTTGAGGAGATAGCCATACCTGCCGTTGGGCGTTATGTAGGGCATCCGGCTACAGCAGATGAAATGGGGGTGAAGTTTATTCCGCCGCGTGTAAGCAGCGGTTTGCTGAAGGCAACGGTGGGAGTGGCGGCGGCTTTAACGGCGTTTTTTGTTATAAGAGGGCTACAGAATAAGTTATAATCCAATAATAACTACTCGCCCGCCGTAGAACCTAAGGGTGCTCTCCGAGAGACCCTGAGGGAACGAAGAAAAAAAATCCCCTCTTTACGCGCCAGCGTAGAAGAGGGTGACAAGCGCAGCGATGTCGGAGTGAGTAAAATCGCTGCGTTACTTGAAGCCAATATTTTGTAATGACTACGATTTCTGAGCCGCCTCAATAGCCGCCGGTAATGATTTGCCAATATCATTTCCACCTAACTGCAAAAAGCGGATAATCCCCTTAGCATCAATTACCATCGAGGTAGGGTAGTTTGATACATGATAAGCCCTGGCAATCTCGGTTGTTTTAGGAATCAGTGCATACTCAAACGGATGGGCTTTTAAAAATGTTTTTATAGCCGCGCTGTCATCACGCCCCATTGCCAGGAAAACAACACCGGCTGCGCTGTATTGCTTTTTAATTTCGTTTAGCTTTGGCATCTCTTCAATGCAGGGCACGCAGGTAGTAAACCAAAAATTAAGTACTACAGTTTTGCCTTTAAGCGCCGCCATCGACCATTTTTTGCCACTGATATCAGTAAGGCTAAAATCGGGGGCTGGCTGGTTAAGCATTTTTTCGAGATTGGCTTTCTTTGCGGCAGCCTCTTTTAAAAACTCATCCGTCATGGGCGTAATGTGGATTTCATCAGGATGTTTATCGTCATGACTCATCATAAAACCACGGTTCCCCCAGGCTTTTTCAACACTGTCGAGTTTATTAGCAGTTACCACCTTACCATCTGGCAAAATGTATTTAGCATTATCGGGCAGGCCCTGGGCCATAGCGCCTAATATTAAACAGTTGCATAAAGCAAGTAAAAGAATTTTTTTCATGGTGCTAATTTGATTTTGTTTGATACAAAATTACCACCGGTGGCAGCCTGCAATGTTAACAGTGCAAAGTTTAGTGTTAACTAATGTTAACCCTAAATAAATAACGAACTGTTAGCCATATCTTTGTGTATAGTGAAAAAGAGACTTGTATTTATTTTTATAGCGGCGGCATCAACGGCATTCGGTATTATCCTGTTCCAGGTGTACTGGGTTTATAATTCGTATAAAACCGGCGAACGTAACTTTAAAAATACGGCTACCAATGCCTTGGTACGCAGCATTGAAACGTATCAGTTACAACAAAACGAATTACCCACCTCGTTAAAATACAAAGTGCCCACCTTAACATTTTTTAGGCGAACAATACCTAATCGCGATGCAATAGCCCTCGATTCATCAAAGGTACTCAAGAGGTTTAATGCCGAGTTTTTAACTGTAGCAATAGATAAAAATAATTTACAAGTAGTGAAAGCAATGGTAGCGCGTCTGTTGTCGCAGCAACTACATAAACCACTTAACCTGGATACTTTAACCCATGTTTTTAAAGGCGAGCTGAAAAAAGAAAATATCAATATTCCTTTTAAGCTGGTCATTCTCCGTAATCAGCTTAAAATACCTCCCGGCGAAATTGCCGCAGTTGTTAATTTCTATAAGTCGCCGGTAGTTGTTAAAGCAGAGGTAAATAGCAATAGCCTGTTGCTGGCCCAAAATGTTATGCCTGCCCTGGTTTCGCTGGTGCTCATCCTGCTTTCGGCTGGGAGCCTGTTTTATATGGGTGTTGTTATTAAACGGCAGATGCAACTGGATGGTATCAAAAATGATTTCATCAACAACATTACCCACGAGTTGCGTACACCTATAACCATCCTCAAGTCATCAAACGAAGCGATGGCCCAGTTTGGCGCCGCTGCCGATCCGGAGAAACTTGAGCGGTACCTTAAAATAAACACGGCAGTTTTAGATAAGCTTGAAAGTAATGTAGATAGGGTGCTTGAAATTACCGGCTACGAACAGGGCGTGAAACCGGCAAACCTGCAAAGCGTAAACCTTTGCCTGTTGATAACGCGGGTTATTGAGCGTTTTAATTTGTACGATAGTACGATAAAATTGCAATATGATATTCAAAGCGATCACCTGGTAACTGATGCCTTTATAATTGATACCATATTGAGTAACCTTATTGATAACGCCATCAAGTACGGAGGTGCAGAGGTAGAGATCCGAATCGACGTAACCGCGCTTGCCAACGGCTGGCAATTGCAGGTTGCTGATACCGGCCCTGGCATATCAGCTGCGCATTTGCCGTATATATTTGACAAGTTTTACCGTATCCAAAGCGGCGACCTGCATGATGTAAAAGGGTATGGCCTCGGGCTAAGTTATGTTAAACAACTGGTTAATACATTAGCCGGAACTATCGCCGTAGCCAGCAAGTTAAACAAAGGCACCACGTTCACCATTCAATTCCCGCTTAATGGATAAGATAAAAGTGTTATTGGTTGAGGATGAGCCGGTGCTGGCTTCGATAGTGCGCGAATCGTTAGAAACCCGGGGCTTTGCCATAACGGTGGCCGGCAATGGGGTGGAAGGATGGAGCATGTTCAATTTAAACAAACCAGATGTATGCGTGGTAGATGTAATGATGCCGCGTAAAGACGGTTTTTCGCTGGTGCAGGATATTCGCCGGGTTGATGAGCTGGTACCGGTTATATTTTTAACGGCCCGCACCCAAACGGAAGATGTTTTAAAAGGATTTGAAATAGGTGCCGACGATTATATGAAAAAGCCATTCAGCATGGAAGAGCTGATAGTGCGCTTAAAAGCCCTTGTACGTCGTAAGGCAGCCCGCCCCGTACTGCATAATACGGCCGAGGAAATCAGCATCGGCAATAGTTTTTTCAATTATCAAAAACTCCAGTTTTACTGCCACGAAAATTTCTGCAACCTCTCGCAACGGGAAGCTGATTTGCTGTTATTACTGATAGATCATAAAAATCGCCTCCTTGAACGGAAAACTGCATTAATGAAACTTTGGGGGGATGACAGCCCCTTTAACGCCCGCAGCATGGATGTTTATATCACACGCCTCCGCAAATTCATCAAAGGCGATTCATCGCTCGAAATTATTAATATCCGTGGCCACGGCTATAAGCTGTTGGAAAGTAAATAACCCGTAAAAGCGATTAAAACTTACCTTTGCCTCCGTGGAAAACATTACACCCAACCCGCAGGTATTAATTGATATTGTACAAACCCGCATGCCTTACGGTAAGTATAAAGGCACTATTATTGCCGATATCCCTATCAGTTATTTAGAGTGGATGGCCGGCAAAGGATTTACCAAAGACAAGCTGGGCATGCTGCTTTCAACTACGTTCGAGATCAAAACCAATGGCCTAAGCGAGATTTTGTTTATGGTGAAGAAAAACCTTGCCCAGGCAAATAAAGGTTCAAAGTAATTTTACCGCGTCCGTTGCTGGTGCACGCGTGCCGCGTGTGCCGTTTAGTCAAGTGGACAACCTGATAAACCTGTTGTATAGCTTAGCACGATGACCACAAGCGGGGACGCTTGCGGTAGCCTTATAATAAAAAGGAAATCGGCAAAAAAATCGCAAACTGAATGCTGCAAACTGGATACTGCTTACTGCAAACTGGATACTGAACACCGCAAACTAAACTCAAAGCCTGTTAAACCATCCTTTTTTCCAAAACACAAATATCTGTACAACGGCTATCAGCAGCATAAATACAATGGCATAAATATACCCATGATGCCAGTAAAGCTCGGGCATATTATCCGGAATGATATGCCCTTTGTCATCCTGCCGGGCAAAGTTCATCCCGTAAATACCTGCTATAAAAGTAAGAGGGATAAAAATTACCGAGATAATGGTGAGCACCTTCATAATCTCGTTCATGCGGTTGCTTACCATCGATAGGTACAGATCGATAATACTTGAAGTAACCTCCTTATAATTCTCAATCAAATCCATAGCCTGGATGCAATGGTCATAAGCATCGCGCAGGTAAAGTTTCACCTCAGGCGTAATCAGCGGACTTTCCGACCGGATCATATCATTGATCTTGTCCCGCTCGGGCCAGCTGGCGCGGCGTACCACAATAAGGGTGCGCTTCAGTTGCTGGGCATTAAACATAATGGTTTTATCGGCACTCAGGTAAAGCTTGTCTTCAAGCGCATCAAGGTGGTCGCCAATTTCGGCCAGCAACACAAAATAGTTATCAATAATGGTATCGGTAAGCGCATAACACATGTAACCCGGACCAGCCGTGCGGATAGAACCTTTGCCAGCTTTTAATCGTGCTTTTACAGCCTCAAAACGATTATCGTCATGATCCTCCTCAAAACTGATGATGATGTTATCTTTAATGATAGCCGAAAACTGGCAGTTAACAATCTCACCCTCTTTACTGAAATGAACTATACGACTGGTACAAAAGGCATATTCATCGTACTCATCAAACTTTGGCCGCTGGTGGGTGTTGGCAATATCCTCCAGAACCAACGCGTTGATGCTGCAATGCTCGCCAATCTGTTCAATTAATGATGCATCGCCCAGTCCGTTTATTTTTATCCAGTGGGTATGGTTATCGCATTTGTTTAATTGCTTTAAAACAGCTTTAATATCCCGGCCTTCGCAGGTTACAAGTTCATCTTTATTGTACGAATAAGCTGATATTATAGGCTTCAGGGCATCTTCGGCCACCCTGATCATGCCTGGCCTGTCGCCAACTTCGCCTGCACGCTTGTGTTTTTTAAAGCGTAAACGCTTCATCCCGTTCATTTACAAATAGTTTATGGTTTGCGGTCCCTGGTTAAACAGCAAATCCACAATGCTTAGGTTCTTTTTAAAGCCCTGACGGTCTTCAAACACCTGGAAATAGGGTTTCTGCTGCATCTCCGTTTCTTTTTTAGGGTGAATAGCATGCCGAAAATCGTGCAGGTTGGCGTAATCAGCTTTGTACTCATCCGTGTACGTTATTTCTGTTTTTATTTTAGTGAGCTTTAGCAGCAGGTTGAAAAGCTCCTGGTTATAATCAAATAAAAACTCAAATTGTTTTTCATAAAACGGCGCGAAGTCGTTTTCATAATATTCAAAATAAGCCGAGCGGCGGTAACAGGCCTGAAGGCTTTGCCAGTGCAGGCGCTGCCACCTGAAATCGTAACTTATTTTTACATCTTTTACAACGGTATGGTTCTTTGAACCTTTTATAACGGGTACCACCAGGGCCAGTACGCCATCGGGGGTATAAATGTTTGCCCGGTTGCGGTAAGTTTGTTTAGGAAAATGCTCTTCTCTTTCTATCAGTATATCAGGCTTGTACGTGTTTAACTGTACAAAATACTCTATCGGCGGAAGATAAAACATGGGTAACACAGCACCTTTTTCAATCATATATTTTATGTTTGTGTTCAAAATTGGTTAAAATAATGATAAAAAAGGGTCTTGATAAGTTAGGTATATTAATTTTATATCTGATCTCGCTGCTTCCCTTTTGGTTTTTATATATTTTATCCGATATTTCATTCGTTATCATCTATCACCTGGTGCATTACCGCCGGGATGTGGTACAGCAAAATCTTCGTAACGCTTTCCCCGAAAAATCAGAAAAAGAGCGCCAGGATATCGAACGTAAATACTACCGCTATCTTTCCGATTTGATGGTGGAAACTATTAAGATGATCACCGTATCAGAAAAGCAGATGCGCAAAAGGGTAGTGGCTACCAACTCCGATTTGGTTTTTGAATATTTTGAAAAAGGTAAAAGCATTATAGCAGTGGCCGGTCATTATTGCAACTGGGAAATGGCGGCGCTTAACTTTAATTTTGTTACCGATAAGCGCTTTATGATTGTTTACAAGCCGCTTACCAATAAAACGTTTAATGATTTTTTTATCGAGATCCGTTCGCGTTTTGGTGGCCAACCGATAGCCATGAAGCAAACCTTGCGCAAAATGATCGAGTATCGCAAGGAGCTTACCGTAAGTGTTTTGGTGGGCGACCAAACCCCGGTAATGAGCGAAGTAAACTATTTTACCAATTTTTTAAACCAGCCAACAGCGGTTTTTCTTGGGATTGAAAAAATTGCCAAAACTATTGATGCAGCCGTTGTTTTTTACGACATGCGCCGGGTAAAACGCGGATATTATGAATATACGCTGATACCCTTAACAGAAACGCCTAAACAAACAGCCGAATACGAAATAACTGTTATGCACGTGCAATATTTGGAAAAAGTGATCAGGAGGGAACCACAGTACTGGCTATGGTCGCACAGGAGGTGGAAGTTTAAGCCGGAGGATTTACATAGATGACCCATAAACCCAAAGTTGCTGTAGTTATTTTAAACTGGAACGGCCTAAAATATCTTAAACAATTCCTCCCCTCGGTTTTAGCATCTACCTGGCCCAACCTGGATATTGTGATGGGTGATAATGCTTCGTCGGATGATTCCGTTGCTTTTATGCGCGAGAATTATCCATCCGTAAGGATCATTCAAAACGATAAAAATTACGGGTTTACGGGCGGCTACAACCGGGTGCTGGCGCAGGTGGAGGCCGATTACTACATCCTGCTTAATTCGGATGTAGAGGTAACCCCAAATTGGATTGAGCCCGTTATCGAATTGATGGAAAGCGATAGCCTGATAGCTGCCGCTGCTCCTAAAATACGCTCATACGCGCAAAAAGAATATTTTGAGCATGCCGGTGCGGCCGGTGGCTTTATTGATAAGCATGGCTACCCGTTTTGCCGCGGTCGTATTTTTTACGAGCTGGAAAAAGACAATGGACAGTACGATGAATCGGGCGAGGTTTTCTGGGCTTCCGGGGCATCGCTATTCATCAAAAAACAGGTATGGGATGAATCGGGCGGCTTTGACGAAGGTTTCTTCGCCCACATGGAAGAGATCGACCTTTGCTGGCGGTTGAAAAATATGGGTTATAAGGTGATGTACTGTGCGAAATCAACCATTTACCATGTTGGCGGAGGAACGCTCAATGCAGAAAATCCATTTAAAACTTATCTTAACTTCAGGAACAACCTATTGCTTATTAAAAAGAACCTGCCATTTTGGAGGGCGTTCTACGTTATCAGTCTCCGTTTTATAATGGACCTGCTGGCCTTGTTTCGCTTTTTAATGGAAGGTAAACGCAAAGATGCCTGGGCAGTGAGCCGCGCGCACCAAAGCATTGTGGTAAGCCTTTTTAAGAAGGCAAAAGGCGAAAGGTTAAAGCCGAAAGGTGTTGCCGAGCCAAACACTAAAGGCATTTTCAAGGCCAGTATTGTTTGGGCTTTCTTTGTTAAAAAGAAAACCCGTTTTACTGATCTTGATCCTTCGGAGCTTTAGTGTGCTTTTTAGTCTGATCTTTTTCTGGTTTAGCTTCTGATACCAACGCGCCGTCTATTTTTATAGGTGGCATATTGTCGGGCCAAACAATTTTTATGTCTTTCCTGGTAGATGGAATTTCTATACCTGCTTTGCTAAATTCATCGTGAACACTCACCAATACCCGGCTCCTGAGCCCAAGCCACGTATTAATGTCATCAGCCCAGAAAAACACCCTGAAATCAACCGAAGTTTCGCTAACGCTATGTACAAATACAGAAGGGGCGGGCTCTGTCATAATACCTTCGTGGCCGCGCAGCAAGTTAAGCAGTATTTCTTTTACCTGCTCAATATCCGAGCCGTAGGCCGCACTTACCAGCAGTTCAACGCGGCGGTTGTTGTTGCTTAGCGTCCAGTTAATTACGTGGTGCGATATCAAATCGCCGTTGGGGATAATCACCTCCGCGCCATCGGATGTAGCGATTTTACTGGCCCTGATACCGATGTCCATAATTGTACCCGAGCGACTGTCTACCTCTATAATATCACCTACCTGTATCGGTTTTTCAAAAGCGAGAATAAGGCCCGATACCAGGTTGTTTACAATATTCTGCAAACCAAAACCGATACCGATACCAAATGCTGAGATAATGATTGTGATTTTATCGATAGGGACACCTGATGCCGCAACTGCCAGAAAGAAGCCCAAAGCGATGACGCCAATGCGGATGAGCAGGGTAGAGGTGCGGTTTTTTTTCTTGGCCACATCAATATCGTTGGCGTGTTTGGCCGATACATCGTACAGGTAACTGATAATTTTTGAAGCGATGGACGAGAGCCAGATCACGGCGACAAATATAATTACGCTTTGAAAGGTGAATTGTGTATTGGTGCCACCTATACTGCGGTTTTTGGTAAGAAAATTGCCAAGGAAATCAAAAACCGTATCTTCAATGCTAAGGTTTTGGGTAAGCATTACCAGCCATAGCAGGGTAACCAAAACGCTTAATACACTCCTGAATTTGTTTTTGAGTAATTTGTAATCGATAAATGAAGTAAGATTATTGCTGTTTTTGCCGGCTTCCAGTTGCAAAAACAGGGCCTCCATCACGATATGCACTATATAATACATAGCCAGCGCCAGCCAAAGGTTATACATGGTGGTAACCCCAATAATTTTAGCCAGGCTCACCCGGCCAAATACGTTGCATAAAAACGACACGGCCTGCAGAAAGATGAAAGCCTTTAATATAAAAGCGGTGTAAGGGAGGTACTCATCCTTAGCCTTGCGCACCTGTTGCAAAAACCTGATGCTAACTACACAGGCCGCCAACGCTAAAACAAGAATAGTCACCCTATCAATAATGGTTACCTGGATATACAAATTACTTAGGCTGTAAACAAAAGTGATGGCAAAAATGGCAGCCAAATATCTGAACATAGTTGCCGGACAAGCCTTTTTAACAAGGTAGAGGATGGCCAGCATCAGAATACCGAAGAAAGTTTCAAGCACAACTACGGGCGGATGATCGTAAAAATTGGGTAACAGGGTAAAAGTTACAATGAGCGATGATACGAAGGGATGTTTCACCACATAATTCGCCTGACTTAAAACATCATCGGCCGATTCATTGTCCCGCAATATTCTGCGCCTGCTGGTGCGTACCCAGGCAAAAAAGGCAAACAATAAAATCAAACCCGAGATATGGATAAGAATATCGCGCCCGATGAAAAAGTTGAATAGCTTAATATTCATATCACTCGTTGCCTTTGTGGCTGTTCCGAAATTGTTCCCCTCATCGGCTTCCATCGCCCAAATATTATTAAACTCCTGCGAAACGGCCCGCTCGCTGAAATCCCTGATCTTCGAATCGATCTGATCTTTCATATCAAGCACCGAAATATAAACCGCCGAAACCCGGTTTTGCAGCAAACCTACTTTTACAGTTACTTTTTTATTGGTGGTATCCAGGCGGTGGTATTTGCTATCAATAGCTATTTTTTGAATTAGATAAGTTGTGGCAAGTGAGCTATCGGCAGGGAGGATTTTCAAAACACTATCCTTCGAAATAGCATCCAGATCATTTTGATTTTGAGTTAATTTACTGTTGATATCGGCCAGTTGTTCCTGCCATATATCCAGCTGATCATCGCTGCGGGTAAGGATATCGCGGATGGTGTACAGGTACCTTAAAGTGCTCGATTTATCGTTATCAATTAATGATTTGATGAGGATGATCCGCCTTTCATACGAGGTGAGTTTGGTGCTGATTTCTAACGTATCGAGCTTTTTAGACAGGTTGGCCTTAATCTGGTTAAAAGCAGATGTATAATATTCAACTTTTTGAAGCAGGTTATTCACCGAGGTATCTGAGCGCTTAAGCGAGCGCATCACCGAATCGCGGGCAAGGATGGCTGCCCGCAGGGAGTCGCGTACGGAGTGTGTTTTTTTCTTTTTGGTTTGTGCCGATGCTGTTAAACTAAACAACATCGAAAAAAACAACACGCTAAACGCGGCAACTCTGAATATTTTGTTCATCTGCAGTTAAAGCTGAAAGCAACGAGTTAACAATATAGGCGGCAAACCGTTTTTATTTTTTTTGATTTAGGATGATTTTTTTGATTTCACTGATTTTTTTGGAGTAGTTATTAAAAATAGAGAACAATCAACGTAATCTGTGTAATCAAAAAAATCAATGAAATCACAAAAAAAATCACAAAATAAAATGCTCCAACGCCAAACGGTAACTATCCATCCCAAAACCGGCAATAACCCCTTTGCAATTAGCGGCAATCATTGATTTATGCCTGAATTCTTCACGTTTATGCACGTTAGAAATATGCACCTCTATAACCGGCGTATTGATAGCGGCGATAGCATCGGCAATGGCGATAGAAGTATGGGTATACGCGCCGGCATTCATCACAATACCATCGTAACCGAAGCCAATTTCATGCAGTTTATTTATAATTTCGCCTTCGATATTACTTTGGTAATAATCGATACTGATGTTGGCAAAACGGGCGCGAAGAGTTTCGAGGTAGGTTTCAAAACTGGCATCGCCATAAATGGATTTTTCGCGAACGCCTAACAGGTTCAAATTTGGGCCGTTGATAATTTGTATCTTCATCAGTTCAAACTTAGCTATAAATCATCAAAAATAAATCAATTTGGATTGGCGTTCGGCAATAAAAGGTTTCCAGGCATATCTCCGGTTAGAGAAATCCATGTCGGCTAATTCGGTCGAGGCCTATAGCCGCGACATTGAAAAGCTATACCAGTTTTCCGAATCGCGTGAGGTTAAACTAAAACCGGAAACCATCACGCTAACCAACCTGCGCGATTTTATCGTATGGGTGGTTGAAATTGGCATGATCCCATCGTCGCAGGCGCGGATCTTATCGGGTTGCAAGGCGTTTTTTAAATACCTGCTGATGGAGAACATGATCAGCATCGATCCGTCCGAATTGTTGGAGGCGCCCAAAATAAGGCGCACTTTGCCGGATACCTTAAGCTTTCATGAGATTAACAGCATCATTGCCGCTATCGATCTGTCGAAACCCGAGGGGCCACGTAATAAAGCCATATTCGAAACCATGTACGGCTCCGGTCTCCGTGTATCCGAAGCCGTCGATTTGAAATTATCCAATCTGTACCTCGATATCGAATTTATAAAAGTAACCGGCAAAGGCAATAAGGAGCGTTTGGTGCCCATTGGCACGGAGGCCATCAAAGCGCTGAAAATATGGATTGAGCAGGTACGTGTGCACACCCCGATAAAAAAAGGGCAGGAAGACTATGTTTTTTTAAACCGGCGCGGAGCGAAGCTTACCCGGCAGATGATATTTTTGACCTTGAAAAGTCTTGCAGCTACGGTTGGCATTAAAAAGAAGATAAGTCCGCATACGCTAAGGCATTCTTTTGCTACACATCTGGTTGAGGGCGGGGCAGATTTGCGTGCGGTGCAGGAAATGTTAGGGCATGAGAGTATTACCACTACAGAGATCTATACCCATTTGGATAGGGAATATTTAAAAAGTACAATAAGCCAGTTCCATCCGCGGTCTTGAGTTTGCCGTTTGCTGTGGGCGGTTCGCAGTTAAAACAATTAAAAAGCTACTGCGTACTGCTAACTCAAAACTGCCAACCTGCAAAAATCATTCTATCCCTGCCGCTCATATCCTTCCTCAATTCAATATTCTTAAACCCTTTATCAGCCAGTAATTGAACAGTTTCCTTGCCCAAGCTTTCATTTATCTCAAAAAACAATTGCCCACCAGGATTTAAATTCCCTAATGCAAAATCAGCAATAGCCCGATAAAACAGCAACGGATCATCCTCGGGCACAAACAAAGCAGTATACGGCTCAAAATCTGTTACATTGGTATGCATCTGCTTTTTATCCTCAAGGGTAACGTACGGTGGATTGCTTACGATAATATCGAATTTGGGAATTTCGATTTCGGACTCTACATTCAGGATATCAGCCTCAATAAAATTAACCACTACCTTATTCAACTCAGCATTACTTTTAGCCGTTTCCAAAGCACCTTTCGAAATATCGATAGCGGAAACATCAGCCTCAGATAAATTCTTTTTCAGGCTGATAGCGATACAACCGCTGCCGGTGCCAATATCCAGTATAGTTTTCTGCGCTTGGTTACTGCCAACTGCTAACTGCCAACTGCCAACTGATGAAATAATCCACTCCACTAACTCTTCTGTTTCGGGCCGGGGGATGAGCACATAGGGGTTAACTTTAAACGGCAGGCCATAAAATTCGGTTATGCCGAAAATATATTGGATGGGCTTGCCGGTCTTTAGTTCGGCAAGTACGCTTTTCGCCCGCTCGACCTGTTCTTCGCTCAATATCCTATCGGGGAAGGCTTTGATAGATGCGTTCGACATACCTGTAATTTCGGCAATAGCAAGCAGGGTAATAGCCTCATTTTCATTGGCATCGTACACGTCGTTTATCTGTTTACGGTAATCTTCAAAAACATCCTTAATCTTCATCATGCAACAAAGTAACATAAAAGCTACTTTTGCAGCATGGTTGAACATGAAAAATATATGCGCCGCTGTTTGGAACTTGCCCAATTAGGCGCGGGTTATGTTAGCCCGAACCCCATTGTTGGCGCAGTGGTAGTAAATGATGGCAAAATAATAGGCGAGGGCTATCACCGTAAATACGGCCAGGCCCATGCCGAGGTAAATGCCATTGCCCAGGTTACCCAACGTTTTGATAACCATGCCGAACTGCTTAAAAACTCAACCATATATGTTTCGTTAGAGCCCTGTGCGCATTACGGCAAAACGCCACCCTGCGCCGATCTGATCATTAAACATCACATCCCCAATGTTGTGGTAGGCTGCCGTGACCCGTTCCCACAGGTAGATGGCAAAGGCATCGAAAAATTGCAGCGTTCTGGTATTGAAGTAATTACCGGAGTTTTAGAAGAAGAATGCCGCTGGCTTAATCGCCGTTTTTTTACCAAAGTGCAAAAGCATCGGCCCTATATTATATTAAAATGGGCGCAAACCCAGGACGGCTTTTTTGCCCCGGCCGATGGCAGCCAATTCTGGATAACCGGCGAGGAAGCCCGCAAGCTGGTACACAAATGGCGCAGCGAGGAAGATGCCATACTGGTAGGCAAGAACACCGTACTGGCCGATAACCCGCAATTAAACACCCGCTACTGGGATGGCCCATCGCCAAAACGTGTGGTGATTGACCGCAGACTGGAATTGGATAAGGGGTTAAATGTTTTCGATAACTCTGCAGAAACCCTGATATTTAATGAGGTTAAGTTTGATGTGGACGGGAACAACAAATACATAGCACTTGAAGATTTTGAGCGCTTTGTGCCGCAATATATTTTGTACCAGTTATACCTGCAGGATGTGCAGTCGGTTATTATCGAGGGTGGCGCGCATACACTTAATACCTTTATCGAAGCCGGGCTTTGGGATGAAGCCAGGGTGTTTACAGGTAACAAAGTTTTAACAAAGGGTATAAAAGCACCGCAAATAACAGGTATACTTGCAACCGAAGACACCGTGGGTGCCGACCGCCTGCAATTATTTTATCATAAACCTGCTATATAAATGCTGTTCGTTTTTTTAAGTATCTGCTGTAGTGTACTTGTATCCGTTTTATTAAAACTGGCTAAACGGTACCATATCGATGTTTACCAGGCCATCACCTGGAATTATTCGATGGCGATACTGCTTACCTGGATTTTTTACAAGCCGCAATTGGGGGCTTTGCAAAGTGCGCCTGTGTACAGTTATACAGCGTTAGGTGTGCTGTTTCCGGCCTTGTTTATTATTATGGCAACCTCGGTGCGCAAAGCGGGTATTGTGCGTACAGATATCGCCCAGCGTCTGTCATTATTCATCCCCATCATAGCGGCGTTCCTGATATTTGGGGAGGCAACCGGTACGGTGAAGGTTATTGGTATAATGCTGGCATTTATTGCTATTGTATGCTCCATACCTTGGCAAAAATCGGGCAGTAAAACCGAAAAGGGTGCCTGGGGGTACCTGCTTATTGTTTTTATCGGTTTCGGTGTTATTGATGTACTGCTTAAACAGCTCACCAAGGTTAACAACGTGCCGTTTACCACGGCCATATTCGCCATTTTTATCATTGCATTTGCATTAACTTTTATTGGCTTGCTTTACCAGGTAGCCACCAAAAAAATGAAATTTTCGTGGCCGCATATCCTTATCGGCTGGATTTTAGGTGCCGCCAATTTTGGCAATATCCTGTTTTATCTAAAAGCGCACAAAGCTTTGGCCAACAGCCCTTCGGCAGTATTCTCGTCTATGAATATCGGGGTTATTATAGTTGGCACCCTGATAGGTACCCTGATATTTAAAGAGAAGCTAAGCCTGCTTAATAAAATTGGCATCGCGGTGGCGGTATTGGCTATTGTAATTATTTATTTCCCGCAAACATTGGGCTTTTTGCACCTGTAATTGTAATAATGCTTTTTGACGATACTTATAAAACGATAGAGAAACCCGCCGAAGGTATTTTTCGCGATCGCGGCAGCAAGTTTTTAGCTTACGCTTATCCCATCAGCTCCGAAAACGACATCAAGGGCATAGTTACCCAACTAAAGGCCGAACACCCCAAGGCCAACCACCATTGCTGGGCCATGAGGCTGAGCATTGACAGATCGGTATTTCGGGTGAATGACGATGGTGAACCATCCGGTACCGCGGGGAGGCCTATTCTGAACACTCTGTTATCAAAAGATCTCACCAATATCCTGGTGGTTGTGGTGCGCTATTTTGGCGGTACGCTGCTGGGTGTTCCGGGGTTGATCAATGCTTATAAAGTTGCTACCGAAGAGGCTTTAGCTCAAGCTGTAGTAACCAGTAAAACCGTTAATGATGTTTACACGGCTTCGTTTGAGTATTTGCAGATGAATGATGTAATGCGGGTAATTAAGGAAGAAAATCTTTTGATACTGAACCAACAGTTTGATAATGATTGCAACATCCAGCTTTCTATCCGCAAAACCCAGGTGGAGCAGGCATTGTTTAAATTGGGCAAAGTGAACGGCGTAAAGGTAAAATACGATTATAGTCTTTAACGGTTGCCCCCTTACTTTTGGCGCTGTTTTTGTGCCGATTTAATTCCTTGATTGTGCCTTATTTGTTTTAATTTAGTCGGGTATGCAATCTTTCGACTTAGATAAAACCGACCTGCTCCGCATTAAAACGGCCCTCGAAGCCGATGATGCTGAGTTAGAGCTTGTTCTGAAGGAATACCACGCTTCGGAGATTGCTATACTATTCGGGAAACTTCAGCAGGAAGAAAAGGAAAGGATCATTAATATCCTTCCCACCGATGTGGCATCGGAAGTTTTGTCGGAAATGGACGAGGAGCACGGCCCGGCCGAACTACTTGTAAACCTCGAACCGGAAAAACGTACAGAGATCATCGAGGAGCTTGATTATGATGATGCTACCGACATCATCTCGCAGCTTGATGAGGAAGATCAGCAGGAGATTTTAGAAGATCTTGACCAGGAAGACGCAAGCAATATCCGCGCCTTGATGACCTACGCCGAGGATACCGCCGGCGGTTTGATGAACTCCGAGATCATCAAAGTAAACATCAACCTGGATAAAAAGGATGCTTTAGACGAGATTATCCGTCAATCGGAAGAGATGGAGGAATTTTATACCATTTGCGTGGTAGATGACAACGATATACTAAAAGGTATCCTCTCGATCAAAACTGTGATCAAAGCCCGCGCCGACGCCAAAGTGAGCGACCTGGTTAACACCGATTTTGTTTTTGTTAAGGCCGATCTGGACCAGGAAGAAGTAGCCCGCCTTATTAAACAGTATAACCTCACCAGCGTTCCGGTTGTAGATGACGATATGAAACTGCTGGGCCGCGTTACGGTGGATGATATTATCGACGTAATGGAGGAAGAGAACACCGAGGATTTATTGAAGATCTCGGGTGTATCTGAAGACGAGGAACTGAGCGGTAACTGGCTTGAGGCCGTTAAAAGCCGTTTACCCTGGCTGGTGATTAACCTGGGTACTGCGTTCCTTGCTGCATCCATCATTCGTACGTTCGACTCTACAGTTGCCAAACTATCTATTATCTCTGCCTACATGACCATCATCGCCGGCATGGGCGGCAATGCGGCCACACAAGCCCTCGCGGTAACCGTCCGTCGTATCTCACTAAGCGACCTAACCGATAAACAGGCCTATAACACTGTTTTAAAAGAGTTTTTGGTAGGCATGATTAACGGTGCCGCCAACGGACTCATCGTTTTTATAGTAGCTTTCTTTTACGATGCCAACCCGCTGCTTGGGCTGGTACTCTTCTTAGCCATGACCGGCAACCTCATCATCGCCGGGCTTACGGGTGCCTCTATTCCTTTAATTTTGAAAAGGGTAGGGATTGATCCTGCTGTGGCATCGTCCATCATCATTACTACATTTACCGACTGTATTGGTTTTTTATTGCCTTTGTATTTGGCTACCAAGTTGCTGTTGAAGTAGGCAGGGTGGGTTTTAGGCACGCAAAGACGCAGCGACGCAAAGGTTTTAAGAATAGATAGTTTGAGATTTTTAAGGACGCAAAGAAGCTAAGGACGCCAAGATTTTTTGTGGTTGGTGGGTGAGTTTTAGGCGCGCAAAGACACCAGGACGCAAAGGTTTTAAGAATAGATAGTTTGAGATTTTTAAGGACGCGAAGAAGCTAAGGACGCTAAGATTTTTTGTGGTTGGTGGGTGAGTTTTGGGCACGCCAGGACGCAAAGGTTTTAAGAATAGATAGTTTGAGATTTTTAAGGACGCAAAGAAGCAAAGGACGCCAAGATTTTTTATGGTTGGTGGGTGAGTTTTAGGCGCGCAAAGACGCCAGGACGCAAAGGTTTTAAGAATAGATAGTTTGAGATTTTTAAGGACGCGAAGAAGCTAAGGACGCCAAGATTTTTTGTGGTTGGTGGGTGAGTTTGGGCGCGCAGAGACGCCAGGACGCAAAGGTTTTAAGAATAGATAGTTTGAGATTTTTAAGGAGGCAAAGAAGCTAAGGACGCTAAGGTTTTTTGTGGTTGGTGGGTGAGTTTGGGCACGCAAAGACGCCAGGACGCAAAGATTTTAAGAATAAATAGTTTAAGAATATTTAAGAGCGCAAAGAGGCTAAGGACGCCAAGGTTCTTTGTGGATGGTGGGTGAGTTTTGAGTTCGCAAAAAAGCCAAGATTTTTAAGGTAAATAGTTTGAGATTTAAGTACCTAAAGATTTTTTTATGGACGAAAATGAAATTTCAAAAATAATAGTACATGCGGCCTACGAGATTCATACGAAATTGGGGCCGGGACTATTAGAATCTGTTTATGAGGAAATTTTATATTTTGAGCTAACAAGCAAGGGCTTAAAAGCAGAACGACAAAAAGCCATAGACGTACTTTGGAAAGGAATTAAAATGGAAGTTGGTTTCCGCGCCGATTTAATAGTTGAAAACAAAGTTATCATCGAGATAAAATCAGTTTCAGAAATATTACCGGTTCATCCCAAACAGGTATTAACTGTAATAGCCACTATTTGATCTGACAGTTGTGTGTTTTATAAGTTGTCAGATTGAATTTGTGAATATAGTTTTTTCTCGTGTAAATGCATCGACTCAGATTCTTCAGAGCCCTTTTTGTGAGGGCTCTGAAGAATCTGGTCATCGGCGAGCCTCTCCAATAACTTTTCCTGTGCCATTGGTATACTGTCGATGAGCGTTTGCATGGGCGTTTTACCAAAGCAGTATTTCCCGCTGTGTGTCCGTTCATTATTATAATTGTACATCCATCTGTCCAGATCTGCCTGGAGTTCAGCTATGCTGCGATAGATCTTTTTTCGAAAAGCGATAGCATAGAACTCATCCTGGATAGTGCGGTGGAAGCGCTCACAGATTCCATTGGTTTGAGGGCTTTTAGCCTTTGTTTTGGTATGGTCTATATCTTCTATAGCCAGGTACAACTGGAATTCGTGCTGCTCTCTTGACCCGCAATATTCTGTACCTCTATCGGTGAGTATTCTTAATAAGCGCAGGTCATGATGCTCATAAAACGGCACCACTTTATCATTGAGCATCTCTGCCGCCACGAGTGCATTCTTGCGGTCATATAGCTTGGTAAAGGCTACTTTAGCATAAGTATCGATAAATGTTTGCTGATAAATATGGCCGACACCTTTGATGTTACCGACATAGTAAGTGTCCTGTGCACCCAGATAGCCGGGGTGATGCGTTTCTATTTCGCCATGGGCTTTCTTTTCCTCTTTAGCCTTCTCCAAAGCAATTACCTGTGCTTCGGTTAATACTAATCCTTCCTGTGCCGACTTAGCTTCCAATGCCTTTAAACGAAGCTTGAATGTTTGCAGATCGTGGCGAAGCCATATGCTCCTTACGCCTCCCGGAGATATTAATATGCCTTGCTTTTTTAGTTCATTGGATACCCGCAACTGACCTAAGGCCGGCTGGTCTATAGCCATTTCAACAACGGCTTTTTCTACATGCTCTTCTACCCGGTTCTTTAAAATCGGCTTCCGTCTGCTAATCTCTTGTAAGGCCAGTTCGCCACCTTGTTCGTAAAGTTCCTTGAACCTGTAGAAACTATCACGGGAATAGCCCATCACTTTACAGGCCTGTGATACGTTACCTAAATGCTGGGCAAGCTCCAATATGCCCATCTTGTTTTTGATGATCTTTGCTTGGGTTGTCATAATGCTAATCTCTGTTACGTGCGTTAATTAATCGTAACTGTCAGATTAAATTGTGACTATCTCATATTAACCTATCTAAAATTATCCGGCTGTAAACTTGGCCTTCTAATCAATTTCAACGATAAATTAATCAAATCAGGAATTACCAGAATAGTAAACAATCTATAGCAGCGCACCCCTCTAAACAAAAACATTGCGTCTTAGCTCTCTTAGCGAACTTAAAACTCGCCAACAACCACAAGAAAATCTTAGCGTCATTGCGCCTCTGCGCGCCTAAAACTCACCAACCAACCACAAGAAACTTAGCGTCCTTAGCCTCTTTGCGACCTTAAAACTCGCCAACCAACAACAAAAAAATCTTTGCGCCCTTGCGCCTTTGCGCGACTAAAACCCACCAACCAGCCACAAAAAACTTAGCGTCCTTAGCCTTTTTGCGACCTTAAAACTCACCAACCAACCACAAGAAAATCTTAGCTTCATTGCGCCTCTGCGCGCCTAAAACTCACCCACCAACCACAAAAAAATCTTAGCGCCCTTGCGCCTTTGCGCGCCCAAACTCACAACCCCACCAAACAAAATCAAAACGAAACCCATTGCCTCTTAACACCTTCCACACATTAACCAACCAAAAATGTTATATTTATAAATAATCTTTGATATTTGCTTTTTCGCAATTACTAAATAACACTATTGGGAAGAATTTAATCTGAAACTAATGACTGAAGTTAGACACGACTGGACCAAAGAAGAAATAGCAGAAATATACAATACACCACTACTCGATCTTGTTTATAAAGCCGCAACCATCCACCGCGAAAACAAGGATTACTCGGAAGTGCAGATCAGCTCACTGATCTCTATCAAAACCGGTGGCTGCTCTGAAGATTGCGCGTATTGCCCTCAGGCTGCCCGCTACAACACCGGGGTAGACGTACACGCCATCATGCCTAAAGACGAAGTAATAGCCGCTGCCGAAAAAGCTAAAGCCGGTGGTGCCTCACGTTTATGTATGGGTGCAGCCTGGCGCGAAGTACGCGATAACCGCGACTTTGATAAGGTTATTGATATGGTAAAAGCAGTGAACGAACTGGATATGGAAGTGTGCTGTACGCTGGGTATGCTTACCGAAAGCCAGGCACAACGTTTGGCCGATGCCGGTTTATATGCCTACAACCACAACCTTGATACATCCGAAGAAGATTACAAACGCATTATCACCACCCGTACCTATGATGAGCGTTTAAAAACCATCGAAAACGTACGTAAAGCAAAAATCACTGTATGCAGTGGTGGTATTATTGGCTTAGGTGAAACAGTGGCTGACAGGATCTCGATGCTTAAAACGCTTTCAAGCCTGCCTAAACACCCTGAATCAGTGCCGATTAACGCCCTGGTACCTGTAAAAGGAACCCCGCTGGCCGATCAGGCACGTGTATCTGTTTGGGATATGGTGCGTATGGTGGCTACCACGCGTATTATTATGCCTAAAACTGTGGTTCGTTTATCAGCAGGTCGTACCGAGATGAGTACCGTTGAACAGGCTTTTTGCTTTATGGCCGGAGCCAACTCAATTTTTGCAGGTGAGAAATTGTTAACCACACCAAATCCATCGTTTGATACAGATATGGCAATGTTTGAACTGCTTGGTTTAACGCCACGTAAAGCGTTCAAAAATGGCCGACCGAATACGGTGAAAGAAGAAGCTGAAGTAGCCGGCTAATCACCTCATTTATAATAATAAACGAGGCTATCCTGAACAGGATAGCCTCGTTTTTTTAATGCCTAATAAGTTCATTAATTATAATCATCTGCATCCGGAGTAAGATCTCCTTTAATTGCTTTCAGCTCGCCTTTTTTTGCGTCAACATCATAGCTGTCAAAGTAAATAAAGCGGGCGTTGCCAATTGATTTGATTTTTCCGGTGTTCTCGCCCAGGTCGTCAAAGCGGTCGTACCAGCGGATCCGGGTGCTGCCAACTGATCTTAACCTGCCTGCATTGTCAAAACCATCGGCGCGGGTGTAATAAGTAAACCTTGTATCGCCAATGGCCTTTATTTTGCCGGCCAGTTCGCGGCCGTCAAATTCATCATATCTTATTACGGGCAGGCCGCCTACTGATTTTAATTTGCCATACAGATTTTGTGCGTCAAACCTGTCGTACCATTTAATGGCGATGTCTCCTACAGATTTCAGTTTGCCCTGGTTATCTATGTCAAACCTGTCGTAATAGGTAAAACGGGTATCGCCAACCGTTTTCAGCTTGCCCTGGTTATCCATGTCAAACCGGTCGTAATAAGTGATTTGAATATTGCCGATAGATTTTACACGGCCAACATTGTCAAAGCCATCATATTGCGAGCGGTAAGTAATTCGTCGGTCGTCGCCTTTTAACGGGATCTGGCCTTTTATAAAAAGATACAGGATAACGTCGTCATTGCTGATCTCGCCGCGTGTTGGCCGTTTACCCCGGTTACTGAGCTCGGTGCGGGTGTCTGAACTGATCTGTGCCTGGCAAAATGCGCCAATGCTCAAAAGGAAGGCTATTATTAATAAAGGTTTAGATAGCATGTTGTGTTAAAATTTATCCGGCTTGTTACCGGTTTGTAGTTATATGATGCACAAACCGGCGTAAAAGTTTAAAGCTGCCTATCGCCTAAGTAATAGTATGCTGATTAACAGCCGAATATTTTTCAAATAGAAAAGGACACATGTCCGATGCGTCCTTTTCTATCGTCCGGGTTAATGTAGTTTAGTCGCGCATATTGATATACTGTAGTGGCTGGCCAAAATCGTCGGCGCGGCAAAGGCTGATCACGGCCTGCAGGTCATCAATTTTTTTGCCCTGAACGCGTACCTGGTCGTCCATAATAGAAGCCTGTACTTTAAGGCCGCTGTCTTTTATTTTCTTCACTATCTTTTTGGCTGCTTCTTTATCAATACCTTCCTTAATCTTTACCTCCTTACGCACCATATTGCCCGATGCGTATTGTTCTTTACCAAAATCAAGCGCTTTAGGGTCGAGGTGTTGCTTTACCATACGGCTGATGATGCTATCCTGGATGGCTTTCAGGCGCATATCGTTTTCGGTAACTATAGTTATCGTGTTGGTTTTTTTATCAAGGTCAACTGTGCTTTTCGAATCGTTAAAATCATAACGGTTCAGAATTTCTTTTTTGGCTGTGTTGATAGCGTTATCCAGCGTTTGTCCGTCTATCTTACTTACTATATCAAAAGTTGGCATAAGTAGTGTGTTGTTTATAAATACTTTGCAAAGCTAAACTATTGTTAACAATAGGTGCAATATTGCAACAATTTGTTTAACTTCTGCAATAAATTACAATGAATAAAAACTGCTGAATTGCAAAGGAGTTAATATTAAGTTAACAAATAAATAAGCAGTTTTGTAAATATGTGGCCGGAAGGCAACAATACTTATGGATAAACAGGCTCCCTTAATTAACAGAGAAATAAGCTGGCTTTACTTTAACGACAGGGTTTTGCAGGAAGCTGCCGACCCAACAGTTCCGCTGATAGACAGAATCAGGTTTTTGGCCATATTTTCGTCCAATTTGGACGAATTTTACCGTGTAAGGGTAGCCACCTTAAGTCGCCTTGCTGCGCTGAACGAAAAATCGAAGGAGATTTTGGGTTATAATCCTAAAAAGATCCTCAACCAGATTAAAAACATTGTAGTAAGGCAGGAGCGTAAGTTTAACAACCTGTACGAGAATATTATTGTAAAGCAGCTTGCCGAAGAGAAGATTTTTATTTTGAACGACAAGCAGCTTAACGTAACGCGCGGTGCTTTCGTAAAGGACTATTTCAGGGAGAAGTTATTGGCTACGCTGGTGCCCATCATGCTTAATGATGCGCTGCCTTTGCCCGAGCTTAGAGACAGGGCGATTTACTTTTTTGTGAAGCTAACCACCAATAAAAAGGTAAGATATGCTTTGATCGAGTTTCCGGATAACCTATCAAGGTTTATTAAGTTGCCTGATACCAATAACCTGAAGTTTATTATCCTGCTGGATGATATTATCAGGTATAGCCTTGAAGATATCTTTTTCATTTTTGAGCACGATAGTATCGAGGCTTTTTCCATACAGCTAACCCGCGATGCCGAGCTTGATCTGGATAAAGAAGTAAGCGATAAATTTATCGATTCATTATCCAAAAGTTTACAGAAACGTAAAAAGGGTAAACCCATGCGTTTGCTGTATGATTCGGATATGCCGATGGATATGCTGAAATACCTGGTTAACAAAATGGGTTTACATGGCGAGAGCCTTATACCCGGCAACAGGTATCATAACTTCAAAAATTTCATCTCGTTTCCAAACGTTGGCGGGCCTGAGCTGGAATACAGTAAGTACATACCGCTTCCGGTGGCCGATCTTTCGTTTGGCAAAAGTTTGATCGATCTTATCGCAAAAAAAGATTACCTGGTTAGCACACCATATCAATCGTACGATTATGTGATCCATTTTTTACGTGAGGCAGCTATCGATCCGAAAGTAAAAGAGATCAGCATAGCTGTGTATCGTTTGGCCGAAGATTCGAGGGTGATCCATGCCTTAATTAATGCTGCAAAAAACGGTAAAAAGGTGAATTGCCTTGTTGAGCTGCGGGCACGCTTTGATGAGCAGAACAATATTCACTGGAGCAACCGTTTGGAAGAGGAGGGGGTAAACGTACTTTACGGGATCCCCGGATATAAAGTACACTCTAAAATATGCCTCGTGAGCCGTACCGAAAAAGGAAAGCCGGCTTACTATGCCTGCCTTTCAACCGGTAACTTTAACGAAAAAACGGCACGTATTTATGCCGATCATACGCTGCTTACGGCCAACAAAAAAATCACCGACGATTTGGTGAATGTTTTCAAAGCAGTTAACAGGGGATTATTGCCTAAAGGCCTGAAAAGCCTTATTGTATCGCCAATTGATTCGCGCCCGGCAATCTATAAGCTGATTGATAACGAGATAAAAAATGCCAAAGCCGGTAAACAGGCCTACATGATATTAAAAATGAACAGCCTTGCCGATGAGGACATGATCAACAAGCTTTACCAGGCCAGCAATGCCGGGGTAAAGATAAAAATGATCATCCGCGGAATGTGCTGTTTAATAGCAGGGGTGAAGGGCTACAGCGAAAACATACAGGTGATCAGTATAGTTGATAAATACCTGGAGCATGCCCGGGTACATGTTTACTGTAACGGCGGCGAGGAGTTGATTTACCTTACCTCGGCCGATTTTATGACCCGTAATATTGATAACCGGGTGGAAGTTGGTTTCCCGATATACGACCCTAAATTACAGAAAGAGATAAGGGATATTATTGATATCCAACTGGCGGATAACACCAAATCTCGCGAGATCAACAGCCAGAACACCAATAAGTATCATAAAACAGATGCCCCCGAAAGCCACAGGGCGCAGATTGAAATATATAATTATCTAAAAAACAAAAAATAAAACATTGAGATACGCCGCCATTGATATAGGTTCGAACGCCGTGAGGCTGTTAATTGCCGACATAATTGAAAACACGGGTTCGGTTTCGTTCAAAAAAAACACTTTGATCCGTGTACCGCTGCGCCTTGGCGACGATGCTTTTATCCAGAAACATATCTCTGATAAAAAAGCTGCCGAACTGCTGAAAGCAATGCAGGCATTCCGCAATCTGATGGATGTTTATAAGGTTACCGATTACCTGGCCTACGCCACATCGGCTATGCGTGAAGCCGATAACGGCGACGAACTGGTTAAATCCATTAAAGAGCAAGCCAACCTCGACCTTGAAATTGTACACGGCTCAAAGGAAGCAAGCGTAATTTACGCCAGCCATATAGATCAAAATATCGACAAGAGCAAAAACTACCTTTATATAGATGTCGGCGGCGGCAGCACCGAGCTGTCATTGTTCTCTGCCGGCGAGATGATTGTATCCCGTTCATTCAATATTGGTACCATCCGTATCCTCGATAACCAGGATACCGAAGAGACCTGGAATGATATGCGCGATTTTGTGCGCGATAATACCCGCAACTTTAAGCAGCTATCAGGCATAGGCACCGGCGGTAACATTAACAAATTGTTCCGTTTATCTGAAGAAAAGGAGGGCCTGCCGCTTAGCTTTGCCAAACTGAGGCAGTTGTATACGTACTTGAGTTCATTCTCGCTGAAAGACCGCATTAACGTGCTGGGCCTCAACCAGGACAGGGCCGATGTGATCATTCCTGCCTGCGAAATTTACCTTACCGTAATGAAGAATGCCAACATCAAAAACATCTACGTGCCGCGGGTAGGTATGGTTGATGGTATTATCCAAACTTTAATAGAAAAAAATCTTCAATAAACAGGTTAAAATTATTTTAATAAATTGTTTAATAATTTAAAAACTGTTTGTACATTTGTATTGCCCTCTCAAGGGCATGTTTTTCATAGGTAGATGTAGGGTCGGGTACAAGTTATTCGACCCTTTTTTGTGCCCCTGAATTTTGTGCGTTTGCAGTGTTGCTGAAGGAAAATCGATGAAGAAAAAGATAGTTATTGCTATTACCGGGGCCAGTGGTTCGATATATGCAAGTTTGCTGTTAAAAAAGCTTGTTCAGTTACGGGATCAGGTAGCCGAAGTGGGCATTGTAATGTCGGATAATGCCAAAGACGTTTGGCGTTTTGAGCTCGATAACGACGATTACACCCAACTCCCCTTTAAATTTTACGCCAAAAATGATTTCATGGCGCCCTTTGCATCTGGGTCGGCAAAGTTTGACACCATGATTATTGTGCCATGCTCTATGGGCACGCTCGGCCGCATAGCCGGCGGAATCTCTGATGATCTGATTACCCGTGCCGCCGATGTGATCCTGAAAGAACGCCGTAAACTGATATTGGTAGCCCGCGATACGCCGATTAACCTGATCCATATCCGCAATATGGCCACGGTTACCGAGGCAGGTGGTATCATTTGCCCGGCCATACCATCTTATTATAGCAAGCCACAAACCATCGAAGAACTGGCTATGACGGTAGTTAACCGCGTTATTGATTTGGCAGGCCTGGAAAACGAGAGTTACGAGTGGAAGGGGATATAGAATTCTTTCCATTCATAAAGCTCTGCCAAAATGTTACCTGTTTATCCCAAAACCGTCACAAAATAATTAAAACCATATCCCGCCAATTTCATTGCTTATATTAAACACCAAAACGTTTATCCATGAGCAACAATACACAATTATTAAAAGGGCAGGCCGCGCTGGTAACCGGTGCCGATAGCGGCATAGGTAAAGGAGTGGCCCTTGCATTGGCCGCCGCAGGCGCCCGACTGCTTATTAATTATGCCCGCAACCATGATGCGGCCGAAGATGTGGTACAGCAAATTAATACGGCTGGAGGCGAGGCCTTTGCCTTTCAGGCCGATGTGAGCCATGAAGAGGAGGTTAAACAAATGTTTGCCACCATGTATGCCCGTTACCAAACCATTGATATATTGGTAAACAATGCAGGTTTGCAAAAAGACTCAAAATTTATAGATATGTCGCTCGATGACTGGAATAAGGTGATCAGCGTTAACCTTACCGGGCAGTTTTTGTGCGCCCGCGAGGCAGCGCGTGAGTTTATAAGGCGCGGTGTTGTGGAAGAGAGAAGCAAAGCAGCCGGCAAGATCATCTGCATGAGCAGTGTGCACGAGGTAATACCCTGGGCCGGCCACGTAAACTATGCAGCAAGTAAAGGCGGCATTATGATGTTTATGAAAAGCATAGCCCAGGAACTGGCTCCGCATAAAATCCGCGTAAACGGAATAGGGCCGGGGGCCATTCAAACGCCGATAAATAAAGCAGCCTGGGAAACACACGAAGCACTTGATAAGCTATTGACGCTCATACCTTATAACCGCATAGGCCAGCCCGATGACATCGGCAAACTGGCGGTTTGGCTGGCTTCTGATGAGTCGGATTACATCACCGGCACAACTATTTTCTCGGATGGAGGCATGACCTTGTATCCGGGCTTCGCAGATAATGGCTAAATGACTTTTTTATGACACAAAAATCGGTTTAGCAAAACCAAAACGCCTTTTATACGGCGTTTTTTGTTTGGCATATTGTAAAATATACACTAAGGTAGTTAACAAAATGAAAATTTTGAGGCTATAAAAGCCTGTAATTATTAAATATTCATAAAAGTTCAGCTAAATTTTAAATATTGATAAGACAGGCGTATATTTGTTGCGGATTTAAAATTTAAACGAACATGAAAAAGATATTTTTAACAATCGCAACTGCTGCATTATTTACTGTTAACGCTTTCGCCGATGGTGGCAAAAAAGCTGATGGTGGCACCAACGTTTCTTACATCGCTCTTCACGGTTTCACCGCTGATTTTGCTGATGCTACCAACGTAAACTGGACTGTAACTAAAAACACTCAAAAAGCTACTTTCACTGTTGACGGCGTTCAAAAAACTGCTTTCTACAACCTGCAAGGTGAGTTTTTAGGTACTACTCAACGTGTTGATAACAAAGCTATCCCTGCTAAAGCCCTTAAACAAATTGCTAAAGAATACAAAGGTTACGAAGTAGGCGAAGTTATCGTTTACCAGGCTAACACAGACGTTAACGATTCTATCGAACCAACTTCATACTTTGTTGACCTGAAAAACGACAACCACGAAGTATTGGTAAGGATCACTCAGCAAGCTAACATCGAGTTTTTCCAACAAGTGAAATAATTCGGTCTGCACACGATCTTCAAAAAAGCCGCTCCTGATACCGGGAGCGGCTTTTTTGTGCTTAAAAATCACGCTTTTAGCCTCATCAGGGGCTTTGTGTCAAAACAAAAGCATTGTTTTCGCCTTTAAATAAATATTAATTAATATTTAGATGATATGCCGAAAACGATAATTGTATCAAACCGATTGCCCGTTAAAATCTCGAGAGTTGATGATGCCTATCATTCATCGCCCAGCGAAGGTGGACTTGCAACCGGTTTAGGTTCAATATATAAACAAGGCGATAATGTGTGGATAGGATGGCCTGGCGTAGAAATCACCGCGCAGGACGACCGGGATCAGATCACAGCCGAATTAAAAGATCTAAATCTGATTCCTGTTTTTTTAGACCAGGAAGAGATTAACCAATATTACGAAGGTTTTAGTAACGAGGTGCTTTGGCCCGTTTTTCATTACTATGCCTCAACATACGCGGCTTACAAGCAATCAAACTGGGATTATTATCAAACGGTAAATAAAAAATTCAGGGATATGATCCTGAGTGTGGCCGAACCGGGCGATGTAATCTGGATTCATGATTACCAGCTTTTATTGTTGCCTGCACTTGTGCGTGCCCAAATGCCTGATGTTTCGATAGGTTTTTTCTTACACATCCCGTTTCCATCCAACGAGATGTTCAGGCTGATTCCATGGCGTTCGGAATTATTGGAAGGAATGTTAGGCGCCGATCTGATCGGTTTCCATACTTTTGACGATGTGCGTCATTTTTTGGGGGCAGCAACACGTTTGTTGCCGGTATCCTCAAACGCCAATATCATCAGTAACGGCGAACGTTCGGTGGTGATAGAATCGTTTCCGATGGGGATCGACGAGAAAAAATACGCTTCGCTGCCCCTGCAGGATGAAGTAAAAGAACAGATAGGGTTAATCAAAGAAAATTTCAAAAACAAAAAGCTCATTCTTTCTATCGACAGGCTTGATTACAGCAAGGGTATCCTGCAGCGCCTCGAAGCCTTTCAGCTTTTGCTGGAAATGTGCCCGGAATGTAAGGAAAATATCACCCTGTATATGATTGTGGTACCCTCGCGCGATACGGTACCGCAGTATGCCCACCTACGCGACGAAATAGATAAAAAGGTAGGCAAAATTAATGCGCTGTATCGCACCATGGATTGGAGCCCGGTGCATTATTACTACCGTTCGTTCCCTATTGAAACGCTTTCGGCGCTATACTACTCGGCCGATGTGTGCCTTGTTACGCCCATGCGGGATGGTATGAACCTGGTAAGCAAGGAATATGTAGCCAGCCGGATCAATAACGATGGTGTGCTGATTATGAGCGAAATGGCGGGCTCATCTAAAGAGCTGATAGAAGCCATTATTGTAAACCCCAACAACATGGGCGAGGTTTGCCGCGCTATTTTGCAGGCCATTAACATGAAGCCGGAAGAGCAGCGCCGCCGCATGATCCCGATGCGGCAACTGGTGGCCAAGTTCAACACATCGCACTGGGTGAAAATTTTTATGGACAGGCTGAAGGAAGTGAAACTGATGCAGCGCTCGCTCCAGGCCCGGCATGTAAGTAACACCACCGAGCAAAGCATTATCAACCGCTATATCAAAACCAAAAAGCGCATTATATTTTTAGATTATGATGGTACGCTGGTAAACTTTAAATCGAATATAGATCAGGCCAGTCCGGATAAGGAGTTGTATAACATTATTAATAAACTGGCGGAAGATCCTGCAAATCAACTGGTTTTAATAAGCGGCCGCAAGCACGAAAACCTGGATTCCTGGTTTAAGGATAATGATATTTACCTGATTGCCGAACACGGCTCATGGTTTAAACAACAGGGCACATCGTGGCATAAAATAGGAGGGCTGAGCGACCAGTGGAAGCACGACATTTACCCCATACTGGAAACCTATGTTGACCGCACCCCCGGTTCTTTCATCGAAGAAAAAACATATTCATTAGTTTGGCATTACCGCAAAGCCCAGGCCGGTCTTGGTGAACTAAGGGCAAACGAACTGATGAACAACCTCAAGTACCTGGCAAGTGATAAAGGCTTACAACTGCTGGCAGGTGATAAAGTGCTGGAAGTGAAGAATATGGATATCAACAAAGGCAAGGCAGCTTTAACCCTTACCGAGGGTAAAGATTATGATTTTGTAATAGCCTTTGGCGATGACTATACCGACGAAGATATTTTTAAGGCCCTGCCCGAAAGTGCCATCACCATTAAGGTAGGCAGTAACTTATCAGCGGCTAAATTTTACCTGCGTAACCCGGCTGAGGTGAGGAAGCTTTTAACCAGTTTTGCCAGATATACCCCTGCCGAAATGGACGTGGAGAAGTAGGGAGTGGCAGTTGCATTTTTAAGTGGCAGTATTTTCAACTCCTTCGTCGTCGGGGACATGACAGCAATTATTCAGATAATTAATTTATGCCCGCAATTAGCCGCGGGCATTTTTTATATTCGGGAACGCGTTTAATCCGGAAATCAATGTAGGTTTGATGGCGCACTATCCTGCTATTTTTATGAAAAAAATTAACCTGTTCACTCTCATTCTTTCATTTGTAAGCCTGGCGGCTTGTGCGCAAACGCCAACTTATAAAGTTTACGCCGTGAAATTTGCCGAATCTGGCTACCCATTTAAAGTAGGCGACTGGGCGCTGAACGGCCCTAAAAACCAGCCCGTTAAAATTGATTTCATGGTATGGCTCATCAAAGGGAGCAATGGTAAAAACATTTTGGTTGATGCCGGTTTTTTAGGTGATATAGAAGATGCCAAAAACTTTCAGCTAAAAACATACCAGCGACCGGATTCGGCCTTGTTAAAGCTCGGGGTAAAGCAGGATGATATTACCGATATTATTGTAAGTCATCCCCATTGGGATCATTTTGATGGCTTAAGCCTTTTTCCGAAAGCAAAGGTTTGGATGCAAAAGCTGGATTATGAGTTTTTTACCGGGGCAGCCTGGCAAAAAAAGGGTGAAGCAGGCGGTTTTGCAAAGCGCGATGTAATTACCGCTGTAAACTTAAATTTAGCTGGCAGGCTTAAGTTAGTTAATGGTGATAACAAGGAGATCATTAAAGGGATAAAAGTTTATACAGGTTCAAAACATACCTATGATTCGCAATATGTACTGGTGCAATCGGGGAGCAAAAAAGTGATACTGGCATCAGATAATATCTGGATTTATTACAGCCTTCAACATTTAGTTCCGCCTTCGCAAGGCGGTACGCTCGATCCGAAAGGATATGTTAAGGCTATGCAGCGGATGAAAACGCTTGCCAGTGATGTAAAATACATTATTCCGGGGCACGACGGGAAGCAATTGGAGGTTTTTCCTAAAGTTGCGGATGGGGTGGTGGAGATTAGGTAGCCAAAAAAAACCGCGCTCGTTTGCAACGGGTGAGTAATGTGGGTTCGCGTTTAAAACGCAACGGGCGATACAATCGCCAATCCATATCAAGCACCCGTTGCAAACAACCGCAAGAAGAATGCAATATAACAGCGGCATCAAGTACCTACAAAAATATCGGCCTGTCCAACTTCATCGCAATCCGGTAGGCCGCATTCATCAAGCCCACATGACTGTAGGCCTGCGGAAAATTGCCCCATTGGCTGCCATCGTTTTCATCAACATCCTCGCTAAAAAGCTGCAAATGGTTTGAGTATTGCAATAAGTTACCAAACTCGCGCTGTGCATCATCCAAACGCCCAACAGCCGCCAGCGCCTCAACATACCAAAAAGCGCAGATCAGGAAAGTGGTTTTAGGTTTACCAAAATCATCGGCATATAAATACCTGTAAAATAAACCATTGGGTGTTCTTAATTCTTTCTCCAGTGCAGCTAAATGATCCCTGGCTTTTTGCGAATTTGGATCAAGGTAATTCATCATAATGAGTTGCAGCGTACTGGCATCAAGGTTGCTGCTGCCGGCCGAATTGGTATAAACTTTCCTAACCGGATCGTAACAGCTTTCAATATGTGCGGCGGCGCGTTCTTTTAATGAGATAGCCTTATCAATTAAATCCTGGTTTTGAATGGTTCGTGCCATTTTTTCGGCAGCCGAAGCGCCGGCCCATTGAAACAGGTTGCTGTAACAATGAATATTGGCCATATTCCTGAACTCCCAGATGCCGGCATCTTTTTCATCAATGGTATGTTCAATTTTACTCAGCAGAAATTCAATCCAGTGCACCGAGTCTTTCCGCTCCGAAAATACAAAGCGATGATCAGTGTACAGGGGCAGGAGGGAAATGAGCACCTGTCCGTAAATATCGTTCTGGATGTGCTCGGATGCCTGGTTGCCTATACGCACCGGCTGGTTGCCCATATAGCCGGTTAAATCGGTTAAAATGCTTTCTACCAGATCTTTTTGCCCGGTAATGCCATATAGCGGCTGATAACGTTCCATTTCAGAAAAAGTGATATCTGTAACATAGCTGAAATACTTTTCCATCTCTTCAAAATGGCCTATGTGGTTAAGCGCCGTAATCACGTAATAGGTATCACGCAGCCAACAATAGCGGTAATCCCAGTTGCGGCCGCTCCCCGGCGATTCGGGCAAACTTGTGGTACTGGCCGCTATAATAGCGCCGGTATCCTCAAACTGGTGTATTTTAAGAGCTAAAGCCGAGCGGATCACAAAAGGTTGAAAATACGTGGCGATGGATGAGTGCTTGATCCAGGTGCGCCAGTACTGCACGGTTTCTGAGTAAAAACGTTCGGCAGTGCTGTTTAGCGGGGCTTCGAGCGGTTCGCCATAGGTCATTACCAAATATTTGGTTTCATTAAGCACAAAGGCCTGTTCATCAAAAATATAACTGATGGGGATATTGGTGGTAAGACGAATGTTTTCTTCGCCGCCCTGGTATTGAATGTGGTTGCTGCCGCGGTTAACGCTCAATTTAACTGCGCCGTATTCAGATACCGGCTCGCATTTAACAACAACACGGGGCGAGCCTTCAATGGCCTCAATCCGGCGAATCAGCATCAGGGGTTTATAATAACGCTGATGCTGATAAAAGCGTGGAGCAAAATCAGTTATGCGATATTTGCCGCCGCTTTCGGGCGTAATTTCGGTAATTAGTACATTGGTGTTTTCCAGGTAATGCTGCTGCGATTGGTATTCGCCTTCGGGACGGATAGAAAACTCGCCGCCTTTTTCCTTATCAAGCAACCCGCCGAAGATAAATGTACTATCAAAACGGGGCCAGCAAAGCCAATCTACATTGGTGTTTTTGTTGATATGCGCTAAAAAGGCACAATTGCCAATAATGCCGGTATCATAGGTGTGTTTGCTCATTGGTAGCTTTGTGTTATTTTCAAAAGTCAACAACACAGGCTTTGTAATGTTGGCGTAAATAATAGGATTATTTAAAGTTTGTTTGCATTTGTTTAACAATGTATAGTAACTTAGTCGTATTAATTCAACATTAAAATCTATCAATTATGAGTTTAAGATTGGGCGATAAAGCGCCAAACTTCCAGGCAAAAACATCAGCAGGCGAAATTGACTTTTACGAATATTTAGGCGATAGCTGGGGCGTATTGTTCTCGCACCCCGGCGATTACACACCGGTTTGTACTACCGAGCTGGGCAAAACTGCTGCCTTGAAAAACGAGTTTGAAAAGCGCAACGTTAAAGTATTGGCGCTGAGTGTTGATTCGGTAGAATCGCACCATGGCTGGATCAATGATATTAACGAAACGCAGGGCGTTGAAGTAAACTTCCCGATTATTGCCGATGAAGACCGCAAAATTTCTGAAGCTTATGATATGATCCACCCTAATGCTTCGGTAAATGCCACCGTGCGTTCGTTGTTTATCATAGGTCCGGATAAACTGGTGAAGCTTATTATTACCTATCCTGCTTCAACCGGCCGTAATTTCCAGGAGATTTTACGTGTGATAGATTCTTTACAGTTAACTGCCAATTACAGCGTAGCCACACCTGCCGACTGGAAGGAAGGAGAGGACGTAGTAGTGGTTCCGGCAATCAAAACTGAAGACATCCCGGCCAAATTTCCGAAAGGTTATACTGCAGTTAAGCCCTATTTACGCATAACACCTCAACCAAATAAATAATTTTATTTGGTTTATTTAATAATTTTATATATTTGGTAAAGACTGAATATCTAATTCTCCTGAACAATATAAACCTAAGTTATTTTCAGTTTGGTTTTAGTCAATCTTAAATTGAATTTTTTATTACGATTATTATAATTATGAAAACTGGAAAAGTAAAATGGTTTAACACACAAAAGGGATATGGTTTTATTATTACCGAAGAAGGTAAGGACCTTTTTGTTCACTTTAAAGATGTACAGGGCGGCGTAAATGCCATAAAAGATAACGACAGCGTTACGTACGATGTGGAAGAAGGACGAAAAGGATTACAGGCCGTTAACGTAAAAAAAGCATAAAATTATTGATAAACTTTACTCACAGGAACCTCTGCCTTGTCGGAGGTTTTTTTTGTGCCGAAATTTTTTTGCTTGTAGTATAAATCGCCTACTTTAGCCAACCAATTTTTATAATTTATATGACTGATACTGCCGCTTCCAAAGCTTCGCGGAATGCATTTTTTTTAGTGCTTGTAGCCTCGCTGGGTTATTTTGTTGACATATACGACCTTTTGGTTTTTTCGATAGTGCGGATCCCCAGCTTAAAAAGCATTGGTTTAAGCGAACAGGAAATAACAGATAAGGGATTGTTTATCATTAATGTACAAATGGCCGGATTGCTGCTTGGTGGCATTATATGGGGTATTATTGGTGATAAACTTGGCCGTATTAAAGTACTTTTTGGTTCGATATTGCTATACTCATTGGCCAACTTTGCTAATGGTTTGGTGCACGATGTTAATACTTACGCATTGGTAAGATTTATAGCCGGGCTTGGCCTTGCCGGTGAATTAGGAGCAGGAATTACCTTAGTAAGCGAAACGTTAAGCAAAGAGAACCGCGGTTACGGCACTATGATGGTGGCCGTAATAGGTTTGTTTGGCGCTACGGCCGCTTATGCAGTTGCCAAATTTGGCTGGCGTAACGCTTATTTTGTAGGCGGTGGCTTAGGCATACTCTTGCTTTTGTTACGCATGGGCACTTTCGAATCGGGCATGTTTAAAAACGTAGAAAAAAGTGATGTATCCAAGGGTAATATGTGGATGCTTTTTACCAGTTGGGAACGCCTGAAAAAATACCTGTTTTGTATTTTGATCGGTGCACCATTATGGTATGTAGTTGGTGTATTGATCAGTTTTTCGGATAAATTTGGTGCAGCCCTGGGGGCGACAACAGTAATTAAACCCGGCGACGGAATATTTTACAGTTACATAGGTATTGCTATCGGTGATATCGTAGCTGGTTTGCTTGCCCAATTTACCAGGTCGCGCAAATTAACCATGGCTGTATTTTTAATACTCTCGTTGGTAAGCGTTCATTTCTACCTGAGCGATACCGGCATCACTCCCGAAAGGTTTGCGGTACTGAGCTTTTTTATGGGTTGTACGGTTGGTTATTGGGCAACTTTTGTTACCATCGCTTCCGAGCAGTTTGGCACCAATATTCGCTCTACGGTTACCACTACCGTACCAAACTTTGTACGCGGATCGCTTATTCCAATCACATTTGCATTTAATGCTTTTAAAGACAAATACGGATATATCCATGCCGGTTATATTATGATGGCGATACTTACCGTAATTTCCTTGTTTGCATTAAGCCAGCTTAAAGAAACCTTTGGTAAAGATTTGGATTACCTCGAAATAAGTTAAAAACCCCCGTGTTCCATTTTCAAAAAACAAGTGTTCCAATTTAAAAACGGGGTGTTCCAAAGTGTTCCACAACTGATTGCCGAAAATGATAAATATTGATTATCAGTCACTTGTATTTTCGACTTAAAAAAGTGGAACACTTAAATAATTGATTATCAATGTATTGATTTTTCGCAGGTGTTCCACCCCAAAAATTGGAACACCTGTATTTTTTTGTACCTGTTTTACAGCTTGTGATACTTCCCCGGCAATCCTCAAAATTCACTACTTTTACACCCTATGATCAGCAAAGAACAAATAGCCGAAGATTATAAACTGATACAGGATGAAATTTGCACCGCGCTTGAACAATTAGACGGTGCAGCCAAATTTGAGCAGGAACTTTGGGAGCGCGAAGGTGGGGGTGGAGGCCGTACCCGCGTTATCCAAAACGGTACAATCCTCGAAAAAGGAGGAGTTAACTTTTCGGCAGTTCACGGTCATTTGCCCGATACCATGAAAAAAGCCCTGCAGGTTGAGCAGGACGATTTTTTTGCCACCGGCGTATCCATCGTGATCCACCCCAATCATCCGCTGGTGCCCATCATCCACATGAATATCCGCTATTTCGAAATGCCATCAACCATGGCCGGCGAAAGCAAGCCCGTACGCTGGTTTGGCGGCGGTATCGATTTAACACCGCATTATGTTTTTGAGGATGATGCCCGCTATTTTCATAGTGGCTTAAAAGCAGTATGCGATCAATACTATGCCGATTTTTACCCCCGCTTTAAAAAGTGGGCTGATGATTATTTCTACATCAAACACCGCAACGAAACCCGCGGCATAGGCGGCATATTTTACGACAGGCTTACCGCCAACGACGACCTGAGCTGGGGGCAGATTTTTGAGTTTTCAAAATCAGTTGGCCGCTCGTTCGCTCCGCTATATACCGAATTGGTAAACCGTAACCGAAGTAAAGAATTTACAGAAGCTCAGCAATTATTTCAATACCAGCGCCGCAGCCGCTATGCCGAATTTAACCTCGTTTATGATGCCGGCACCAAATTTGGCCTGGAAACCAATGGCCGCATTGAATCGATACTGATGAGCCTGCCGCCAACCGCAAAGTGGGTTTACGATTACCATCCGCAACCCGGCAGCGATGAAGAAAAAACACTATCTTTATTAAAAAAAGGAATTAACTGGGCTTAGGCTTGAGCTGAAGGCAGAAAGCTGAAAGCGGAAAGCCTGGCTGATATCGTTACCTATGAAAAAAACTTTTCTATCGATAATCTTTGCATTGTTGCTATGCGCTTTTCGGTTTGATGACAGTCCGTTAAAAGGTACCTGGGAGTATCGAGGCGGCATCATTAATGGTAAACTTGATGGTGCGCCGAAAGATTACAAACTACAGCGGGTTTACGATAATGAGCATTATAAAGCCAAAGTAATAGAGGATGGCGAGAAAACGCTGATATATGAAAAAGGCGACTACCGTCTGAATGCCGATACCTGCTTCGAAACGCAAACCTATTGCATGCAGGAGTCAAAACTGCTTAACAAAACCATAAAATACAACTATATTATAAGCAATGATACCCTTAAACTGCTTTCAGTTTTACCAAACGGAAACAAGGTTGAAGACTATTGGGTTAAGCTTAGATAAACCTGCAAAGTGTAACAAAAATTTAACATACTACACCCTAAAAACGCCGTTTATTATTACTAAAAGTGGCGGGGTGTCAACTATTTTTTTAACTTCGCAGGTCGTTTAAAAATCAATTTTAACACGCAATTATAAGAGAAGGCTCTACAAATAATTAAAAATGGCTGAAGGAACAGAAAACGATAATTCACACGCAGAAGACAGGATAATTTCGATAAATATTGATGAGGAAATGCGATCGGCCTACATTGATTATTCAATGTCGGTTATCGTTTCAAGGGCGCTGCCCGATGTCCGCGATGGACTAAAACCGGTACACAGGCGTGTATTATACGGCATGCTTGACCTGGGCCTTACCAACGGCAAGCCCTATAAAAAATCGGCTCGTATAGTAGGTGAGGTAATGGGTAAATACCACCCTCACGGCGATAAATCGGTATATGATACCATGGTACGTATGGCCCAGGAGTGGAGCTTGCGTTATCTTTTGGTTGAAGGCCAGGGTAACTACGGATCTGTTGACGGTGACGAACCTGCGGCAATGCGTTATACCGAAGCCCGCCTGCAAAAGCTTGCTGAAGAGATGCTGGCCGATATCAACAAAGATACCATCGACTACCAGTTAAACTTTGATGATTCTTTACAGGAGCCAACCGTACTACCTTCTAAATTCCCTAACCTGCTGGTTAACGGTGCTTCGGGCATTGCGGTGGGTATGGCTACCAATATGGCACCGCACAATCTTTCGGAGGTTATTGATGCTACTGTAGCATTGATTGATAACCGCCAGATTGAGGTTGCCGAGTTAATGAAATATGTAAAAGGCCCGGATTTCCCGACTGGTGGTATCATTTATGGTTACGATGGCCCGCGTGAGGCGCTGGAAACCGGTCGTGGCCGTGTAGTGATCCGTGCCCGTGCCGAAATTGAAACTTATAACGGCGAGCGCGAGCGTATCATTGTTAGCGAAATACCTTACCAGGTAAACAAAGCGCTGATGATTGAGCGTACCGCCGAACTGGTTAACGAGAAAAAAATTGAAGGCATCTCCGCAATCCGCGATGAATCGAGCAGGGAAGGGATTCGCGTTGTTTATGAAATAAAACGTGATGCTAATGCAGCCATTGTTTTAAATAATCTGTTTAAATACACTGCTTTACAAACTTCATTCAGTGTAAACAACATCGCATTGGTTAATGGCCGCCCTATGTTGCTTAATCTGAAGGATCTGATCCATCACTTTGTTGAGCACCGCCATGAGGTTGTTATACGCCGTACCAAATTTGAGCTTAACGAGGCTGAAAAACGTGCACACATCCTTGAAGGTTTGTTGATCGCGTTAGATCATTTGGACGAAGTTATCCGCCTGATCCGCGCATCGCAAACACCTGATGAAGCAAGGGAAGGGTTGATGAGCAGCTTCGGCTTAACAGATATCCAGGCCCGCGCTATCCTCGATATGACATTAAGGAGGTTAACAGGACTTGAGCGTGATAAGATCAAAGATGAATATGCTGCTTTAATGAAACTCATCGAACATTTGAAAAACATCCTGAGCGACGAAGGCATGAGGATGCAGATCATCAAGGACGAGTTGACCGAGATTAAAGAAAAATATGGCGATGAGCGCCGCACCGAAATGGTTCACTCATCTGCCGAAATGCAGACTGAAGATTTCATCGAGGACGAGAACGTAGTAATCACCATCTCGCGCGAAGGCTATATCAAACGTACACCGCTTACCGAATATCGCCGCCAGGGTAGGGGTGGTAAGGGTGCTATTGGCAGTAACAGCCGTGATGAGGATTTCATCGAGCACCTGTTAATCGCATCCAACCATAACTATATGTTGTTCTTCACCGAGTCGGGGCAATGTTTCTGGCTCAGGGTATTTGAAATTCCGGAAGGCACACGTACTTCAAAAGGCCGTGCTATCCAGAATATCATCAATATCCCTAAAGAAGAAAAGATCAAGGCATATATTAAGTTGCTTTCATTAAAAGATACTACCTACCTCGAAAACAACTTCATTATCATGTGTACCAAAAAAGGTACCATCAAGAAAACTTCGCTTGAGGCTTACTCTCGTCCGCGTTCAAACGGTATTAACGCTATTAATATCAATGAGGGCGATTCGCTGTTGGAAGCAAGCTTAACCAGCGGTAACAGCGAAATTGTAATGGCACTTAAATCGGGCCGTGCAATTCGCTTTAACGAATCAACTGTGAGGCCGATGGGGCGCACAGCTACAGGTGTACGCGGTATCACTCTTGATGATGAGAATGATGAGGTAGTTGGCATGATCAGTATTGATGATACACAGACCACTACAGTACTGGTAGTATCAGAAAAAGGCTATGGAAAACGTACCGATATTGAAGATTACCGCGTTACCAACCGCGGCGGTAAAGGTGTAAAAACTTTAAATATTACTGAAAAAACCGGAAACCTTGTAGCCATAAAAGGTGTTACAGATAAAGAAGACCTGATGATTATCAATAAATCGGGCATTATTATCCGTATTGCAGTTAGCGAGTTGAGGGTAATGGGTCGCGCCACACAGGGTGTAAGGCTCATCACACTTAAAAACGACGACGAAATTGCTTCAGTAGCCAAAATAGAGCATGAAGAAGAGGAAGAAGTAGGCGAGGGCGATGTTGACGCGGCTGAAGGCACTGATGCTACCGGCGAAACAACCGGTGAAAGCAATACGGCCGATGACAGCACAGAAACATCATCCGACGATACAACTGAATAAACTATGCACTACCGCAAAATCTTTTTAACAGTTTTAATATCATTTGTTACTACAACCTTCGCGTTTGCCCAAAAGGAAGCGCTGAAGGTTGTGGTTAACAACCTGGCCTTTTACAAACAAAAAGGCGATCTCAAATACCTCGCAGCAGCAAAAAAGTCGGCCGATAGTTTGATCATCACTAAATCAGACACCGCTGATATCGAAAAAAACCTGTACAGGGCCATCGTAAATTCGAGCATTTTGTATGTCGATTCGCTGAATAAACTGGGTATGCCGTCTGAATTGATTACCCAAACCTCGCAGCTAATTGATAAGTTATCAGCAAAAAATAAGATCTTCAAATATCAATCCGAGCTTGATTATACTAAGCGCTGTATGGCAAATACTTATATCCGCAAGGGTTTTGAATATGTAAACAATTCGGATTTTAACAATGCCAAAACATCGTTTGAGAATGCTAAAAAGTATGCTCCGGGCATGAACCAGATCAATACTTACATAGCATTTGCCAATAATAAAGCGGGCAATTTACAGGACGCTGCAAAATATTACACCACTTTATTAAAAACCGATAGCGCAAAAACCGAATATATCGAAACGGCATCCAACATTTATAAAGCCCTGGGCGACACCGCAAAAGCTTTACAAATATTGCAAAAGGGAAGGAAGCTGTTACCTAACGACCGGTTTTTATTGCTGGATGAGGCCAATATCTACAACAACAAAAAAAACTATAAAGCGTTAGAACCCCTGATACCACCCTTGCTTGATATCAATGCCAATAACGCCGATATTGCATTTGTTGCCGCAAATTGCTACGATCATTTAAATAAATTTGAATTGGCCGAATCACTATATTTACGTGCGATTGAACTAAGCGGAACCGATTTCGATCCGGCATTTAACCTCGGCTTGTTATATTTGAAACAAACTGCCGGTAAAAAGGAGGGGAGCGATATCCAGGATCTGGGCAGGGCTATTCAATGGCTTGAAAAAGCTAATGAGATATCACCCAACAATGTAAAAAGCTTACAGGCGCTGCAACTGGCTTATCAAAAGTCGGAAAACCAGGACATGTTAGACAGAGTAAACAATAAACTAAAACAGTTAACCAATCAATAATAAAGCATCATGAAAATCAAACTTTTGATGGCAGGCCTGTTAGGCTTAGTTTCAGCAACGGCGTTTGCACAAAAAGGCGAGCTTAATACAGCTAAAGAAGAATACGAAAAATATTCTGGCTTAAGAGGACAGCCGGCAATGGCATCAATGGCAGGTAAAAGCCTGAGCACTGCTAAAGAATCTATCGATAAAGCAGCCGTTAACGAAAAAACAGCCACTTTGCCGTTAACCTATGCCGTTAAAGGATCAATTTATTCTGCGCTTGCCGTTCAGGATACCGTAGCGGCTACTTCGCTGCCATTATTTAACACCGCCGAAGAAGCTCTTAAAAAAGCTAAAGAAGTTGATTCAAAAGGTGAGAATACCAAAATGATTAACGAAGCTTATTTAAACCTTGCTCAATACCAGCTTACCAAAGGTGTAAAAGAATATTCGGCCGGTAAATACGATCTGGCTTACAAAGCTTTTGATTTTTACCGCACTGTAGCTCCTGAAGATACTAACGCCATTTATTATACCGGTTTGGCCGCTGCAAACGCTAAAAATTATCCTGCAGCAATAACCAATTACAGCAAGTTACTTACTACCAATTTTTCAAAAAACCAAACTACATATCTTGATCTGTCGTCGTTGTATTTAGCCAACAGGGATACTGTTAATGCGTTAAAAACCGCAAGCGATGGTGTAGCAAAATATCCGGCCAACAGCGAATTGCGTAAACGCGAAATTGAGATCAGTTTGCAAACAGGTAAAGAAAAAGAGGTTGTTGATAAAATCCAGGCTGCTTTGGTTAACGATCCAAAAAATAAAACTTTGTATTACTATGCAGGCCTGACTTACTCACAGGCAGGTGATGGTTATTTAAACGCGCAAAAAGCTGCAAAAGACCCGGCTGCAAAAGCAAAATTGCAGGCATCAAAAGCCGAAGCTTACGGCAAAGCGGGTGAGATGTACAAAAAAGCACTGGAAATTGATCCTAACTATTTTGAAGCGAATTTGAACCTTGGTTACATTATTTTAAGCCCGGCAATTGATGCTTACAACGCTGCTAATAAATTACCGGCCAACAAGCAAAAAGAATATGATGCCGCTGTTGCCAAAGCAAAAGCACAGTTTGATTTGGCTAAACCGTACCTGGTTAAAGCTGCGGAGCTTCAGCCAAAATCGTTAGATGCATTACAAAACTTAAGAACTTACTATCAAGGTGTAAGGGATGATGCTAATGCTGCCAAAATTAAAGCGCAGATTGACGCTTTACCAGCTAACCAATAACAAAAATAAGAGGAGAGGCTTACAAAAGCCTTTCTCTTTAAAATAGCTATTTAACATAATGTTAATTATAGTAAAATAAAACAAATCAAAACAGAGCGATATTACGAGGCCGTTATTTGGAATTTTCAACGCATATCAGCGTAAGAAAAGTTTACGATTGTCAAGCGAATTTAATTTTGTAAGTACAAAATCTGGCAATGCTACAAAACGGCATTACACTTGTAAAAGCCAAACCAAAAAACAAACAAACCATGAATCTTAATTTAAAAAACAAAACCGCGCTCGTTACCGGATCAACAGCCGGCATTGGATATGCTATTGCAAAATCATTAGCAACCGAAGGTGTTAACGTTTATATAAATGGCCGCAGCCAGGCCAAGGTTGATGAAGCCACAAAGAAACTGATTGAAGAAACAGGAAATGAAAATATTAAAGGCATCGCGGCTGATTTTGCGAATACTGCACAGATATCTGCGCTAACAGAGCAATTGCCGGAGGTTGACATTTTGGTAAACAACGTTGGCATTTTTGAACCTAAAGAATTTGCCGCAATAACCGACGAGGACTGGTTTAAATTTTACGAAGTGAACGTTTTAAGCGGTGTACGCTTATCAAGGGCATATTTTGATAAAATGCTGGCCAAAAACTGGGGCCGTATAATTTTCATTTCCAGCGAGTCGGCTTACCAGATCCCTACAGAAATGATTCATTATGGTATGACCAAAACTGCGCAAATTGCTGTTGCACGTGGCCTTGCCGAACTTACCACAAACACCGGCGTAACCGTAAACACCGTATTGCCAGGTCCAACAATGTCTGAAGGTGTTGGCGATTTTGTGCAGGCTTTAGCCGATGGCCAGGGCGTTACCACAAGCGAAATTGAAAAAGATTTCTTCGCCAATATCCGTGGTACATCGTTGTTAAAACGCTTTATTACAACCGATGAAATTGCCAACCTGGTAACTTATGTAGCCAGCCCGTTATCGGCAGCCACTAATGGCGCTACTTTGCGTGCCGACGGCGGCGTTATAAAAACGGCATTCTAAATCGTCATTTCATTTTAAATCGTCATTTGACGAAATAAAAAAATCCCGTACCTACATGGATACGGGATTTTTTATGGAAATACTATCCGGATTACATTTTGGTAGTATCTTTTTTGCTTGTGTCTTTTTTAGCAGTATCGGTGGCTGCAGGTGCCGGAGTGCTTTGGCTTGCAGTATCCATTTTGGTGGTATCAGATCCGTCGCCTGCCTTTTTTTCAGAACTGCAGCCCGTAGCAATTCCACCAATCATTGCCGCGACAAGCGCGAAGCTTAAAATTTGCTTTTTCATAGTTATTTGTTTTAGAAAATTAATTATCAATATGTTGTGAACCATACTATAAACCCTCCCGGTAGCTTATTGTTTAACCAATGTTTAAAAAGCCCGTATTTTTTTTAACATTGCCTGTTTTGATTAACATTGGCGGGCATAATCCGGCATTTTTTCTGATATTTAAGCGTTATGGTTGTATCCGAACGATTATTGAAATGGGTGATGAGGTTATACCCCCCTCTCCTCTTTCAACGTATTTGGGTTGTTAAATTTTTAAAAGGATACCGTGGCGTGGAAGTAAGGATACGTAAAAGTTTTCTGAATAAAAATTACAATAATAGCATCTTCGGGGGTACGCTTTTCTCGGCTGCTGATCCTTTCTATCCCCTGCTCTTTCACCAGATTTTTACGGGTAAGGGATATAAACTGATGGTATGGTCAAAATCGGCATCGATACAATATATCAAACCGGCCACTACAAATTTATTTTTCAATATCAGCCTGAGCGACAATGATATCGACGATGCAGAAACCATTTTAAATACCAGCGGGAAATTTATTAGCACCTTCCCTATTGACATTTACAATAAAGATGGCGAAATATGCGTATCCCTGATGAACGAGGTGTACGTGCGGAACTTAAACTTTATTGATACTAATATATAGCTACTGATGACTACAGTGATCATGAATGACGATGCCTTTGAAAAACGAGGCTTTAAAATATCTACCGATAAAAACCTGCTCAATGTTGATGTTATTTATGATTTTTTGAATAACGATTCGTACTGGGCCAAGGGTATCCCCCGTCAGAAATTGGCACGTGCCATTGAAAACTCCATGTGTTTTGGAATTTATTTTAACGACCAGCAGGCAGGCTTTGCCCGCGTGGTTACCGATAATGCCACATTTGCCTATATCTGCGATGTGTTTGTTTTGCCGGACTACCGTGGTAAAAGCTTATCAAAATGGCTGGTGCAAACTATCATCAAACATCCCGATTTGAAAGGTTTAAGGCGATGGTCGCTCGCTACGGCAGATGCGCACAATTTGTACAACCAGTTTGGCTTTTCGCCGCTTGCCAAGCCCGAAAGCTGGATGGAGATTTATACCCCATACATCAAACCTCAATAATTTAACCCTACGGCTATGAACAAAACCAATGTAAGGAAGCTGATATTTGAAGGAGAAAGCGTAACGCTCGACTTTAAAAAAACAATTACAAGCTGCGAAAAAATAGCCCGCACCATGGTATCATTCGCCAACAATAAAGGCGGCAAATTATTGATCGGTGTTGCCGATGATGGCACTATAAAAGGTGTAAAATCTGAAGAGGAAGAAAAGTACATGATCACCCGTGCCGCGCATCTTTTTTCGCGCCCGGCCCTCGACCCTGTATTTGAAGAGATTTATGTTGATGATAAGGTAGTGCTGCTTGTTGATATTGCCGCGAGCGACCTTAAACCTCACTACGCCTTAGCCGAAGACGGCAAATGGTGGGCTTACGTACGCGTGAAGGATAAAAGTGTATTAGCCAGCAAAATTGTACTGGAAGTGCTAAAGCGTTCATCAAATGATCAGGGCGTTTTAATTGAATACTCAGATAATGAACGTACCTTGTTAGGCCACCTTGAAAAGGCTGGCCGCGTTACTATAAAAGAGTGCGCAGAGCTTTTAAAAGTTGGCCGTCGAAGGGCCCAGGGTTTGCTTGTAGATTTAATTCTTTCGGGCATCATAAAAATCAACACCACCGAGAAAGAAGAATATTATACAGCCTGCTGACTTTTGTTAGCAGGCAAATTGTTACTTTTGGCGCCCCACACCAAATGTAATGACCGGCATCTTTTCGAAATATAAACCTTTTTATAGCGAGAGTTTGAAACTGGCTATTCCGGTTGTTTTTTCAAACCTGGGCCATACCCTGGTACAAACATCTGATACAATTATTGTAGGTCATTTTGCGGGCACTTCATCGTTGGCGGCAGTGGCGCTGGTAAACAGTTTGTTTATGGTGCCGTTGGTAATTGGGATGGGGATTTCGTATGGTCTGACTCCCCTTGTTGCTCAGAACAATGGCCGGGGTGATAAGCGCGAATGCGGCATGCTGCTTTCAAATAGTTTGTTTTTGAACATGCTTAGCGGCATCTCGTTGTTTGCATTAATTTATTTCGGCACCATGTTGCTCATCGGGCATCTTGACCAGTCGCCGGCGGTGGTAACCGAAGCCAAGCCATATTTGTTGTTGTTAAGTTTGTCGCTGATCCCGCTTTTGGTATTTAATACATTTAAACAATTTGCCGAGGGCCTGGGCTTTACCCGGCAGGCTATGATGATATCCATCTGGGGCAATGTGCTCAATATTTGCCTTGGGATTATTTTTGTTAAAGGGATGTTCGGCATCCATCCAATGGGAATAAAGGGCGTTGGTTACAGCACGCTGATAGACCGTTGCGTGATGGCTACCGTGATGACAATTTATGTTTTGAGATCAAAGAACTTTAAAGAATACTTGTATGATTTTGCCCTTAAAAACATCGATCAGATGAGGGGTTTACAGATTATGAAAATTGGTGCACCCGTGGCCTTGCAATACGTTTTTGAAATAAGTGCCTTTGGCGGGGCCGCCATTCTGGTCGGTACCATCGGGCTTGTGCAGCAAGCTGCACATCAAGTAGCCATCAACCTGGCGTCTATGACGTACATGACGGCAAGTGGTGTTTCTGCTGCAGCTGCTATCAAATCGGGAAATTATTTCGGAGCAGGCAAACGTGAGGAATTACGCTACTCCGCAATTGCCAACTACCATATTGTATTAATTTTTATGAGCATTACGGCGCTGATGTTTACTTTTTTCCGGGAATATCTGCCCTGGATTTATACTTCTGATAAGGAGGTAATAAGCATTGCAGTACAATTACTTATCATTGTTGCATTCTTTCAGTTATTTGATGGCGCACAGGTTGTTGGCTTGGGTGTACTTCGTGGTATGGGCGACGTTAACATTCCAACCCTCATCACCTTTTTAGCGTATTGGGTGATTGGCTTGCCTATTGGTTACCTGCTGGGTATTACACTTCATTGGGGTATTAACGGTGTTTGGTATGGGTTGGTGTTGGGGTTGGCAACGGCCTCGGTGTTGCTGTTTATCCGGTTCAATATCATCAGTAAAACCTGTAAACCCGACGAAGAACCAAAATTAGTTGCCGGTTAAAAATACAAATCAACAGCAACCTTAAAGGTGTTGCAATGCGCCTCCACAATATCCCTAATATCGGGCGAGTATCCCCCACCCATGCTTACCTGCACCGGAATGCTGTATTTTATGCATTGTTCAAAAACAAACTGATCGCGGGCTTTACAAGCTTCCTTGCTTAATGCAAGTTTGCCGAGTTTATCTGTGGCTAAAATATCCACACCGGATAGGTAAAAAATAAAATCAGGTTTACGGTTTGCTATTAACTGAGGTAAAGTTTTAACAAGAATACCGAGGTACTCGTCGTCCGAAACACCATCCTGCAAAGGGATATCCAAATTTGATCGTTCTTTACGATATGGAAAATTATTGGCTCCATGCATTGAAAATGTAAATACCCTGGGCTCTTTTTCAAAGATCTCTGCAGTGCCATTTCCCTGGTGCACATCTAAATCAATTATTAAGATAGATTTAGATAAGCTATTATTTAATAAATAGTTAGCAGCTATAGCCTGGTCGTTAAGTAAACAGAATCCTTCGCCCCAGTTGCTGCCTGCATGGTGAGTGCCGCCGGCTACATTGAATGCTACCCCGCTTTCGGATGCAAACCTGCAGCCATCGATTGTGCCTTTGGCTATCCTCATTTCACGCTCAATAAGCCTTGCCGATAACGGGAAGCCTGTTCGGCGTTGTTCTTTATCGGGCAGCGTTAAATCACGTAATTGATGCCAGTAAGCAACATCATGCGTTTGAGTGATAAGATCTTCATCCGGTAATCCCGGTGAAAACAGATTGGCCGGCGTAATTATCCCTTCATGCAGCAATTGCCCCGGAATCAACTCATACTTTAACATCGGGAAGCGATGACCCTCAGGTAAAGGATGAGCATAAATCGGGTCGTAAGCAATTTTAAGCATCTGTTACCTTATAGTTCCTCAACGTTTTTTCTGATGGTATCGCAAATTCCCTCCAGCGGCAAATCGTTCGCATCGCGACCAAACGGATCTTCAATCTCCTCGGCCAGGATCTCGATACTTGCGAATACAAAAAGCACAAAACCGATGATGGGTACAATGAGATACTTAAGTTCAAAAGCCCAGGTAAAAGGCAGGGTCATGATATAAGTGAAGATAAATTTCTTGATAAAAACATTATACGAGAACGGAATGGGCGTTTTTTTGATTCGCTCGCAGGCGCCGCAATTATCTGTAAAAGAAGTTATTTCGGTAGTTATACTAAACAATTGCTCAGGGTTTATCACGCCTTCCCGGTTTAGTTTATAAACTTTTTCGATCATGGCAGATGCTATCTGGTTTGGCACATGCTTAGTTGAATCGATAGAAACAAACTGCTGTTCTTCATGCACATACTCGTCGCGCAAATGATTTTTTAGCGACCGGGCGTAAAACGGAATGGCAAACTTAAAGAAAGCCAGATCCTGCTCGCTAACCAAATGCTTTAACTTAATAGCAAAGTTACGACTGTTGTTTACCAGGCTCCCCCAAATCTTTCGCCCTTCCCACCACCGGTCATAAGCCGAGTTGATACGGAAAGCCAGCAGCAATGAAAACACAAAGCCGATGGTTTGATGTATAAAACTCACCTTTTTCAGCAGGCTGGTATCGGGCAGCTCCCAAACGTCGATCAACAGATAAGTAACCAGACCTGCATAGGCACTTACGGCTACGATAAGCGGAAAGAGCTCCCGTAAAGTATCGGCCCTGTTTATTTTAAAAATCGAGAAAAACCACTCTTTTGGATTGTAATACACCATGTTATGATATTTTTATAAAGTAGTAATTGAAGTGGCTAATAACGCAGCCGTCTTGTAAACATCTTCGAAAGTATTGTACAGCGGCACCGGGCTTAAGCGGATAACATCGGGTTCGCGCCAGTCTCCTATCACGCCATTTTCGGCAAGAAAGTTAAAAGTAGCCTTTGCGTTCCGCTTGCAAACCACCGAGAGCTGGCAGCCACGGGTTTCCGGAGCGGCAGGAGTGATAATCTTGAAAACTTCCTCGTTTTGGTTTGTATTAATATCATTTATTAAAAACTCCAAATAGCCCGTTAGAGACTCGCTTTTTCTTCGGAGGATACTTATATCGCCCGCGGTATCAAAAATCGCCATAGAGGCTTTAAATAGCGCCAAAAGCAAAATAGGACTGGTGCTTACCTGCCAGCCATTGGCACCATGAGCAGGATCGAAGCCGGGAGCCATCAAAAAACGATTATCCTGCCGGTATCCCCACCAGCCTGCAAAGCGATTAAGCTGCCCATCGGTGAAATGCTTTTCGTGTACAAAAATACCGCTGATGCCGCCGGGGCCCGAATTCATGTACTTGTACGAGCACCAGCAGGCAAAATCGGCACCCCATTCGTGAAGTTTTAGCGGCACATTGCCCGCTGCATGGGCCAAATCAAAACCTGAATAAGCTCCGGCCTGGTGTGCGGCGTCGGTTATGGCTTTCAGATCAAAAAACTGACCGGTGTAATAATTAATTCCGCCAAACAGTACCAAAGCCAGTTCATTTTGGTTTTGGTGGATTGTGCTGATGATATCTTCCGTGCGTAATGTAAACTCGCCTTCCCGTGGAAAAATCTCAATTATCGCATCCTTAGGATCGAAGCCGTGGTACTTCACCTGGCTCTCCATGGCATATTGATCTGAGGGAAAAGCGCCTCCCTCCATGATAATTTTAAATCTTTTGTTATCTGGTTTATAAAAGCTTACCATCAGTAAATGAAGGTTTACTGTAAGTGAATTCATTACAGCAACCTCGTTTTCCTGCGCGCCAACAATTCTGGCTATCGAACCCGAAAGTGATTTGTGGTAATCCAGCCAGGGATCATCTCCCTGAAACCAGCCTTCAACAGCAAGGTTTTTCCAATTGTTCAACTGGTCATTTAAGTACTGTTGCGCAGTAATGGGTTGTAACCCGAGCGAATTTCCGCAGAGATAAACCACGTCTTCGCCTTTATGCCGGGGGATAAGAAACTGATTCCTGAAATTTTTAAGCGGATCGAGTTGATCCTGCTGTTTGGCAAACTCTAAATTATTTTGATAATTCATTGCCCAATATTACAAATTCAAAAGCTTATTTATTGGGCTTGCTTACGTAAATATTGCCTTTTACATAAAAACGATACGGTAAAAACGCGTCTTCCTTAGCATAAGCCACACCTATGCGCGGGCCGTCGGCGATTTGCTCATCCGGAAAACACAGCCCTCTGTCTTCAATCCATATGGTATCGCTTTGCAGGCTGATAGCGTTGATTTTACGGGAAATACCTAAAGCTTTCGCAACAGATCCGGGACCTTTGGTTATGTTGGGTTTAAGCACCGGCATATTGCGCCGTATTTGCATGGCCTCTATCCCATCAGTTGGCTGAATAGCCCTGATCAGGATAGCCTGGGGGTGCCCCTCTACAGAGGTTACGATATTAAACATTTCATGAATACCATAGCATAGGTAAATGTAAGTGATGCCGCCCTGTTTAAACATGATACTGGTTCGCGGCGTGTTACGATTGCCATAAGCGTGTGAAGCCCGGTCGATAGCGCCATTATAAGCCTCTGTTTCAACAATATATCCGCCGGTAGTTATACCGTCAATGCGGGTAAATAAATACTTGCCAATCAGGTCTTTGCTGATAGCCACCACATCATTGCCTAAATAATAACTTTCGGGCAGCTTCATTTCTTCAAAATTCCTTTCAATAGTTTGTTGATTTCTTTGGCCTTATCAAATATCATGATATGGGTACCGCCTTTTACTATGGTTGCACCTTTTATCCGCTTATAATCAAAAACGAGATCTTTATCACCGGTAATGTGATACAGGTTGGGTGGAATAACGTCATTTTGCCAGTGCAGGATAGCATACATGGCCCACTTCATAAACACAGGCGACGATTTTTTGAGCATATCACCAAACAACCAGGCATCTTCATCGCTCATATGGCCAAACACAGGTTTTACCATTCCGCCCATCGAATTAAACAGGCTGCCTGGCATAAGCTTATAAACCGGCAGGGTTCGAAAAAATTTAAAATACCAGGGAGCCTCATCGCTTGTTTTGATGCTCGAGATCAGGATCACTTTCTCAACCGGCATAAATTTGGCCACTTCAACCGCGATAATACCACCCAAAGAATTACCTATCAATACCGAATTTGGTTTGATATTGTATTGAAATATAAGCCTTTGGGCACAAGTAGCTAAAGTGTCGTTTAAGTCGTCGGGCTCAACCCAATCTAAAGGGATTACCTCATGTTCATCATTCAGGTTGATGTTATTGTAAACACGGGTATCGGCGCCAAGGCCCGCTATCAGGTAGATTCTGCTCATTAAAAATTAACCAGTTTAACTATCTGCTCCAGGTACTGTGCATCGGTTTCGTTAAACTGATCCAGCAATTCGCTATCTACGTCCAATACCGCCACAACCTCATTGTTTTTAAATACGGGTACCACAATCTCCGAACGGGAAAGTGAACTGCAAGCGATGTGCCCCGGAAAAGCTTCTACATCAGGCACCACGAAAGTTTTAGCCTGCTGCCAGGCGGCTCCGCAAACACCTTTGCCCAGGCCAATGCGGGTACAGGCTACCGGCCCCTGGAAAGGACCTAAAACAAGTTCGCTGTTTTTTACCAGGTAAAAACCAACCCAAAACCATTTAAACTGCTCCTTTAAAGCTGCCGCTACGTTTGCAAGGTTCGCCACTAAATCGGGCTCACCGTAAAGCAAAGCTTCTATTTGGGGGATCAGCGTAGTGTACTGCTCGGCTTTATCGGTTGATGTGGTTATTTTTAAATCTTCTGCCATGGTGCAAACTTAACAATGTGGTATCGAAAGTAAATAAGGCTAATATCATATTAAATTTTTTAATTCGCATTTATATGATCGTTAGCCTTACTATAGTCCGCTACCGCAAGCTTTTTATTCCCTTCGCCCTGTTGGCTATGGCCTTGCACCGGTTGCCTATGATGCTGCAGAAAGGATGCAGCTTTTATAAACTCCTCGGTTCGGGAAAAAACGGCACTTTCGATCTGAAACCCGACTGGCAGCAATGGGGCCTGATGGCTTGCTGGGAAAGCCAGGAGCACTTTGATCGGTTTTACAAACGCTCATTTGTATCATCATGGTGGAGATTGTTATGCAAGGAACGCTGGACTATACTTTGCGAACCACTACAAAGCCACGGCCAATGGAGCGGCCGGGAACCTTTCGGGAAAAGCTCTGCCAACGGCATCAGCGGCCCGGTGGCCGTACTTACCCGGGCTACCATCAGGTTTAACCGTCTTAAAAACTTTTGGGCCAATGTAGATGCTGTGGCCGGCATGATGGCTAATGCACCAGGTTATGTAACATCGTTTGGAATAGGCGAAGCTCCTGTTTACAGGCAGGCAACTTTTTCAGTTTGGAAAAGTACCGATGATGTAAAGGCGTTTGCCTACCAGAGTCCCGAACATGCAGAAGTAATTAAAAAAACACGAAACGAAAACTGGTACAGTGAAGAACTGTTTGCCCGGTTTAAACCTTTGGCAAGCTTTGGAACGCTAAACGGAACCGACCCTTTAAAGGGTTTACTAAATAATAAAACAACATGAGAATTATTGCCGAACTCCCCCATCCCGATTTTAAAATATCCATCCTGAACATGAACAATAAATTTATTGTAAAGGCTGAACAGGGCTCACTTGAACAAAGCTACAAGATCCCCGAAATAGATTTAACCGATGGCGTTAACAGTGTTTTTGAACTATTGGACGATGAATTTCTGAAAAAGATAGCTGCCCGGTTTATTGAGATGCGCAACGATTATAAAGACGCTTACTTTAGATACAATTATTAAGATGGTCTATCGTTAATGTTTGACTATCAATTGTTTATAGTGAATGAGGCTCTAAAACAGAATTAAATTTGGTTAAACTTTGCTTGGTAGCGCCTAACGTTGGATAGATGCTATTTATATCTAAATAAAATCTTTATAAAGATCTTGTAAATAACTGTATAATAACAATTTAAAAACAACAACAAAATTATATTCTGCAACTATTTTGGCCAAATAAACGCTAAATTAAGCCGGCAAAAGATCGCAATACCAAAAACCGGCTGGTTTTTCATCAACTGAAGAAACGCAGGAATCATCGGTATTTTTAGGTGCTTTGTATTCTTTAAAAACTTTATCGCCGGTTTTATAAACTATGGCTTTTTTGAAGATCGGGCCTTTAAAAGTGAATGTATGGAATTCGCCGTTCTCGCCACAAACATCAATATCGTCCGGCAAAGAATCGATCAACTCCAGGCTGATCTCCCGCCCTACTATCCGCTCTATTCGTTGTTGGGTGCAGGCTATTACAGTACCGAAACCGAGTTCAAGAAATTCAGTGATCAGTTCGCGGGTATCGCGTTTCCATAAGGGGTATAGGCCTTGCATACCAACCTCGCTCAGCCGGGCATCCCGGTAATTTTTCAGGTCCTGCAAAAATATATCGCCGAATATGGAATGGGTAATGCCTTCGCTTTTAAGATGCAACAGGTGGTATTGCATCACCTCATCGTATTCCTTCATCCCCGGCATTTCGGGCAGGCGGATCTGGTATAGCGGTATCCCTATGCTTTCGGCTTGGTCAATAAGCAATTCCGTACGCACGCCGTGCATCGAGATCCGGTCGGCAGCATCATTAATGGTAGTTACGAGATAGGCAATTTCGAGATCAGGATTTTGCAGGCAGTAGTACAGGGCAAGGGCGCTATCCTTACCGCCGCTCCAGTTGAAGATACATTTCAATTTTAGGTGATTTAATTTGGCTGCCCGTTTAATAATTGATTAACAAGTGCAGGTACGCCCACTGAAGCCTTCTCCTCTATTTTAATTACCTGGCCGCGTACATTTACTGTTGGGATTTTCGGATCGATAATATATTTCGGCACCTCCTGATCTACATAGCTGATTAAACCTGCTGCCGGATAAACAGCAAGCGACGAGCCCACTAAAATAAAAATATCAGCGCCGGCGCAAATCATTGCTGCCCGCTCAATCATCGGCACAGGCTCGCCAAACCAAACCACATGCGCGCGCAGCTGCGAACCCAATTCGCACTTCTCGCCCATTTTAAGCTCCCAGCCGTCAATAGGGTAAGTAAGCTCCGGGTTGATACTCGATTGCGAACGGGTGATAATACCGTGGAGGTGAACCACGTTTGTTGAGCCTGCACGCTCGTGCAAATCATCAATATTTTGAGTAACGATAGTAACCCGGTGCTTTTCCTCCAACGCTGCGAGCGCATAGTGAGCAGCATTGGGTTTTGCCTCAAGCACATTTTTGCGGCGCTCGTTGTAAAACTGCTGCACCATTACCGGGTTCCATTCCCAGGCCTGGGGTGTGGCTACATCTTCAATATTATAGCCTTCCCAAAGCCCGTCGCTATCCCTGAATGTTTTTAAACCGCTTTCGGCACTGATACCTGCGCCGGTTAGCACTACTATATTTTTCATGATTATTTTAAGTAGATAAAGACCATAAGGTCACAAAAAAAGCGGATCGCCTTTCAACAATCCGCTTTAAATTTAAATGCTTTTATATTATAAAGCCAATTGCTTTTTATCCTGCAGAAAAGTGTATTTGCGTTTGGCCAGCTCAAAGCCGCCAAATAGTATAGTGCTAAATACAAGCGTACCGTAAATAAGATTATATTCAAACGGAATAGCTGCTACTAACGATTGGCCGTAGCCGGCAAGCGTATGCGGATACAGATCGCCCGGAAAATCGGTAAGTAACCAGTGGATAAGCACCGGGGCAGTTGAGGCAAGCAATATGTTTTGCACATTTACTTTTTTAATTAAACTACCAACCGTTACCATCAATATAAAGCTTATATAAACCCAAAAAGTTACGGTGTAACCTAATGTAACTGTTGATGTACGTAAGTAATTGATCAGGATATCGGTAAAAAACAAGGTGGCAAGCACTACCACATAGCCTTTCCATTTTTCCTTAAAGTAAACTCCGCCAAACAGCGCGACAGCACCTACCGGGGTAAAATTACTCAAAGCCGGAATGTAAACGGCAAGCACCCTGAAAATGGCCGCTACTATAATCATTGCTATCAAAAACAAATTACGTGTGTTGTTATCTTTAGTGGTCATGCGGTAAAATTACTTATAAATCCGGATAATATAAACCTGCTATCTAAATTGGTACCTGGCACCCAGCATAAAATTAATGCCGCGGGTATTATATCCTAACCAATCTACGTATTTGGTATCGAAAACGTTGTTCAGATCGCCAAAAACATTTAGATTTTTTGTTGCGTTGTATTCAAGGTGCACATCAACCAGGTTGTAGTGCTTTAAAGTAACAACCTTTGTTGGATAGCCGGAAAAATCCTGGTCGGTGCGATTGCCTGTGTATTTATAATTGATACCAAACAAAAAATCAGTTAAAACCTGGTAGCTTACATTGGCACCGAAGGTGCTTTTTGGTCGGCGGTATAGATTGTTGGTTTCCTTACCCGCTTCATCAGTAAGCTTGCCGGTTACGTAAGCAAAGTAAGCCGAGGCGTTGAGTTTGTTTGCGTGATATTTTAATTCAGATTCGAAACCTTTATCTTTTTGCAACTGCCCGTTCTTGTAAAACGAGCTATACGGCGGCGCTGATTCAGAAAAAAAGTAAATTACGCCTTTGGTATTGCGCTTAAAAAACTGCGTGTTAAACGAAAGTTGGTTTTTCAGAATTTCCCAATCAAATCCGGCCTCGTAAGATGTGGTGATCTCCGGGTTTAGCTTCTGGTTTCCATATTCAGAATACAGTTGATAAAGCGATGGCGATTTAAATGCAGAGGCAATAGTACCGAATATCTTAAATTGATCGGCCAGGAACAGGGAAGGGTTTACCGTATAGGTAAATTTATCGCCATATCTGCTATGGTGATTATACCTGCCCCCTAATTCCAGGTGGAATATATCGTACTTGAAAAACAACGAGGTGTAGGCGCTGAAAATATTGGTAGGCGTATCACCGGCCTTTATAACACTGGCTGGTGCCGAATAGCCTGTGGCTTCGTAAAGGCTGTACTGGCTGGTATTGCTGTATTTGAAGGCAGCACCACTTGTAATATCAAGGTATTTGTTAGGCTGATAATTGAACACTGCCTCGGCGTTAGTTATTCGGCCGGTATTTTTAGTTACCTGGTGCGTGCTGTCGTTATCAGATGGCAGGTTGGTAAAGTTATTTTGAACTGTATTTTGTGATACGTTTACGTTCAAATCGCCTTTTGGTAAAATCAACTTCGCGCCAATACCGCCAAATACAAACGTGTTTTTATAAGTATAGTCGTTGTCCCCTGCAAAAGCACCATAAGGCAAATCGCCGGTATTGCGGCTTGCCTGAAAGTTGCCGTTGATGATAAATTTTTGCGACAAATACTGGCTAAGGTTTACACTTGCCGAACGCTGATGAAAACCATCTTTTTTAAATGCGTTGTTGCCTGATTTATCTGTGGCCGCCGAGAATCCCTTCGAATCTGTATTTGAAACGTTAACTGCAAGGGCTGTATTTTTTACTTTTCCGCTTACCGATGCAGCTTCCTTAAAAGTATTATAGCTGCCGCCGGTAAACATTAAGCTTCCGGTTATACCCTGCGCTTTTGCTTTTTTTGTGATGATATTGATCACGCCGGCTACTGCGTCCGATCCGTATAGCGAAGAACCACTGCCTTTCAGTATTTCAATATGATCTATCAAATCCAACGAAAAAGCATTCAGATCATAACTACCATCAATACTTGAAGCATTGTTTACCGGGAAACCATCAACCAAAATTAATGTGTTACCGGTTGAAGCGCCACGCAGGTAAACCGAAGTAGCTATCCCCGGCGCGTTGTTAGCGCCCGAAAATGTAACGCCGGCAACGTTATTTAGTAATTGAGGCAATGATTTACCTTGCGACTGGTTAATCTGGGCAGAGGAAATAACAGTAACTACCCTGCCAATATCTGATAGTTTTTTAGGCGAGCGGGTAGCGGTAACCACAACCGTATTTAATGTTTTGGTAGTATCCTGTGCATGCACGGTATCAAACGTAGCAAAAGGCAACAATGCTAAACCAAATAAAAATTTCAGGTAACTTTTTTCCATGTAGTATTTATTGATTGAAATAAATGCGTTTTAAAGCGGCAAACACGGAAATGAAGAAAATGAAAATGCGCTAACGGATGGCACTCGCATTCAAGCTTCAATCCCCGAAAGCCTTGAATAATATATAATGCTTTGGCAGGTCTTCTGACTTACTCCCCGTTTCCCCGGCCTTCCCTCCTGCTTTACAGAAAGTGACCTTACAGATTTGGTAACAGTTACAGAGCTTACAGCTGCGGGACAGTTACAGATTTACACTGTATTCCCTTTTAATTCATTTACACTATTTAATGAAACCTAAAGCGCCGTAAAAGTAATGTAAGTAAAGCAGAACCACAAAACTGTAGCAGGAACCGTCGATGCAAGGAGTTGCACTTGTACTAAAAAGCAATAAAATTCACTTAAACAAAACTTTACCACAAGCTATGGTGTTTAAAAAACATAAAGTTTAAAAACCTATGGCAACTACAATAGTAAAATATACCGATAATTACCCCGTGCTGTACGGCGACGACCGCATAAATCTGAACTGGCCCGAGCGCCTTACCTCCATTGCCGGGGGGATGAAAATAGGCTTTTCAGGCTTTAAAAACATTTTCAGTAACCCATTCGCGAGCATTGTAAAGATTGGCGCTGGCGGCTACCTTTTAAACCGTGGCATAACCGGCCATTGCGAACTGTATAAACGCATTGGTAAACTATCAACCAATCCCATCAATATTAATATCCGCTCATCATTCACCGTTGATAAGCCAAGAGAAAAGGTTTACCAGTTTTGGCGTAAACTGGATAACCTGCCGCTGTTTATGAAACACCTGGAAAGTGTGGAGGTAATAGATGCCAAATACTCCTATTGGGTATTAAAGCTGCCACAAAACGTAGCCACGGTAAGTTGGCATGCAGAAATTGTGCATGATGAACCTAATGAAATGATCGGCTGGAGCTCCCTGCCCGATTCTATGATCAATAATGCGGGTAAAATCCGTTTCCAGGATACTGTTGATGGCACCGGAACTGTTGTTGATGTGGTGATCAGCTATCAACCACCTGCAGGCGGCATTGGCGCCGGAATAGCTAAAGTGCTTAATCCGGTATTTAAAAATATGGTTGATAAGGATATCCAGAACTTTAAGCAATACATGGATATTAATAATGATGCGGATGAGTTTGCTGAAGTGATTATTATTGAATAGATAAAAGCACTCTATTCACAATAACGGTTTCAATCAACCCAAATAATCTCCACAAACTAAAAAAGGCCGCTAAAAGCGGCCCTTTTTGGATATTATCTAAACGATATTTATTTTACTGCATCAACAACTGCTTTGAAAGCATCCGGGTTGTTCATTGCTAAATCAGCTAATACCTTACGGTTTAAACCGATTTCTTTAGCAGCTAATTTACCCATTAACTGAGAGTAAGAAATTCCGTGCTGACGGGCACCAGCGTTGATACGTTGGATCCATAAAGCTCTGAATTCTCTCTTTTTGGTTTTACGGTCGCGGTAAGCGTACTGTAAACCTTTTTCAACTGTGTTTTTTGCAATGGTATAAACCTTGCTACGTGAACCCCAATAACCTTTGGCGAGGTTCATGATCCTTTTCCTGCGTCTTCTCGACGCTACTGCGTTAACTGAACGTGGCATCTTGTGTGTTTTTTGGTAGTGAGTGCCTGCATCTTGACTGCCGGACTTAAAACTCTAATACCTGGTTTTTAAAAAATGTGAATTACTTTCCGATACAAAGCATACGTTTTACGTTACCCATATCAGCATCAGATACTAAGCTGGTGTGACCAAGGGCACGCTTACGTTTTGTAGACATCTTGGTTAAGATGTGGCTTTTGTATGCGTTTTTTCTTGCGATTTTACCGGTTCCAGTAAGCTTAAAGCGCTTTTTTGCACTGGAATTGGTTTTCATTTTTGGCATAACTCTATTTTATTTGTGTTTAGATAATCAACGTTTCTCAACGTTTTACTTTCCGGCATCTGCACATTTTTAATCTGCACATCTGCACATATAAATCTATTTCTTAGCTGCTTTAGGAGCAAGGGTTAAAAACATCCTTTTTCCTTCAAGCTTAGGTAATTGCTCTACTTTACCTACCTCTTCCAACGCCTGAGCGAAACGAAGTAACAGGATCTCGCCTTGTTCTTTGTAAACAATAGCACGGCCTTTAAAGTGTACGTAAGCCCTTACCTTTTCGCCCGATTCAAGGAACTTGATGGCATGCTTCAGTTTAAACTCAAAGTCATGATCATCAGTGTTCGGTCCGAAACGGATCTCCTTAATAACCGTTTGCTTGGCATTGCTTTTAATCTCTTTAAGCTTTTTCTTTTGCTCGTAAATAAACTTATTGTAATCAGTTACTTTACAAACGGGAGGTACTGCGTTTGGAGATATTTCAACCAGGTCCAGTTCAAGATCGGCGGCAATTGCCAGCGCATCCCTTAATGAGTATACGCCCTGCTCAACGTTATCACCTACAAGGCGAACTTCCTGAGCCCTAATGAATTGGTTAATGTTGTGTTCAGCTTCTTTTTTCTTAAAAGGAAGCCTTGGTCCTCTATTGAAAGGTTTGTTTAATGCCAAGTTATACTGTTATTTCTTTTGTTATTTGTTCTTTAAATTCTTCAATGCTCATACTTCCCAAATCGCCGGCGCCGTGTTTACGGACAGAAACCAGCCCTTCGGCAGCTTCTTTTTCACCCACAATCAGCATATAAGGGATTTTTTTAACTTCAGCGTCGCGGATTTTACGTCCAATTTTTTCGTCCCTAAAGTCAATTAGCCCGCAAATATCGGAATCTTTTAATATATCAGAAAGTTTTTTTGCATATTCTTCATATTTTTCTGATATAGGCAGGATAATGAACTGCTCAGGAGATAACCAAAGCGGGAAATTACCGGCACAATGCTCAATCAATACCGCGATAAAGCGCTCCATCGAACCAAACGGTGCCCTGTGGATCATTACCGGGCGGTGCTTCATATTATCGCTACCAGTGTATTCCAACTCAAAGCGCTCTGGCAAGTTATAATCAACCTGGATAGTGCCTAACTGCCATTTACGGCCTAAAGCATCTTTCACCATGAAGTCCAGCTTCGGACCGTAAAACGCTGCTTCACCGTATTCAACCACGGTTGGCAAGCCTTTTTCGGCAGCGGCTTCAATAATCGCGTTCTCGGCTAAAGCCCAGTTTTCATCTGTACCGATATATTTGGCGCGGTTTTCAGGATCGCGTAATGATACCTGCGCAATGTAGTTATCAAAGCCTAATGCCTTAAATACATACAAAACCAGGTCGATCACTTTTTTAAACTCATCCTTTACCTGGTCCGGGCGGCAGAATAAGTGCGCATCATCCTGAGTAAAGCCACGTACACGGGTTAAGCCGTGCAACTCGCCGCTTTGCTCGTAACGGTATACAGTACCAAACTCAGCAAAACGAACCGGAAGGTCTTTGTACGAGCGTGGTTTTGTTTTATAGATTTCGCAATGGTGCGGGCAGTTCATCGGTTTCAGGAAAAACTCCTCTCCCTCCTGCGGTGTTTTGATCGGTTGAAACGAATCGGCACCATATTTTTCATAGTGGCCCGAAGTTACATACAGATTTTTATGACCGATATGCGGAGTAATTACCTGCTCATAACCGGCTTTAACCTGTGCTTTTTGTAAAAAAGTAACCAAACGCTCGCGCAGTGCAGTTCCTTTTGGCAACCACAATGGTAAGCCCATACCCACTTTTTCCGAAAATGCGAACAGTTCCAACTCTTTACCCAACTTACGGTGATCGCGCTTTTTAGCTTCTTCGATCATGTGCAGGTATTCAGTCAGCTCGCTGGCTTTAGGGAAAGTAACGCCGTAAATACGGGTTAACTGCTTGCGTGTTTCATCGCCGCGCCAGTAGGCACCGGCAACACTCATCAGTTTAACCGCTTTAATAAAACCTGTGTTAGGGATATGCGGGCCACGGCACAAATCGGTAAAATTACCTTGCGAATAAAAAGTGATGGCACCATCTGGCAGATCTTTGATCAGGTCCAGCTTATACTCATCGCCTTTTTCGGTGAAATATTCAATCGCGTTGGCTTTACTAACCGGCTTGCGGATAAATTCTTCTTTGGTTTTAGCCAACTCGATCATCTTATCTTCTATCTGCTTAAACTCGTCAGAAGATAAAACCTTGTCGCCAAAATCAACATCGTAATAAAAACCGGTTTCAATTGCCGGGCCGATACCGAATTTAGTACCCGGATACAGGGCTTCCAAGGCCTCAGCCATTAAGTGGGCCGATGAATGCCAGAATGTTGATTTGCCGTCGGCATCGTTCCAGGTTAGTAGTTTTACATGCGCGTCCTGTTCAATAGGGCGACTTGCATCCCAAACCTGGCCGTCAACTTCGGCCGCTAATACGTTACGTGCTAATCCTTCAGAGATCGATAGAGCGATCTGAGCGGAAGTGATTCCCTTGTCATACTGACGAACGGAACCATCAGGAAGTGTAATGTTAATCATCTACAACTATGATTTTTAATTTATAAAATTACGTTTAACCGGTCACCTACAAAGTGACTTTATTTTTGTGGATACAAAAATAGAATTTTAAATAGCATTTGCTATTTAAATTGGTATTTATTGCCGGAAGATTGCTTTTGGGGGTGGCACGAAAAAAACGTCATTGCGAGGAACGAAGCAATCCCCGACTGTACAGGGCGGACTTGCTTAGCCTCTCTGCCTATTGGGGATTGCTTCGTTCCTCGCAATGACGTGGCGGAGTTTTATTAGTTTAAGATTTAAAACTATAACGCCTTGATATAATCCAAAAACATATACAATGCTTTCTTCTTATCCTCAGTCAAATCATAATCAATTTTCACCATCAAATAATCAACCAAATCAAAATCATCGCGCATATCCATTTCCTTAAACAAATCCTCACGATGATCCAGCCCATATTTAAGCGCCTGATTAAACTCATCCATAAACTCCTGCGGTATCGGCTTATTGGCTATCCAGGCGGCAAAGGTGAATGGCAGGCCGGTCATTTTTTGCCATTCTTCGGCAAGGTCATAAACGTATTTGTATTGATCTTTTTTGCCGAAAGTGCGGTCGCCTATTTGTACAAAGGCAGTATGTTCATCGGTTGAGAGCGAATAATCCGGCGCGTTAACGATCTGCTCCGGGTTTACCTGCCAGTGATTTTTCATCAACACACGGGCCAGGTTATTTGATGAGCGCGACTGCGGATCAAGCTGGATGGTTTTTACATCTTTAATATCACAATTACTGAAGATGAATACCGAATTAACTGCGCCAATGGCACCGATACAATAGTCGGATACTATTTCCCATTGAGGGAGGCTTAACGTTGCCGCTACTGGGATGAGGCCGATATCAACCACATCATCAATGAGTTTCTGCGCACAATCGGCCGGCATATCGAGGCTCAGGTCGATCTTGTTAATAATGTCGGTATGTTGGATGCCGTATAAAAAGGGTTTGGTATTAGTGTAGCTTACCGCTGATATTCTGATCTTATTCACAATAGCTATTTCTGTTCTTCGGAATGTTTTAAATGTTCGGCGTTGTTAAAATCGATGATCTCGAATTTTTCGCCATTGTAGGTTACCTTATAAAGTACCAGGTTTTGGTGCGGGAAGCTATCCATTTCGGATAGTGGTTTACCTGTAAGGATGCAAAGCAGTAAACGCATAGCACGGCCATGCATACAAATCAATACCGTTTTTTCTTCGGGGTGGCTCATGATCACCTCCAAAGCTTCGCGCTGGCGTTTCTCCACCTCCAGTGGGCTTTCGCCGCCTTCAAATTTGCTATCCAGTTTGCCATCCAGCCAATCGCGCATAATTTGCAAAAAAGCTGCTTTGTTGTCGGCGGTAGGAGCCTGCCCTTCATGCACTCCCCAGGCTAACTCATCCAAACCCGAAAGTTTTTCGAACGGGATACCGAGATCAATAAAAGGCTGGATACTTTGCTGGGTACGCTTCAGTGCCGAAATGTAAATCTTATCAAACGGAACTGCTTTATAAGCCTCAAAAAATTGGCAGGCCTGTTTGCGGCCTTCATCATTCAGGTCGGTATTAACTCCACGACCTTGAATAATGCCCAACTTATTAAATTCCGTTTGCCCGTGGCGTACTATGTATAAGGTTTTCATATTTTGAGCTGAAAGCTAAAAGCCGAAGGCTTAAAGCTTTCTTGCTTGTATATCTTATCTTTTTTTGCTTTAAGCTTTTGGCCTTTTGCTTTAAGCTTATTTATTTGCTTTAAGCTTTGAGCCTTCGGCTTTTTGATTAATTAATTACCGGTAACTTATAATATTGAGGCTTGGGTTCGTTCTCAAACTCAAAATTAGTGTAATCAGTTACTACATTATATAAGGTGTCGCGCTCAATTGGTTGGCGGCCTACATGTTTAATTAACTCAACCAATTGCTTGGTGCTCATGCCGGGATGTTGCTCCTCGGCGCCTGCCATCGAGTAAATTTTGGTGGTATCATCTAAAGTACCATCAATATCATCCACGCCAAAATTAAGCGAAAGCTGTGCGGTAGTACGGCTGATCATGGCCCAATAAGCTTTGATGTGATCAAAGTTATCCAGGTAAATACGTGCTACAGCGTAGTTACGCAGATCCTCAATAACCGAAACTTCCGGCACATGCGACATCTGGTTGTCTTTATTCCTGAATTTAAGCGGAATGAAAGTTTGGAAACCGCCTGTTTTATCCTGTAACTGGCGTAGGCGTTCCATGTGATCAATACGGTGCTTAAACTCTTCAATGTGTCCGTAAAGCATAGTAGCGTTTGAACGGCCGCCTAATTTGTGCCACTCCTCATGAATTGCCAGCCATTGATCGGCAGTACATTTATCTTTAGAGATTTGATCCCTGATCTCCGGGTCGAAGATCTCGGCACCGCCGCCTGGGATTGAATCCAGACCGGCTTCCTGCATCAGGCGCATGCCTGTAGCATAGTCGATCTTAGCTTTTTTGAAAATGTAGTGGTATTCAACCGGGGTAAGCGCCTTGATATGCAGCTCGGGCCTGTGGGCACGGATACGAGCGAATAATTGCTGGTAAAAAGGCACATCATATTGAGGCAATACGCCGCCCACAATGTGTACTTCGGTAACCGGTTCGCCATCGTATTTGGTTACCATATCAAACATCTCATCCATGGTATACTCCCACCCTTCCGATTTTTGTTTCAGCAGGCGTGAGTACGAGCAAAATTTGCAATCGTAAACGCAAAGATTGGTTGGCTCGATATGAAAATTACGGTTGAAATAAGTTTTGTCGCCGTGGCGCTCCTGGCGGATATGGTTGGCTAAAGTGCCGAGATATCCAAGCTCGCCCTGCTCATAAAGCAAAACGCCTTCATCAAAAGTGATGCGTTGTTTATTTAGTACCTTTTGGGCAATGTGCTTTAAGTCAGCAGATAAATTCGGATTGTTAAGTAAAAACTGTAAATTATCTGAATTTTGCATCATTATAAATTTCCGCCAAATGTACTAAAAAGCACAATACTAATGTGCGTTATAACATATATCGGCCAAAATTACAATAAGGTTACAGAGCCTTGATCTCGCTGATGTGGATGCCTATCGAGCAATCGTCCTGGCAACCAATTGCTGCATGCGTGGCCACCGAGATCATACCATTGTTATTGGCCTCGAAGTAGGTGGTGTTTTCTTTTTTATTAACGGCAAGCCATTCGTTTTTGGCTTTTTGATAAACCTGGTCGAGGGTAAGTAAGGAAGCTCCCGAATTGTGTTGACCTAATGATGCTTTATCTTCATGCCATTGTTCGGTTGTGGTTTTAATCGGAGGCGTGGTTGAAGATGTGTATTCTAATTTATAGGCATAATAGTCGCGGGCTATCACATTGCCATTTTGAACGGTGATCTTCGTTTCGGATCCGTAGCCAAATACCGACCCCGAAGTTACGGTGTAGGTGTACGAGTTTTTACTCTCAGCCTTAAAGCTTTGCCATGCTTTATAGCTTTTATCGTAAGCGGTATCATTGGCATCTTTTTTACAGGCTGATAAACCGGCGATAACAAACAGGATGAGTATAAAGGCTCTTTTCATAATGATGAGGTTTTATATCCTATTCGGTTAAAAATAAAAAAACGCTACAGCTAATCACAAATATTCTTTTTTACTTTGGGCGATAAGCGCAAATATCATGAAAACTGAAACTATAGCTATACACGCCGGTAACCATGTTGATAAAGCAACAAGGGCCGTAATCCAACCCATCATTATGTCCACCACTTTTGAACGTGGCGACGATGGCGGTTTCCCGGCAGGTTATATTTACAGCAGGTCGGCTAACCCTAACAGACATGCTTTAGAGCGTGTTTTGGCACAACTGGAAGGCGGTACTGAAGCCGCATCATTTTCATCGGGCAATGCCGCGGGCATGTCGGTATTTCAATCGCTTAAGCCAGGTACGCATATTATCGCACCTGATGATATGTACCATGGCCTGCGCAATCAACTTAAAAATCTGTTTGCAGGTATTTTAACGTTCGATTTTATCGATGTTAATGATGAAGAAGTTTTACAACAGCATATCAAACCCGAAACCGGCCTCATCTGGATTGAAACCCCGTCAAACCCGCTGCTTAAAATAACCGACATAAAAAAGGTAGTGACAATAGCCAAAGCAAACGGCATTAAAGTTTTGTGCGATAATACATTTGCTACCCCAATTTGCCAACGCCCGCTTGAGCTGGGTGCCGATATGGTGATGCACTCCGCCACCAAATACTTCGGCGGACATAGCGATTTGATGGGCGGTGCTTTAATTACTGCCGAAAAGAGCGATTGGTGGGCAAAAATTCGGCAGGTGCAGGAAATGGGTGGTGCTATCCCCTCGCCTATGGATTGCTATTATTTGGTGCGCAGTATTAAAACTTTGCCCTACCGTGTAAAGGGGCACGTACAGAACGCGCAGCTATTGGCCGAATATCTTGAACGGCATCCCAATGTAGAGAAAGTGATGTATCCTGGTCTGCCATCGCATCCGCAACATGAAATAGCTAAAGATCAGATGCTGGCTTTTGGCGGGATGCTATCTTTTATTATTAAAGGCGATGAAAACGATACGCATAACATCATCAATAAACTAAAACTGTTTATCAAAGCTACCAGCCTCGGCGGTGTAGAGAGCCTGATAGAACACCGCGCCACCGTTGAAGGGCCGGATACCAAAACACCGCGCAACCTGTTGAGGGTTTCGGTTGGTTTGGAGCATATTGATGATCTGATAGCCGATTTGGAGCAGGCTTTGGCTTAATAAGGCGAAAGGATAAAGGTAAAAGGCGAAAGGTAGAAGCATTTGAGGAGGTTAAAACACTCGTCTTAAAAAACCTTTTGCCTTTGACCTTTATCCTTTAACCTCCTTTCTGAAATAAAATTTGGTACATTACCCCATAACCCCTTATATTCGCAACATTATTTGGTAGCGATACCAAGGTCGATCATTACTCCGCACATAGTTTCGGGTTTTGATTTATAAAGAAGCGGCGAGAGATCAGGCTCAATGACCCGCTGGCAACCCTTCAATGTTGAAGAAGGTGCCAATTCCTGTCCCGGCAAATAACACCGGGGAATATAAATTTATAACCATGAAAAGTTTAATTAAATTTACGCAACGCAACACTTTTTACACCTTAAACGGTAACGTACAATATATTAGCTCTCCCGTTAGCTGTATTTGTATTTGTTGCTGCTGTTGATGCTTAGCACACGTCTCTTTTCCATCTCCGGAAAAGGGTGTGTATTGTTAAACCGGTTATTTCACAACCGGCTTTGTCAAAATCCATCTAACATTCAAAATCTAAATTAAACACATAAAAATCACAAAACTATGTCTGCCTTAAAATTCGAAACACTCCAATTACATGCCGGTCAGGAAGTTGATCCAACAACAGGTTCACGCGCGGTGCCGCTTTACCAAACAACTTCGTACGTATTTAACAGTGCCGAGCATGGCGCAAACCTGTTTGCCCTAAAAGAGTTTGGCAATATTTATACCCGGATCATGAACCCTACTACCGATGTGTTTGAAAAACGCATAGCGGCTTTAGAGGGCGGCGTTGCGGCTTTAGCCACCGCATCGGGCCAGGCGGCCCAGTTTATAGCGCTGAATAATATTTTACAGGCCGGCGATAACTTTGTTACATCTCCGTTTTTATATGGTGGTACCTACAACCAGTTTAAAGTAGCCTTTAAACGTTTAGGTATCGAAGTGCGTTTTGCCAAGGATGACACCGCCGAAAGCATTGAAGCGCTCATCAACGATAAAACCAAAGCCATTTATTTAGAAACCATAGGCAACCCGGGCTTTACCATTGCCGATTTTGAAAAAATAAGCGCGGTTGCCAAAAATCATGATCTGCCGTTAATAGTTGATAATACTTTTGGCGCAGGTGGCTACCTCTTCCGCCCTATTGAGCATGGTGCAAACGTGGTTGTTGAATCAACTACCAAATGGATTGGTGGGCATGGTACCAGTATAGGCGGAGCCATTATTGATGCCGGTAATTACAACTGGGGCAATGGTAAATTCCCGCAATTTACCGAACCATCCGAAGGTTATCACGGCCTCGTATTTAACGATGTATTTGGCATCGGTGGCCCTTTTGGAAATATTCAGTTTATTATTCGCGCCCGTGTGGAAGGTTTGAGGGACTTCGGTCCGTCGCAATCGCCGTTTAACGCGTGGTTGAATATACAGGGTTTGGAAACCCTTTCATTACGTGTTCAGCGCCATGTAGATAATGCTTTGCAATTGGCTAAATGGCTGGAGCAGCATCCACAGGTAGCTACTGTAAATTATCCGGGACTGGAATCGTCGCCATACCATGATCTGGCTAAAAAATACCTTAAAAATGGTTTCGGTGGTGTTTTATCATTCGAAATAAAAGGTGATAAACAACAGGCCAGCCAGTTGATCAACAACCTGAAACTGGTGAGCCATTTGGCCAACGTAGGCGATGCAAAAACGCTGATCATTCAGCCATCGGCAACAACACATCAGCAATTATCTGATGAGGAACAATTATCTGCCGGTGTTACGCCAACATCATTACGTGTTGCTGTAGGTATTGAACATATTGATGACATCAAGGCCGATTTTGAACAGGCCTTTGCAAAGATCAGAGAGGGTGAATTAGTTTAACAATGTATAGTTTTTTAAAAGTGATATAGTAAACGTTGTTTGTGTTTAAGTCTGAAGTTCAAAGCCCGAAGTCAAAAGTTAGGATTTAACGTTTCTGACTTTTGACTTCGGACTAAAGACTTTCGACTTAACACAATACGACAAACAAGAGAATGAACGCAGAGATATTTAAATACACTGATACTTTTGAGTTTGAATCGGGCCAAACGCTGGAGGGTTTAGAGATAGGCTTCCATACTTACGGCCGGTTAAATAAAGAGAAAAATAACGTGATTTGGGTTTGCCACGCGCTTACCGCCAATAGTGATGTATTTGACTGGTGGAAAGGTTTGATTGGCGAGGGCTACTTTTTTAATCCCGAAGAGCATTTTATTGTTTGTGCCAATATTTTGGGTTCGCCTTACGGAACTACAAGTCCGCTGAGCATTAACCCTGCTACCGGCCAACCTTATTATCTTACCTATCCGCAGTTTACTACAAGGGATATGGTTAAGGCACACCGGTTGCTTGCTGCGCACTTACAGATTAATAATATCAGTGTATTGATAGGCGGATCGTTAGGAGGCCAGCAGGCTATGGAATGGGCAATTATTGAACCGGAGCGCATCAAAAATCTGATCCTGATTGCTACCAATGCCAAACACTCGCCATGGGGTATTGCCTTTAACGAGTCGCAGCGTTTGGCTTTAAGCGCTGATCCTACGTTTAATAATAATACGCCTGAGGGAGGCCGGAATGGTTTAAAGGCGGCACGCAGCATCGCGCTGTTAAGCTACCGCACTTATAAAACCTACGGCATTACCCAACAGGAAGAAAGCGATGATGTTACGGACAATTTCCGTTCATCATCTTACCAAAACTACCAGGGGCAAAAACTGGTGAACCGTTACAATGCCTACAGCTATTGGTACCTTACCAAAGTGATGGATTCGCATAATGTGGGCCGTGGTCGGAACGGGGTTGAAAAGGCTCTAAGCCAGATCAAAGCAAAAACATTGGTAATCGGCATTTCGTCGGACGTATTGTTTCCTGTTGAGGAACAGCAATTGCTGTTCAGGCAGATTCCTAAAGCGGCCTTCGCCCAGTTGGATTCCTTTTATGGGCACGACGGATTTTTAATTGAAACAGAAGCATTAACAAACATATTTACATCGTTTTTTAAAACCGATGTAAAAGGAAAAATTATAGAACTGCAACGTACAGCGTAATGAGTAAAAAGTTAAACATCGGCCTATTTGGTTTTGGAGTAGTAGGCCAGGGTTTGTATGATATCATCAAAACAAAAAAACTAAACATCGAGATTGTAAAATTCGCCATTAAGGATCCTAACAAAAAACGTTCGTTACCGGCCGAATTGTTTACTACTGATAAAGAAGAACTGCTTAACAACCCGGAGATCAATACCATTGTTGAGCTGATCAATGATACCGAAGCTGCTTTCGAGATTGTATCAAGAGCTTTAAAGTCGGGCAAAAATGTGGTTTCGGCCAGCAAAAAAATGATTGCCCTGCATTTGGATGAGTTGATCGAGATTCAGCAGCAATACGGTACTTCACTATTATATGAAGGCGCGGTTTGCGGTAGTATCCCTATTATCCGTAACCTGGAAGAGTATTATGATAACGAGCTGTTGCACTCCATCAGCGGTATATTCAACGGCTCATCAAACTATATTCTATCAAAAGGTTTTATCGAAGGATTAGATTACGATAGCGCCCTGAAACAAGCGCAAGACCTGGGCTTTGCCGAAACCGACCCAACCAGCGATGTTGGTGGTTATGATGCCAAATACAAACTGGTTATCGCTGCTGCTCACGCCTATGGTGTGGTTGTACAGCCCGATGAGGTGTTTAATATGGGGATACAGACCCTCGCGGCTGCAGATTTACAGTATGCCCGTGAGAAAAACCTAAAAATTAAACTGGTACCGGTAGCAAAAGAACTGGACGACCGCAATGTAGCCCTGTTTGTACTGCCTAAATTTGTAAATGATACTGAGTTTTTATACAACGTAGAGTACGAATATAATGGCGTAACCGTACAGGCCGCCTTTGCCGATCAGCAATTCTTTTTCGGAAAAGGCGCCGGTGGCCACCCTACCGGCTCGGCTGTACTATCAGATATCGCTGCATTACGCTATAACTATCAGTACGAATACAAAAAAGCAAAGGAAAAAACCGACCTCAATTTCACCAACAATATCGAATTAACGGTGTATTTGCGCTATGATGATGAAGAGTTAGTGGATAGATTGAACTTTGAACACATAAATGAGCGTTACTATTCAGGCAGTTATAAATTTGTTATAGGAAAAATCAATTTGCAAAATCTGATCGCCAATCAACAACGTATATCTGAAAGCAAGGCTTTCGTAGCCTTTGCCGATCAGCTTACGGGGGTCAGCTTAGCATCGGCAGCTAAACAATCAGCCGAAGTTTTTTAGTAGATTCTTCGGCTAACATAAAAAAGGCTTCTCTGGTTTGAGAAGCCTTTTTGGTTAATACCCATATCAACTGGCAAAGCGCATCCCGGATTTCCTTTTGTTGTTTTTGTTAAGCGATAGGTTAAAATTTGAAGCGCTATATTTGCCCAATGGATACACCCGCCCACTACTCCACTTTCGAATCTGAATTTCGCGTCCGCCCCGACGATATCGACATGTTTCAGCACGTACATAACAGCAAATATTTTGATTATGTGCTTGCCGCCCGTTACGACCAGATGGAGCGCTGCTATGGGATGGCCATGGAGAAATTTATGGAACGTGGTTTTGGTTGGGTGGTGCGCACAGCACACGTTGATTACAAAAGGGCCTTAACCATGGGCGACTATTTTATTGTAAAAACGGGCATTGAAAGCATAGATGATAAAGGCTGCCGCGTAAAGTTCAGCATCACCAATAAAGCCACCAAAAAAATCTGCTGCGATGGGTGGTTTGATTACGTGATGATTGATATGGCAACAGGCCGCGGCGCAAAAGTTCCGGAAGATATTATTGCGCAGTATACGATTTAACCGTTGATGGGGTTTGATTTCGCTGATTCCGTTGATCTCTTGTATGGCTCGTCTTTAAGAAGTCAAATTGCCGGGATCGCGGCTCCGGTAGTTATTATAAAACAGCAGATAAGCAATTGCCAGATTAGCGGGTGCCAGTAACCATAGCAGGTTAAACATAATCACCCAAAACAATACAATAAAAAGTCCCAACGCCCATTGCAGGTATTTATCCATATTTAAGCCAAACCAGTAAAGCAGGCTGTGAAAAAGCATGATGGTGCTTAGGCCCATCAGTAGCAATTCGGCGGCCATCAGCGGGCTAAACCTGGCAAAAAGCCATACGGCTTCCGGGATCAGTAAAACCAGATTAACGCCTATAAAATTCAGGAATAAGCTTAACCGGCTGTAGGGTAAATTGCGCGAAAAAATCAGCTTGCCTTCTTCAAACTTCTTCGCCTCAAATACCAGTACAATATGCGCCGTAATGAGGGCCAGCATAGCAATCCCCGCTACGCGTATATCTGTTTTCACATCGGCAAAAACAAAAAACACACCGGTTATAATTAACCACGACAAGGCTTTGGTAATTAAGTAAGGTACTTTGCGGGCATCAAAAATATGATAGATGTATAAGCTGAAATAAGGTTTACGCCACTTGCTGCTTAAACGCAATAACAACGATTGGCTGCTGCCATCAACAAGTTTGTTGATTTGCCGGGTATAAATTAAAGCACTTAAGTAAACCAAACCTGCCATGTAAACCAGTATGCAAAGCGGCAATAAGTAATAATGATTAGCAAAACCTAATACCACAGCTATCAATCCATAAACTATTACCGGAGATAAAATAGCCGCTTGCGTACTAAACCAGCCTGTAATTTGTTTTTGCCTGCTAAATGCGTTGCTGCTGTAAAACAAAAAATGCTGCGACTGATAAAAAATCTGGCCGGATACATAATGCCAGCTTTTTATGGTATACATTAACCATCCGGCAAAAAACAAAAGCATCATAAACGGATTACTATCCATAGCCAGCATTAAAGCCTTGTGGTAGCCTAACAAATACTGTGGCGGCACCACCCCTACCATCACTAAAAAAACAAACAACAGCATCCCGGCGTGGATCCTGAAAAAGCCACCGGCAAATATTTTTAATAATACATTGCTCAGTGGCTGCATTAGCTGATAAACTTTAGGGTTTGATCTTCAACCAGCAACTCGCGCGATACAGGCAAGCTGCCGTCTTCAAGTACCTGGTGCGATGATAGCAGGAAACCGGTTCCCTCCTGCTCGTAGCGCTCCCTGATCCAGGTATTAAGTATCGCCAGCGAAGCCGCATCAATGGTAATAAGCGGCTCATCCAGCAGGATGATTTTTGGTTGCCCCAGGAAAGCAAGTAATAATGAAAGCTTTTTTAACATGCCGCTGCTGTAGGTGCCAATTGGTTTATCTACATAACTCTGCATCTGCATGCTTTTAATGTATTGTTGCTCCTGCCCGGCTGGCGCGTCTTTAGCATCGGCAAAAAGAGCTATCATCTCAGTTCCGGTTAAAAACTCCGGGAATATAGGTTCGGCCTCGGCAAAGTTTACCAGTTTGCGGTAAACTACGGGTTGTTTTTTTATGCTGATATTGCTATCATCAAGCAAAATATCACCATCAAAAGCCAGGATCCCGGCGATAGATTTAAGTAGCGTACTCTTGCCCGAGCCATTAACACCTTTTATCCAGTAAATGCCGGTTTCAAGGCTTAGGTCATCTATTTTTAATGCCGGGTATGTGCCGTATCGTTTGGTGAAGTTTATAAATTGGAGCATCGGGAATAGGCTGTCCGAATCAGAATTTTCAGAATTTAAGAATTAGCAGAATTTGTTTGGAGCAGTCGAATTTGTCTTTTCATTCTGAAAATTCACTAATTCTGAAAATTCTGATTCAGACAAATTCCTAAACTACAACCCCGCTCCCTCAATAAGCGCACTATAAAATTCGCCCACGTCCATACCCGCCGCCCGTACCTGCTGCGGTATTAAACTGGCGGCCGATTGACCCGGAGTGGTATTAATCTCGATAAAATAAAAATCGTTGGTGCTTTCCTGTAAAATAAAATCAACCCTTGCCATGCCCCGGCAATTAAGACGGATATAAGCCTCGGTTACTATTTCGCCAATTTGCTCGACCTTTTCGGCAGGTAAATCGGCAGGTGTAATTTCTTTTGTTACACCATCGGTGTACTTGGCTTCGTAGTCAAAAAAGTCTTTCGAGGTGATGATTTCGGTGGCAGGCAGTACTCTTATTTTGCCGTGCAGGCGGGCAATACCAATGCTAAACTCGCGGCCTTTTATAAACTCTTCAACCAACACCTGGCTGTCTTCCTGAAAAGCCCTGTTTAAAGCTTCGGGCAAGCCGGCTATGTTTTGTACCTTACTCATGCCTACACTGCTGCCGCCATTGTTAGGCTTTATAAAAAATGGGAATTTAAGGTTGGCAGCTATGGTTGCCACATCATGTACATCACGCTCAAATAACCTCATAGAGTGCGCGGTGTGTAAACCGTGAATACCGTTTACAATAGCCTTAGTGTAGGCCTTATTCATGGTAATGGCCGATGTGGTGGCATCGCAGGTATTATAAGGGATGCCCAGCATATCAAAATACCCCTGCAACTTCCCATCTTCGCCCGGCGTACCGTGAATAGTGATAAAGGCAAAATCAAACTTTATTTTTTCCTGATTCAGGGTGATGCTGAAATCATTTTTATCAACATCTACCTTCGTGTCATCTGCCTCAAAAAACCACCTGTCGCGGGTTATAAAAATAGCATAAATCTTGTAATTGGCGTTACCGCACAGGTTGGCGGCAATATTTTTTGCACTGTTTACTGATACTTCATACTCGCCGGTATAACCTCCGGCCAAAAGGGCAATATTTTTGATTGACATGTTTTTATTTCGGATTTGGGATGTTCGATTTCGGATTTTACACGCAAACCCGAAGCAATTATTTTACGTTTCGAAGTTAGAATAAATATTGAAGCGCATATCAGCAAATTCAAAAAATCACATTCAAATTCCGAAATCCCCAATCCGAAATCCGACATCTCCCCCGCCTGATATGCAAAATAATTCCTATGTTTGATACTTAATTAAAGGTGACACCCTACCATACCAATGAGCAAATTTGGCGCTTACTTAAAAACAAAATCTTTCAGAAATAACTTGATAATGGCTATTGTTTCGGTAATAGCTGTTGTTTTAATAGCATTTTTTAGCCTGGGTTATTATACCCGGCATGGCTCAGGAATCCCGGTTCCTAAACTTAAGGGGCTTACTATCGACAAAGCCATGGCCATTTTAAAAGAACAGGGCTTTGACTATAAAATTGATTCGGTATTTGTGCAGGATGTAGCACCCGGTACCATTGTTGAGCAGGATCCTGATGCCGGAACCAACGTAAAGGAAAACCGCGTGATCTACCTTACCATGGTTACTTTACAGGCACCAGACGTAGCCCTGCCCGACCTGGATCAAAGCAGTTACCGCGAGGCCATAGCCACCATATCAAACTATGGTTTAAAAGTTGGCGATACCTCCTATCGCTCAGATATAGCGCGCGACCGTATTCTGGAAGTGCGTTATGGTGGGCAGGTTATTAAAGCTGGCTTTAAGCTGCCCAAAGGATCACGCGTTGACCTGGTGTTGGGCGACGGCGCAGGAGCCAGCGAGGTAGAGATTCCGGAACTGGTTAACCTTGACCTGGATGCCGCGCGTTTTGCTATTAAAGGAGCAGGTTTAACGGTTGGTATCATTACCTACCAGGGAACTATCTCCGATTCGACCAATGTAGTGGTGGTATCGCAATACCCTATGAAAACCGATTCGCTGAGCAAAACAAGTATAGGTACACGGATAAACCTTACCGTTTCACAAGGTACTAAAACAGATGCAGCACCACCCGCAAATTAATGCCGCCGAACTGCTTGAACGGCTAAGCAACGGCGAGAGCCTAAATATGGTTGATGTACGTGAAGTTATCGAGTTTTACACGTATAATATTGGCGGCAACAATATCCCGCTGTCAAAACTAACAGATGCGCTTGATAGCTTATCTTACAACAAAACAGATGAGATAATCGTTATCTGCAAAGTTGGCTTAAGGAGCGAAACTGCACAGGCCGTAATGCAGCAACAGGGCTACACTAATGTGCGTAATTTGAGCGGCGGGCTGCTGGCTGTTCAAAAATTAAAACAATAACAACATAAACTATCCATATACAATACTACCATGACCGCGAAAAAACAGGGATCAGGCATGTTTAAAAAATTCATTATAGCGTTTGTAATCGTTATTGTGATATTACTGGGTTTTACAGGCTTCAATTATTATCAAAAATATTTCGGCCCTAATGTTACCGGTAAACAGGAATATTTATACATACACACCGGTGCTACGTTTGGTGATGTTTTTAAAACCATCCAGGCCGAGGGTATAGTGAAAGACACTGCATCATTTGGATGGGCAGCCCGTAACATGAACTATACCACGCGTGTAAAACCCGGTAAATACCGCCTGCACGAAGGCATGGGCAACCGCAAGCTGATTAATATGCTGGCATCGGGTACGCAGGAGCCGGTTAAGGTTGAGTTTCATGGCCTGAGGCTTAAAGAGCAGTTTGCGGGCTTTATATCCAAAAAAATTGAACCCGATTCGACCGCGATCATCAACCTGCTCGATTCGGCAAGCTTTGTAAGCAAGTATGGCTTCACTACCGATAACGTTTATGTGATGTTTATGCCCGATTCGTACCAGATGTACTGGAATACCTCGTCCGAAAAGTTTTTTAAGCGGATGTATGATCATTACCAAAACTTTTGGACACCCGAGCGTAAGCGATTGGCCGAGGCAATAAATCTTACGCCGCAGGAAGTATCTGTGCTTGCCTCGATAGTTGACGCCGAAGCTTTGCACGATGATGAGATGCCCGCAGTAGCAGGCCTGTACCTTAACCGTTTAAAAAAAGGCATGAAGCTGGAAGCCGACCCTACGGTGATCTTCGCGCTGAACGATTTTACCATTAAACGTGTGCTTTTACGTTACCTGTCGTACAATTCGCCATATAACACTTATTTGCACAATGGCTTGCCTCCGGGCCCTATCATGATGCCATCAGTAAATGCAGTTAAAGCTGTGCTTAATTACCAGAAAAACGATTATATATACATGTGTGCCAAAGCCGATTTTTCGGGTTATCATGCATTTGCCAACAACCCTGCCGACCACGCCGTCAACGCCCATAAATTTCAGCAGGCTCTTAATGATCGTAATATCCGCAGGTAATGTTTGAGTACACCACCAAAATACGGGTGCGCTACGGCGAAACCGACCAGATGGGCTATATGTACTACGGTAATTATGCCGAATTTTATGAAGTTGGCCGTGTAGAGATGCTGCGCAGCCTGGGCCTTACCTACAAGGGCATGGAAGAATCGGGCATTATGATGCCCGTGCTTGAGTTGAATTGCAAATACCTTAAGCCCGCTTTGTACGATGAAGAGATCAGCATTAAGGTGATTATGGATAAGCTTCCCGGCATCCGCGTTCATTTCAGGTACGAGCTAAGCAACCCCAAAGGCGAACTGATTAACATTGGCGAAACTTTGCTGGTTTTCATTAATATGAAAAGCAACCGCCCCTGCCTTGCCCCGCAGGATTTTATGGATAAATTAAAGCCATTTTTTGAGTAAATTTGGTGTAAATGAAATGGCTGCACCGTTTTTTACTCAGGTTTGGGTTTTACAGATATATCATTGAGTGGACAAAGTCTGTTATCATTCCGGGTTTCAGGCCATTACCGCTTTACACGGTTATTGATTTTTTTGTAAAAGAGGTAACCAACAACTCGCTCATTAACCGGGCTTATGCTTTAGCCTACAGCTTTATGCTGGCCACTTTTCCGGCCACCATCTTTTTATTTACGCTCATCCCATACGTGCCTATCAAAAACTTTAAGAGCAGCCTGATGAGTGTATTGGCTTCGGTAATGCCTACAAACGCCTATATGGCTTTCAGGGATACGCTTCTTGATATCGTAAGCAATCAAAACGGTAAATTATTGTCGTTTGGTTTTCTTTCTACACTTTACTTTGCCACCAATGGTGTTATTAACCTGATGAAGGCTTTCAATAAATCCTCACTGATTGAGGATAAACGCAGCTGGCTAAAGCGGCGACTGGTGGCGGCGGCGATCACCGTATCTATAAGTTTCGCTTTGTTACTGGCCATTTCTATTCTTATCCTTGGCCAATCTATCATCAAGTTTATTAAATCGCACGTTGCAACCCAAAATCATTTTTGGGTTTACCCGATAATGCTGTTCAGGTGGATTATTATTATAGCCATCATTTTTGTAACTATAGGCTGCTTATACCGGTATGCTCCCGCACATAAAAAAAAGTGGAATTTTGTAAACCCAGGTTCTATACTGGCTACTGCGCTGGCGGTTTTAACATCGGTGGGCTTCTCCTATTATATCAACAATTTCTCATCGTACAATAAGGTTTACGGTTCTATCGGAACGCTGATCGTGGTGATGATCTGGATGTATTTAAACTCATTAATTTTGATCATCGGCTTCGAATTAAATGCGTCTGTCGAGCTTTCCAAGCGCACAATTCGCATTGTAAAACCCCGTTTCAACACTTTCAGGACCAAAAAACCAACAGAAATTAAAAATTAATTTTCTGTTAATCAGTAATTTATATCAATTATTAAATAAATCAAAAAAAGTTAAAATCAAATTTGCCAATTCGGCCCGGATTTGTACTTTTGTCCCCGGAGAGTTGGCAGAGTGGTCGATTGCGGCAGTCTTGAAAACTGTTGAACTGTGAAAGGTTCCTGGGGTTCGAATCCCTAACTCTCCGCTAAAAAAATCCTGCTGAAAATGCGGGATTTTTTCTTTTATAAAATATACGGAGAGGTGTCAGAGTGATCGAATGTGCCTGATTCGAAATCAGGTGTACTGTAACAGGTACCGGGGGTTTGAATCCCTCCCTCTCCGCAAAATCAATATTAAAGTTGAGCAAAACCCTTCAAATGATATCATTTGAGGGTTTTTTTGTTTTTGGCCCACACCAAATTATTCATCCGAAATCATAACTCTGGTGAGTAATTCGGTGAGTCAATCAAAGCTGCTCAATGACTCACCAATTCCATTACAACTGTTTGATATGCAGATCGTTAAATAAACGAACATCTTGCGCTTAAATGATGAGAAAATTAATTTTGTTTCACTATTAATCCTCATTATTATGAGAACAAACGTCAGTCTGCTTTTCTATTTGAAAAAGCCAAAGCACTATCAATCAGGTCCCATGCATCGCATCTAAAGGCTCAAGTCCAAAAGAAAATTGAATATCAACAACCCAGATTTGCTCGTGCCAAAGAATTATTATTATCGGGGGATCTTGATGCAGACGACTATCGCAATATCAAGCGAGATTACGAAAATCAGATAAAAGCTTTTTTTCACACATTAAGTAACGTTACTAAATCCCTTGATGCAATTATCAAACAATATAGGCGAACCGAATTAGAAATGCACATTTTACCGCTGGTTCATCAGAAGGCCGACGTAGAAAACAAGCGAAAATTAGTGAGTATATTCTTTCCAGAAAAACTTAGTTATCAAAATGATGGTTTCCATAATTCAAAACTTCGCTCAGAATTATATAATTTCTGTACGTTTGATCCTCACATAATAAATCATAGCTTTTAATTCATTTTTATTGAATGTAAATCTCGATTCCTCTAACATTTCAAACGTGGTACATGTTAGCTCGTTTGGTTTCACGTAGGTAATCTATTGATTTATGATTCTACCGCAGGTCTTGTTAGGACAAAGTATATACTATAATGTTTGGTAAAAACTCCTTCGCCATGCTAGCAAAAATTATTTCGTCAGCTTTCCTGAAATTTAAAAAAAGGTCGTCGCAGCAGCCACAGTATCAGTAAACGAAAATCAACATGACGCGAGGCAAAGTGTCGGATTTATAACAATGAAAGTCTGATTGGTATAACACTTCCATCAGCGGAGTTGTCTAAATTCGTCAACCAATTAACACTTAATAAACTGCGCCCTAAATTATAACCAAAGTATTTTAACGAATAAAAAGGGAACGCACCGATAACAAACAGTTAAAATTTCTAAACCCAAATTATGTTGAAACAAAAAATTATTGCTGCCGGACTCCAATTAATTTTTACAAGTTATTCTTTTTCGGTAAAAAGCCAGCAAATGAGTGACGCTGAAAGAAAATCAATGGATAAGGGCAAAGTTTACCCTGCATTAAAAGGTGCCGGGCTTGGAGTATCCGGGCCGGGATCAAACCTTTCGCCCGAAAAAATGCAATGGTGGGAAGATCAAAAATTTGGGATGTTTATACATTGGGGATTATATGCGATCCCGGCTACAGGGGAATGGACTATGTTCAACCAGCAGATCCCGGCGGAAGAATATGCCAAATTAGCCAGTCAATTTAACCCCAAACATTTTAGCGCCACAGAATGGGCCAGGGTAGCTAAAGAAGCGGGAATGAGATATATGGTGATGGTTAGCCGCCATCATGATGGTTTCGCTCTTTGGAACAGCCCGGCAAGTTACCGGCTTTTCAATAGTTGGGAAACTGCCGCCCACCGTGACTTTATGAAGGAGTACACAGATGCCTGCCGTAAGGCGGGCCTGTATGTTGGCATTTATTATTCTCCGCTGGATTGGCGGTTTCCGGGTTATTTTGACCCGCAGGGCTTTCCTGACAATGCCGCCCTGCTCAAGAAGCAAACCTACGGGCAAGTTGAAGAGTTAATGAAAAATTATGGCAAAATAGATATTTTGTGGTATGATGGCGGATGGTTGGCTCATAAGGGCACTGATGCCGACGCGGCTTGGTTTTGGGAACCGTTAAAACTTAACGCCATGGTGCGCAGCTATAACCCGGATATTGTTATTAATCCAAGATCGGGAATGGTGGGGGATTTTCAGACTGACGAAGGCGGCGGGGATGTGAATGGGCCAATTATCCCTTTCCCCTGGGAAAAATGCCTGAACCTTAATGAAACAAGTTGGGGATATAATAAAGCCCAGCAACTAATGCCGGTTAAACGGATTATCACCATGCTTGTTAATACCGTTGACCGTGGAGGAAATATGCTTTTAAATGTTAGTCCTGACCCGGATGGAGTTATCCCCCCTACGCATGTTGAGCGGTTAAAAGAAGCGGGAAACTGGTTAGCGAAAAATGGTGAGAGCATTTATCAAACGCGCCCCGGTCCGTTTCAGCCTGTTGATGGTTTTTATGGGGCCACCTTCAGGGGTAACAATATTTATATCCACCTGCTCAAAATGCCGGAGGGAAATTCAACCGTTCAACTACCGCCGATTAAGCAAATTATCATGTCATGTTCTATTCTGCACGGTAAAAAAATCAAATTCCGTCAGGATAAAACGGGGGTCAATCTCGATCTGGCGAACGTACGACCAGACTCGCTGGTTACCACATTGGTACTAAAAACAAGAGAAAAGTAACCGGAATTAAGCACATGTTCATTTGAGCTGAATAAGCGAATTTTAAGATAGCCTATTAAAACAAATCAATAATTAACAATTGGAACCCGGCCATCTATACCGGGTTCCAATTGTTAATTTTTAACACAGGCTTGACCATTCAATATTCGCAAACCCGACTGTAACAATTATATCTTCACAAACGCCCATTGCTGGTTGCGTCCTCCAGAGTAAGTCCACTGGTTAACGGCAACGCCATTATTAAGGGAACCTCCGGTTGCATCCAAAGCTTTCCCGCTGTTAGCATTAATAATCTTATAATATCCATTATCGGTTACCTGGATTGACCATTTCTGATTTGCATTTCCACTGTAATCCCATAACTCTACCTGGCCGCCATTGCCTGTATTCCAGCCGTAAACTTCGAGGCACTTGCCTGTTGCATGCATAGGTGTTAGCCTGTAATAGCCACTGCCCGCATCTTCTACTTTAAACTGCTGGTTCGCTCCCGCTAAGTATTCCCACTGGTCGGCTTGTGTTTGATTTGCAGTTCCCCATCCTGCAAACTCGAGGGCTTTAAAACTGTTTCTGTTATAAATTTGATAAACCTGACCAATCTGTATCGCTAACGAAGTATTATTTTGACCTCCTTGTACCACGGCAGAATAGCCTTGCTGATCGCCTACATTATTGTTTTGCCTGCTGATAAGTTTGAATGCGTTGTTTCCTGTAGCTCCATCATCAAAATAAAACGGGCGTAATCCATATTGCAATGCCTGGTGTGTGATATAATTCAGATAGTACGCCCTGCTTGCAAGATGCAATGTTAAGGCATCTCCTGAGAGTGTAGCTGAACGGCGGATAGCTCCATACTCACCCAATATAACAGGTATGCCTTTATCGATAAACTTAGATTTCATTAAAGGAAACTCTGCCGGCGCATTTGATTCTTCACCGTATGTAGCATTTCGTGAAGGATCTGCGGTAGAGTGGTAACCGCTGCCCCAGTAGTAGGCCATATTACCCCAGCTTACATCCGAGGTCAGAAAGCAAAACTGCGGTGGTGTGTAATAATGTACCTCAACCATCAGGCGATTGGAGGCCGGATCTGTAGGTAACGTATTCATTAAAACATTGGTATTATCAATATTTGTACCTGGCCCCTGAACAACCAGCACCCTGTAACTATTATGGCCACCGGTTGATCTGACTGCGTTAACAAAAGTTTGATGGTAAGAAAGCAGTGCACCCATACCAGTAGCGTCTGTAACATTTGGCTCGTTAGCGCTGGCAAAAATCAAATGTTCATCAAAACCTCGCATGGCAGTTGCAATTTGCTCCCAAAATGCTTTTTGCTTGGCATTTACTGCGGCCTGAGCCGCTGTAGTACAATTGTTTTCTAACCAACCACCATCCCAGTGTATATTTAATATTACATATAAACCATCATTAACACAGTACTGAACCACTTGCTGTACGCGGTTAAGCCATGATTGCTGAATTTGCCCGGTGCTTTGGTTTGAGTACTGGTCCCAATCGCACGGTATACGAACTGCTGTAAAACCGGCTTTTTTTACTTCATCGATAAGTGCCTGAGTTACCATTGGATTACCCCAGTTTGTTTCCCCTCCGGTTGCCTCAAGTGAGTTACCCAAATTCCAGCCCAATTGAAATTTTGCGGCAAGTTGGGCAGCGGTGCTGGAAACTCCCGTTTGATCTGGCGCGAGGGGAGATGTGTTGTAGCTGGGATAACTTATTACAGCCAGCGTTTTGGTTGTTTTTGAAATAGACGGCTTAGCATCCGGGGTGGTAATTTGTTGCTTTTTACATTGTGTTAACAGTAAAAGCATAGCGATACCTAAAAAAAAGTTTAGTGTTCTCATATTGAATTATTAATTGGTTTATTACAAAAAGCAACAGGTACAGAGAACCAGATTACAAACAGCTTTTAGATGATTGTAATTCCGTTTTAAATTTTGTAGCCTGTTGTTGGTTTAAAGCGTTGTTAGTTTATTGGTTTGGGAGCCAAATTTATTGGGCGAAAAGGTTACGAAAGTGAATAAATAGGGTACCGAATGTTTAATTCAATATTAAACAACCTTTAATTAAAGGCTAATATTCACTAAGAATATAGAAAAAATAACCAGCATTCGGGCTATTACAGGTTGCCCGGAATTTTAATATCGAAACGACTGTGGAATACTAACGGCGTAAACAAATAACCGCTAAAAGTACACGTTAATCATGTAGCCTTAGCGGCGAAGCAAACCGTTAGAAATTTGGTTTAAGACAATCAACATCATGCAACTTAAAACACGATGGTGTGCTTGGGGATTTATCTTTTAAAGCCTGACAAGGTTAATCAAAAAAACGTCGTTCTCTTTTAATGCAATTTTCCGGAAAAACAGGCCTGAAGCGTTAACGCTGATTGTTGCCTTAAAAACCGGAGCACCGTCATTCTGGGTTTTCAACATGGCCACCTGCGTTTTTGTTAATTGATCGGGTTTATTCAACGATAGGTAGGTTGTGTAAGCATCATTTACTTTATAACCGGTTTGATAAATTTCCAACCGGTATTTTCCCTTCTGCATACCGGATACTCTTAAATCAACCTCTCCTTTTGATTTGGCTGGCAGATCGCGGATGTAGTACGACTGGTTATTAACGGAATCGGGCAAAGTATATGTATAATCCCATAACAGAATTTGAACGCCGCCTTTTTTATCCTTGCAAGCCCATGACGAATTGTCCTCATCATTTATTTCTGTTTCACCCAATTTATTTAGAAAGGAGTAGGAAAAAAAAGCAGGCTTTTTTATTCCCTGTGTGTTCAGCAAACCGAATCCGCCATGAAAGGGAGTAAACCGGGGGCCTGGCTCTTCAAAAATATCTGTAAACGTCCAGTACGACATGGAATTGGCTGCCGCGCCTGTTTGCTTCAGCTTTTGGAGAATGTACGCCGCCTCATGATAACTATCGTGCAATGGATCGGCAGGCGTGTATGACGAACTCCATTCAGTGTAATGTAATTCCAGCCCCGGAATGGCTGAATTTTGAATTTGTTTGCGTGAATTCCAAACGTCACCGCTAACACTTTCCTTATTTTTATCCAGCACCGTACCTGTCGATCCGTATTCATCTAAAAAACCCTGCTTTACGCCATAAGCGTGGGTGCTTATAAAATCAATCGGAACCGAATTCTTATAACAAAAATCTATCATTTCGGGCACCCATGCCGCCCCCGCGGTAGCAGGGCCACCAACTTTATAGGCCGCACTCACGCTTTTTATCGCCTTTGCGCTGTACTGATACAATTTGAAATAATCATCCTGCGAGCCTGTCCAAAAACCTCCTTTCAGGTTAGGCTCATTCCAAACTTCAAAATACCAGGTTTTAACCTCATCAGCGCCATATCGTTCGGTAAAATGCTGAGCGAGGTTTCTGACTAAACCTTCCCATTTTTTATAATCTTTTGGCGGGGTCACATTACCTCTCCACCAAAAAATTGTGTTATTACCACTTGCCAGCGCTCCCGGCATAAAGCCTAACTCCACAAAAGGTTTCATGCCTATACTCAAAATATAGTCATACAGTACGTCGACATATTGATAGTTATATTTCGGCTTTCCGTTCCTGTCCTCCATGTAAACAGCCATATCATCAGTGAGGAGGCCGTGCATCCTGATATATTTAAAGCCGCATTCCTTTTTCGCAATGGCCAATTGCTGTTGCCAATCGGATCGTAAGCCCTCGTTTGCACGCCCCGCCCCCACACACGCCTTAAACGAAGTATTGAAAATCCCTTTTTCTTTATTAAAATCAAGGCTAATAATTCTGTTAGCTGTAGGCGCATGACCCGGATGATCAGTTTGCGCCAAAACACTGCTGCAAAGGTTACCCGCTATAAGGAATGGTAAAATTTTTCTTTTCATATTAATTGGTTATTTGTTCCGGATACCAGACGATTGGCTCGGCCACTTTTTCGCCTCCTTGTTACCCGGTACCGAATAAATTACGGAACTTTATTTTTACGATATAACAGTTTACCGTAAATCTTTAACCATACCAAGATGTTCCGCGTTATTCGATAGCGCAAAAGTAGAATCGGGTGCGCAGCCAGTTGTTTACAAATAGGGATACAAATGTTAAAAACCCGATTAATCCATTAACATTTAAATAGCCCTGAAATCAATTTTGTTTTAAATCAGCTGTTATGCTTTGTACGATGCTGGTTCACGGTATTATTCTCCTTTAAAATCGGCATCATCCTCGCATGTCGGAGAGAAGGCATACTACTATTTGAACTTATCAGGCTTTGCTCCTTTCATACATTTGATAATTTTTGAACCATTTTGGGCCACATCAGGTAGCAATATAATTTATTTGATTGAATATCAATGTCTTAATAACTGATTAACATTTGTATCCCTATTTATAAACAATCGATTGAGATCGGGTCCTCTAAATTTATCCTCCATAAAACGGCATTTGCCCTGTCGCTGCCGTGTGTCTGTTACCAACGATGGTAAACAACGGTATAACCAATTTTAACAATAACCTAATTAAACTAATTATTATGCCAAAACGCATACTTATATGCACTCGTACTTTTTGTACGGTAAACCATTAAAAACTTAGGGGCTGCCTTATTTGCAGTACCCGTATCAGTTGGTGTTGTAACGATGTTACAAGTGTAATAGCCTTGAATTTTCCTCATGACACCAAGGGAATCAAGATCCTGCTATAATAAATTGCTATCCATTCACACCAATGCTTCAGCGTATAAAACTGCCCGATAAAATACCAAACAATTAACAAACCAATTAACCAAACAATTATGAACGTCAATTAACATGGAAAAAGATTTACGAAAAAGATTAAAACAGGTAGTACCGCTGTTTACTGCTTTAGTGCTGTTAAGTATTACCGGTTTTGCACAAACCATAAAAATTACCGGTAAAATTACCAGTGCAGATAATAATCTGCCATTACCCGGTGTAACCATTAAAGTAAAGGATTCCTCTACAGGTACATTATCGGCCCTGGATGGCACTTATACCATTAATGCAAAAAAAGGAGATGTTCTGGTTTTTAGCTTCATAAGCTACAACACCTTGCAAATATATGTCGGCACATCTTCGGTTATCAACGCGGTGCTCAAATCGTCAACCAGCGATTTGAACGAAGTGGTGGTTATCGGTTATGGCACCCGTAAACGGCATGACCTTACCGGTGCCATCTCCTCAGTAACATCTGCAGATATACTGAAAGCACAACCTACAACTTTCGATCAGGCCTTACAGGGAAGAGTAGCGGGCGTGGTTGTGCAGCAGGTATCAGGCCAGCCCGGCGGCGATGTGAATGTTCAGATCCGCGGTTTGGGCGGCTTTACAGGCGCTCCTCCTTTATATGTGATTGATGGTGTGCAGATCCCGCCGAACGGACAATCGGCCATTGCGGGTAACGGCACAAACCCATTATCCAGCATCAACCCATCCGATATAGCTTCAATAGATGTATTAAAAGATGCGTCGGCGACAGCTATTTACGGCTCACAGGCCTCTAACGGTGTAATCATCATTACCACCAAAAGGGGTGTCTCCGGTCCGCCGCTTATTAGCTACGACGGCTACCAGGGCTGGCAAAAATTGCCCAAGTACTACGATGTGATGGATTTAAGGCAGTACGCAACCTTCATGAATGAGAAGTCGGCAATTATAGGTTATGATCTGCGGCCGCAATTTGCCAACCCGCAATACCTGGGGCCGGGCACCAACTGGCAGAAAGCGCTGTTTCGCACGGCCCCTATGTTAAACCATAATTTAGCCATCAGCGGCGGTGATGCGAGAACAAAATATTACATATCAGGCACCTATTTTTCACAAACCGGTATTGCATTAGGCTCAGATTTTAAAAGAACATCGGTTAAAGCGAATGTTGATAACAAAACAACCGATTGGTTAAAGGTTGGTATTAACCTGAACATGGCGCATGTGGCCGAAAATGTAACCACCTCCAATACGGGTGTGATTTTACAAGCACTTAATCAAACCCCCGATGTAGCCGTTGTGAACCCGGATGGTACCTGGGGAGGCAACGACCCTAATATTTATGGCGCTGTAGGCACTAACCCTTTCGCCATAGCAACCATAGTGAAAGATTTTAAAAGCCGCTACCAACTATTCAGTAATGCTTATGCGGAAATTCAATTTACCAAAGATTTAACGTTGCGTAACGAAGTAGCTGGTAATTTTGATTTCGCTACCGAAGATTACTTTAACCCAAGCTACGTAATGGGCGCTTATACTAAAAGTAATAACAGCGGCACGGCCTCGAGCGCGCAAAATTTTTACAACTCTATTTCAAATTACCTGACCTACCAGCACACATTTGCAAAAAAATATTTTGTAAACGCTGTTGCAGGTCATGAAGCCCAACTACTTAAAAATAGCGGCATATCGGCCACACGTACCAATTTTGCAAGTAACAACGTACAAACAATAAGCAGCGGCGATGCAACAACCGCAACCAATACCGGCGTTAAGGGTCAGGGCGCTTTAGAAGCATATTTCGGCAGGGCTAACTTTACTTATGATGATCGTTATTTGCTAACCGCAACCGTGCGCCATGACGGATCATCGAAATTTGCTGAAGCCAACCGGTGGAATACAACCTATTCGGGTGCGCTTGCCTGGAAAATAAACCATGAAAGCTTTCTTAAAGGCATAAAAGCGATAAATGACCTTAAACTGAGGCTGGGTTACGGATTGGTGAACAATCAAAACATCGCGGAATATGCTTATGGCTCAACCTTAAGTACGATATCAACCGGTTTGTCGGGTAATTCGCAAATCACTACCACAACCGGAAACCCGAACATCAAATGGGAAACTACAAAATCCTACAATATTGGTTTAGACGCGTCTGTGTTAAATGGCAGGATCAACTTCTCTGGTGATGTTTATTACCGCAAAACCGATAACCTATTGCTCAGTTTAACCCTACCCTACTACTCTGGCACATTCGCGGCAGGCGGCTATTCGCCGGGCGCTGTGCAGGCCCCTTATGTAAATATTGGCGCGGTAAGCAACAGGGGTTTTGAGTTTTCACTTTCTACACAAAACATCAGGTCGAAAAATTTTACATGGAACACTAACATCAACTTTTCGCGGAATATTAACAAGGTACTTGCTCTGGTTGATGGTACCCCGGCTATCTACGGAACTGTTTCTAAAACTGTTGTAGGCAGGTCTATCGGTGAGTTTTATGGTTACCAGGTGTTGGGTATTTATAAAAACGCCGCCGATTTTGCCAATCACACCGCTTTACCGCAAAATGGCAGTGGCCCTATACCTATAACCCCTGGTTCGGGCGGTGTTTGGGTAGGCGATGTGATTTTTAAGGATATCAACGGTGATGGTAAAATTGATGCCAGCGACCAAACCTTCCTGGGTTCGCCCATGCCTAAGTTTCAGTTCGGCATCAATAACAGCTTTAATTATAAAAATTTCGACCTGAATGTTTTTCTGGCCGGCAACTATGGTAACAAAGTTTATAACCAGTTAAAAGTAAACGGCGATAACCCTAATCAAAACTTCGGTTATTTCCCATCGGTTTTCAACTATGCTAAAATAGGATTGATTGATCCGACGGGTTCAACGTCGGATATCAACAATGTGTATATCACAAACCCATCCACAAATATCACCCGCATTAGCCAGGCCAGCGGCAATGATAATCAGCGCTTTTCTGATAAATACATTGAAAATGGATCATTCATTAAATGCAAAAACATCGCTTTAGGCTATAATTTTTCTAACAGCCTTTTAAATAAGCTTAAGTTAAGATCGCTAAGGGTATATGTTAACGTAACCAATGTGTTCACCATTACTAAATATACCGGTTACGATCCTGAGATAGGCTCATGGAACCCTTTGGCAGCAGGTATCGATAACGGTTATTATGCCCAACCGCGGGTATATACGTTCGGCGTTAATTTATCCTTAAACAACTAAAATCAAGATTTATGAAACGTATAAATATAATGTGGCTGGTTATCTGTATTATTATGATATGCAGCTGCAAAAAAGATTACCTGAAACGCCCGCCTTTAACCGGTATAACTACCGACAACTTTTATAAAAGCGGCGCGGATTTAAGATTAGCTACAGCTACCTTATACGCCCAGCCCTGGGCCAGCTGGAACAATTTCCCCTTGCTTGGCATGGGGGATATTATGAGCGGCAACATGTTGCAGCCCTACAATGGCGATCTTGTTCAGCTTACCACATTTTCTATCACACCTCAAAACGGAACGCTTACAGCTGCATGGCAAAGTTTTTACAATGTTATAGCGCATTGCAATGTAAACCTTAAAGCCATCAACACTAAAATGCCGGATAGCGTATCTGTAAAAAGTAAAGCAGGGGCCTTAGGCGAAATCAGGTTTATCCGTGCTACTTCTTATTTATACCTTGCTCAATTTTGGGGTGCGGTACCCATTATTGAGGATAATGATAAACTGATAGCGAATCCGCTTGTACCCCGCCATAAGCTTGAAGATGTGTACAAGTTTATTATAAACGATTTACGATATGCTGTTGCTAATTTACCCAAAACTGATCAGCCGGGCCGCGTCACTACATGGTCGGCCCAGGGTATGCTGGCAAAGGTTTATTTAACCAGGGCCGGTTTAAACCAAAAGGGTTCACGTAATCAATCCGACCTGGACAGCGCCGCCTACTATGCGGGTAATGTTTGCAAAACCAGCGGATTAACACTTTTACCAAGTTACTACAACCTATTCCGGACACAATACAACGACAATACCGAATCGCTGTTTGCGTACCAATGGGCACCAGGCGTAGCTTATGGACAAGGTAACTCCATACAAGCCCAGTTTGCGCCAAGCGGCAGCCTTGTTACCGGCGGCGGAGGCTGGGGCGGTGCTATTGGCCCAACTATTGATCTCGCAAACCAATACACAGCCCAGGATTCGGTGCGCCGTAAAGCTACCTTTATGCTTACCGGCGATAAATACCCTGAACTTAACGCCGCCGGCGGCGGCTACACTGCAACCGGTGTTAACGTTAAAAAGCATGTAGTGGGCACCGCTGCCGATAATAATTCGCCAACAATGGACCTTTGGTCGTCTATCGAGCATAACGCGGTATTGCGCCTTGCCGATGTATATTTGATTTATGCCGAGGCTTTATTAGGTAACAATGCATCTACCGCCAATGGTGAAGCCTTACAATATTTTAACGCGGTGCGCACAAGAGCCGGGGTTGACAAGGTTACAACCCTTACTGCCGATGTTATATGGAAGGAAAGACGGATAGAGCTGGCCTTTGAAGGTCAGTACTGGTTTGACCTGGTACGCCTTTCTTATTATAACCCGCAACAGGCAATCTCGATCATTAATAAACAGATAACTCCAACAAAGGATGCGGTACCGTATATCCCCCGGTCGCAGTTTAGCTATGACCCTGCTACGGGAATTAAAACAGCATCGGCTAACAGCTTGATTATTACACCGCCAAGCATTAACACATTTACGCTGCCTATACCGGCAAATGAGCAAACTGCCGACCCGATGTTATTGCAGGAACCTGTTCCTTATTATTAAATACGTTCAAAAATCATTCAAATTTTCAGATCATGAAAAAGTTAAATCACTATATCAAAAACTCCCCCTTACTCCTACTGTTGGCTGCGGTGGTTTTTATGCAGTATGGCTGCAAAAAGGATGCATCTTCATCAAAGGGCACCCCTGTAATAACTGCTATCCGCAATTATGTAGCCCATCCCGGAGATTCGCTTCTGAGCAGCGTTGGTACCGGCCAATGGATAGTTATTTCGGGCAAAAATCTGCGGGGCGCGCTTGCTATCAATTTCGACGGGGTAAAAGGTTCTTTTAACGATGCCTGGTTTTCCGATACCAGCGCCATCGCGTTGATCCCGGCGGTTATCGCGTTTCCGTCGGTTCCCTCCGATAAGCTGAATACCATACATTATGTTACCAACCATGGCGAAACTACGTTTTCGTTTCCTATCGTTGCCCCCGCCCCTACTATTTCGGGTATTTCTAACGAAAGCGCTAATCCTGGCGATTCGGTAAGGATTAACGGGCTCAGCTTTTTCTTTGTTAATAGCGTGGTGTACGGCGGAATTAATATTACCGGTTTTAAATCGTCAAACGACGGCACAAGCCTCAGCCTCGCGGTACCTTCCGGCATCACGCAAACAGGGGGAATTGTAAGCGTTGAAACCAAGTCGGGCAAAGCTGCTACCGTTTATGCTGTACATAATTTTACTGCCGGGGTATTGAACAATTATGATAACGTAAACAATTTTTCATGGGGATCGAATACCTCAAACAGTTCTGCCTCCTATCCTGGTAACACGGGCTATTATGGCATAATGGCTGCCTCAAATGTTCCGGCCGGCGATTGGTCCTGGTGGAACGGTGGCCGTTCAATCAATATCAACGCGGCACAATGGGTTCCCCAGGCAAATTTAAAAGATACCTTGAGCCATTATGCCGTTAAGTTCGAGATTTCGGCCACCAAGCCATGGGTAAACGGCTCGATCCAGATTTTAAAGGATTACGGTAGTTACGCAGCCCTTTATCGCCCGTGGAAAACAGCCACAGGCGCAACAGCGGCATTTACAACAAAGGGCTGGCAAACGGTTACCATACCGTTTTCAAGCTTTGTAGATAACAAAGGCTTCCCCGCCGCAACCCTCACCGATTTTCTTGGTGCCACCGGCGCCGGTGGCATCGAATTTCAATTTATCAATGACGGGTCAAGCACTGTCCAAACTTTCGAGGCGGCTATTGATAATATCAGGGTGGTGAGAATAAAATAAGCGAGAGAGTTAGTTGATTATAAGTGAATGCACGTGGCTTAACCGCCCCGGCATTTTTAAAAGCGGTGCTGCGATAGAAATCCAACGTATCCAAAGTAAAGGATCACTCCCGGTCGGGAATAACTTGGCTGCTTGTATTTCAAGGGCAGTTAATCAAAAAGTAAAAGTTAGTTGAATATAAATGGATGCCTGGGGTTACAAACAGGGCCCCGGCATTTTTTAGCAAGATGCTTTAAAACCGGCTGCCAATCAATTTAAAATCATGTAACTCTACCAACCTTAAGCCAAATAAACAATCGCATAAAAAACAAACAACATATTTAAATACAAGCATTAAAAAAATGAAAAAAACACCGTTCTTAAAACCTGTACTCTTGATAACGCTAACGCTGTTAGCGTTTTTTTCGTGCAGTAAAACGAAAAGCACGCCTGCCGAGCTTACGGTAAATCAAACAGCTATCACATTTACTCCTGATGGCGGAACCCAGGATTTTTCCATCTCCTGTAACGCCACATGGAACATCGTTAATCCCGGGTCATCATGGCTGCAGTTAAATGTAACCAGCGGCAATAGTGGGCAAACGGTGGTTCATATAAAAACCTTATCATCTAATGGTACCGGATCAACACGCTCAAGTACTTTAACCATAAACTCCTCGAACGGCCAGGCCAGGAGCCTGAAAGTATCTCAAACTGCCAATCTATATCCCGACTACAATACCTCGCCAATTGCTCCGGATGCTACTGGAATGAGTAGCAATGCAGTTCAGCTTGCGGCAAAAATTAAGCTGGGCTGGAATATTGGCAATACATTGGAAGCCTCGGGCGGCGAAACAGGCTGGGGCAATCCGCTCATCACCGAAGATTATGTGAAATTTGTAAAACAGCAGGGCTTTAATGCCATACGCCTTCCATGTGCCTGGAACATGGGCCATCTAAGCAACCCTGCGACAGCGCAAATAGACCCAAACTGGCTTAAACGGGTAAAAGATGTTGTAGGATATTGCGTAAAAAACGATATGTATGTATTGCTGAACATCCATTGGGATGGCGGCTGGCTTGAAAATAACATCACCAAAATAAAACAGGATTCTGTTAACGCTAAGCAAAAAGCGTTGTGGGAACAAATTGCAACCGCCATGCGCGATTTTGACGAACATTTAATGTTTGCCAGCGCCAACGAGCCAGCGGCAGACGACGCAGCAGCGACAGCAATTCTTTTAACCTATCATCAAACCTTTATCAGCGCGGTCAGATCAACGGGCGGTAAGAATGCCTACCGTGTACTGGTACTTCAGGGCCCTGCAACCAATATGGAAAAGACAAGCGATTTCATGACAACCCTGCCGCAAGACCCGGCTGCTGCGCGGATGATGGTTGAGGTGCATTATTACTCACCGTTTCAATTCTGTTGCCTGCTGGATAATGACGCGAGCTGGGGTAAAATGTTTTATTACTGGGGTAAAGGGCACCATTCTGCCATCGAACCCGACCGAAACGCTACCTGGGGTGAAGAAAGCGAAGTTGATGCTTCTTTTGATAGGATGAAGACAAAGTTTGTTGATAAGGGAATCCCGGTTTTATTAGGCGAGTACGGCGCTTACAGGCGTGACAATACGGCGCATGTCCCGTTAGATTTGCCAACACATGAGGATGCGGTTGACTACTGGAACATGTATGTAACCAAACAAGCGAAAACACGCGGGATGTTACCGTTTTATTGGGACACAGGCGGCGCTTTAGACAGGAGAACTTATACTGTAAAAGATCAGCGTACCATAAATGCCATTAAGCAAGGCGGAAATTAACAGCTGTTTTGCTATTGAAAAAGTAGCGAAAGCCTCCTTAACAAATAAAAAAGCGATCAGGTAAGGCTTGCACTTTACCTGATCGCTTTTTTATGGCTGAAAAATTAGCGGACTTCGTATTTTGCCAGGGCCCGTATCCAAATATCCTCGCCTTTTTTGGAGGACTTTAAGAAAAGTACCTTATAACCAAGACGGCTGGATTGAAACTTTAGTTTCGTCGGAAACTACGTACAAGGGTTAAATCCATTTACGATGGTTCATACAGCTATTTAAGCCAGCCATTGGTATCCATCCAAGCCTTTAGCCTATCAAACCAGTAATCGCGTGTAGTTGAATTATATAAGCCGAAACCGTGGCCCCCATTGGCATAGATATGCATTTCTCCTTTAACCTTGTTTTGGATTAACGCGTTGTAAAATAATAAAGTATTTTGAACAGGCACTACATTGTCATCTTCGGCATGCATCAGGAATACGGGCGGTGTTGCGGCGGTAACTTGTTTTTCGTTGCTGTAGAGGTCGATCAGTTTTTGTGCCGGGTTTCTGCCGATCAGATTTTCGCGCGACCCGGAATGGGCGAATGTTCCAAACGTAATAACGGGATATATCAATACCATAAAATCCGGGCGGAGACTGATATGATCGCTGTTCTTTATCGCCGGTTTGTCGAAATGTGTACCCAGGGTCGAGGCCAAATGCCCACCTGCAGAAAAGCCGATCACCCCCACCTTAGCAGGGTCAATATTCCACTGTTTCGCATTTTTGCGGATCATGCACAAAGCCGACTGTGCATCCTGCAAAGGACCGATAGTTTTGTCGACCATGATACTATCATTCGGCAATCGATATTTCAATACAAATGCGGCTACCCCTATTTTGTTAAAGGCGATTGCTATGGCTTCTCCCTCATGCCCCATGACCACCGCCGAGTAGCCGCCGCCCGGAATTACCAACACGGCGGTATGCATGGCACCTTCCTTCAATAAATAGGGTGTAAGCGTTGGCACAGATACATTGGCAGTACCGCCCCATTCATTAGGTTTTTCGTTATAAGTTGCAGGTGTGGGTTTACCGTTAGGAATATCGCCGGGGTAAAGCGGTACAGATTTTTGCGCGGATACATGCGCCAGCCAGCTGCTAAATATGGTTACGAGTATTAAAGTTCTCATTATGTTTTCTGGTTGTTTATCGGTTTAAAGCTGTTTAATGCAAAATGTGTCCCCGGGTGGAAACACATTTTGTTAGTTTAATTTCTATTTATCACTTATCCCGCTTAATCAGCAAGATCAATCTTGATACCCGTCACTTTCCAGTCCGGTAAATTCACAGGCTTTTTAATGATCAGCGCATCATCTTCCTGTTGCCACCTGATCTTTTCCTTACTGCCTAAAAGCTTTATCGAGGTTATTTTCTGTTTATTCAGGGCTGATGATTTACCGAGCGATTTGATTCTGATATCTCCTGTAGGTTTGTCGAGCAGAAATGCATATAACTTGTTGCCGTTGCAAGTAAAGCGAATGTCTTCCCCTGTATACTTAACCCGGTCTTCGTTAAAGGCGCTGGTTTTAACAGTTGCCACATTCTGCGGCCGCTCGCCGAATATTTTCCAGGGGCGTGATCCGTATATACCTTCGCCATTAGCGGCCGTCCACTTGCCAATCTCATCAAGTGTATTCAGCATATCAGGCTCCAGGTCGCCTTCCGGTGTTTGAACGATGTTAATCAGCAAGTTTCCGTTTTTGCTTACAATATCTACCAACATTTGTATAATGTCGGTGCCGCTTTTATAGGTTTGACCGGTGCGGTAAAACCAATCGCCTATAGAAGTATCGGTTTGCCATGGATATGGACTGATCGAATCCTGAACGCCCCGTTCAATATCCTGCACCCACATCCCGTTCGATGCCTGCTTGCAGTTATACACAGCGTTGAGCCGACCGTTGTTGTATGCGATGTTTCCGTTGTAAAAATTAGCTAACATATCCCGGCCAATATCCCCAAACGGGAACCATCCATCTGAATAAAGCAGGTCGGGATGATAATTATCTACCAATTCTTTAACAGCTTTATACCAGGTGCGTTGCCATTCGGGGTTGGTAGTGTACCACGCACGGTCATCGGGTTTTGCCTTTGAATGATACAAATCCGCATACTGCGGATCGTTGCCATCGTATGGCACGCCTTTATAATCGCCGGATGTATCAGCATTATGAGCCGGTTGGTACCAGGTAAAGCTCGCTCCCAAATGCTCCGAAACCCCGAATTTAAGGCCATTCTTCTTAGCTTCCTTTTGCCAGATGCCAACCACATCCTTATGCGGCCCCATTTGCACAGCGTTCCACCGGTGCAGTGCAGAGTTCCATAAGAAGAAATTGTCATGGTGGGTGCCCATACTCACAAAGTATTTTGCCCCGGCCCTTTTATAAAGCGCCATCAATTTTTCGGGGTCCCACTTTTCAGCTTTCCAAAACGGGATTATGTCCTTGTACCCAAATTTTGACGGATGCCCGTAATGTGCAACATGATATTTATTCTGTTCGCTGCCCTGGATGTACATATTTCGGGCATACCAGTCACCCTGGCGTGGAACAGCCTGCGGGCCCCAATGCGCCCAGATACCAAACTTGGCATCTCTGAACCAGGCGGGATATTGGTATTGCTTAAATGAAGAATCCGAAGGATTGAACGGTCCTTTGTTAACGGGCAGGTTTTGCCCATACAGCATTAATGTGTTTGTTGAAAGTACCAGGCCGAGGGCGACGATCTTTTTTACTTTACTTATCATTTTAGGTTGTTATAGTTGGTTGGAAAATCTATCTATTAATTTGCGTGGGCTTTGACCGTTACTGTCGCTTCGGTCAATCCCGCCGAACTTACTGTAAGTTTGATATCGCCGGCGTTATGCGTACTTCTGATCACCAACATGGCACGGCCGTGCCAGGCTTTACGGGAATTGCCGACATAAGGGTCTGTGTCTTTAACATCGGCATTATCAACCCCGGCTATTACGCCCGGCCCCTCAAGTTTAAATTGAAGCCGATTTGATGCATTGGGTTGAATAACGCCGTCCTTATCGGTTACTTTAATTGTAATATAGGATAAGTCCTGTCCGTTCGGCAATATTTGTTTGCGGTCGGCAAAGAGCCGGATCTTAGCAGCAGAACCCGACGTTTGCAGTGTGGTTGATTCCATCACTTTATCATTTTCTACGCCTACTGCTTTGAGGGTTCCCGCCGCATAAGGAACAGGAAAAGTAGCTTTAAATTCCTCCTGTGCTGTTGTGAGTTTTTCACCAAGAAGTTTGTCATTGAAATAAAGCCTTACCTTGGGGTATCTCGAATACACCTCTACATCCAGTTTTTTGCCCTCAAAGCCAGGCCAGGTCCAATTTTCCCACGTGGGCCAAACCGACCACCAGGTTTCTTTGATTTCCAATGGCTCGGGGTTGGGTTCGCGAACAGCCATATACAGCTTTTCCTTATCATTATACAACATGCTGCGGTAGTGCGATATAGGCTTTCTCCATCCGGTTAAATCAATATCCCCACAATATGCGCCATGCCATGGAAAAAGATTATTTTCCCAATGCTCGCCCGGCACTTCGCCCGAGTAATACCAACGGCCAATTCCAGCTTCACCTAAATAATCTATAGCTGTCCATACAAAATCTCCTATGATATAGTTATTATTTTGCACCAGCTTCCAATTGGCAAATGCATCGCGCGGGTACGATTCGGTTTGAAAAATAACACGTGAATGAACCCTTTTATGGTCGGCAGGCGCGCCCTGCAGCTGGTAATTATAACCGCAAACATCGTGTGCTGCCATAAGTGGGTCTAACGATTCCCAGTCGTTGCCCCATTTTACTATCGCCGATGTTACAGGCCGTGTGCTGTCTATATTTTTAACAATACCTGCAAGCGTTTTAGCGGTTACCACAGCTTCGGGCTTATTTCTTTCAACCACCTCATTTCCTATACTCCACATAAAAATTGACGGGTGGTTCCTATCCCTCAGCACCATCGTTTCCAGATCTGGTTTAGACCAACGGTCAAAATAAGCCGAATAATCATACTTGTTTTTACTAACCTTCCAGCCATCAAAAGCTTCATCGATAACCAATAAACCTAATCTGTCGCAGGCATCTAAAAAAGCTTCAGAAGGGGGATTATGAGAAGTGCGTACAGCATTAAACCCCGAAGTTTTCATTAACTCCACCTTACGCTCCTCGGCCCGGTCAAAAGCGGCGGCACCGAGGCAGCCGTTATCATGATGAACACAGCCACCGCTGATCTTTACCGTTTTACCATTGAGCTGAAAACCATCTTCGGCAGTAAATTTTATTGAACGGATGCCGAAAGTGGTATTCGTATTATCAATTTTTTCATTGCCTTTTGATATCCGGATCCGGGCCTGGTATAAATATGGGGTTTCGGGTGTCCATAACAGGGGCTTCGACACTTTTATAATCTGTGCTACCTCTTTTTCACTGTTTGCCGGTAACTCTAAACTTACTTTGCTATTTCCTACGTTTTTAGCGCCCCCATAAAACAAGCCTGTGTTGATAGTAATCCGCTGCAGAATGTCCGTTTGGTTTTTCACCTTCGCTTTAACAAGCACTGAGGCCTGTTTTGGAGATACTTCGGGGGTTGTAACCGCAACTCCCCATCCGGCAATATGCACAGGGTTAGTAATATTCAACCATACGTGGCGGTAAATTCCAGAGCCGCTATACCACCTGCAATTAACCTGCTGTGAATCATCAACACGTACGGCTATCACATTTTCTTTATCAAAATCAAGATAAGGTGAAAGATCATAACTGAATGAAGAATAGCCATAAGGCCGGATGCCCAGTGATTTACCATTGATAAACACTTCAGCATTCATGTAAACTCCCTCAAAATAAACAGAAACCTCTTTCTCTTTCCATTCGGGAGGAGCCCTAAACGTTTTTCTGTACCAACCGATACCAGCCGGGAAGTAACCGCCCGCACCGCCGGTTGGATTTTTGAGGCTCACTTTCCCCTCAATACTCCAATCATGCGGCAAGTCAAGGTTACGCCAGGGCTTATCGTTAAAGTCTCTTAATCTCGCCAGCGAATCATCGCCAGGGTTAAATTTCCAATCGTAATCAAATAGCTGTTTTCGCATGATAGCGCCCGGAAGTTGGGCGAAGCTTAACATGCTATAAACCAAAAACAGGATGGCTATGGTTATTGTTTTCATGAAATAGTGTGCATTACACAGTTACTTAACTGTAATTTTTGTTTTTAGAATAATATTACGTGATGAATTACCTAACTCAATAACGTACTCGCCCGCTTCCGTATTCCAGCCTTTTTTCGCTTCGTCATAAAACGCAAGATCTGTAACCTTTACCTGCATATCTATCGTTTTTGATTCGCCGGCCTTTAAAAAGATCTTTTTAAAGGCTTTAAGCTCTTTTTGAGGACGCTGCACGGTACTAACCGGTTCGCTTACATAAAGCTGTACAACTTCGGCGCCGTACCTGTCGCCCGTATTTTTTATTGTGAACCGTACATGTATTATCTCGTTTTTCCTGTATACCGGCTTATCGGTAGCCAGATGGCTTAATGAAAAACCGGTGTAAGACAGTCCATATCCAAAAGGGAAAAGCGGCGTTATGTTTTTGGTATCATACCAGCGGTATCCTACCAAAATACCTTCTTTATATTCGGCCGTGAGCTTATTTCCCGGGTAGGTATCCATATAAAAAGCCGGTGAGTCATTTAATGAAACCGGGAAGGTAAACGGCAGCTTACCCGAGGGGTTTACAGTTCCTTTCAAAACATCTGCCAGCGCGTTACCAGCTTCCGAACCGTTAAACCACGACCAAACAATGGTGTGATTAGATTTACTGATCTCATTCAAATCGTAGGGCGCACCGGCCATCACTACGATAACGGTATTGGGGTTAACCGCGCTTACAGCGTTAACCAATGCCTGCTCACCAAAAGGCAGTTCAAGGCTTTTACGATCATGGGCTTCACTTTCATATTCACGGTTTGAGCCAATACACAAGATAGCAACATCACTTTTTTTAGCAAGCGCTACTGCTTCATCAATCAGGTTTTGATCGGGTTTATTATAATCACCATTTTGCACGGCGGTTTTGTTAGCTTGGTAATTGGCCCGGTAACCCTGGGCAAAACTAACTTCGGCAATTTTATCGAATTTTATTTTTATCCCCTGCAAAGCCGTAACTTCATATTTGGCTTTTACACCTGCACCGTATCCGCCCAAGGCAAACGTGCGTATCGCATTATCTCCTATAACGGCAATGTGTTTAATACTGCCTATTTGCAAAGGCAGAAGTTGTTTGTCGTTTTTTAGCAGTACGATAGACTCTGAGGCGATCTCATACGCGGCTTTGCCATGCTCAGGGGTTGAGATCGATCCTTTTGGATGATTGGCACTCATGGACGTATGGTACATAAGCCATAAAATCCTGCTTACCTTATCGTTAATGGTTTTCTGCGAAACGCTGCCCGCCTTCACAGCGGCAAGCAATGGTTTGGCCATGTACCATTGCTCGTAAGGTCCGCCGGATCCCATCTCAATATCGAGACCGTTATTTGCTGCCGCAACAGTATGATGCGTTCCGGCCCAGTCAGACATCACTACACCTTTAAAACCCCAGTCATTTTTTAAAACCTTATTTAATAAATAACCGTTTTCAGAACACCAATAACCATTTAACTTATTGTAAGCCGACATTACGGTATAAGCATTACCCTGCCGAACCGCCGCTTTAAAGGCGGGAAAATAGATTTCCTGTAAGGCTCTTTCATCAACTATGGTATTTACGCTATCCCGATTAAGCTCCTGGTTATTGGCAGCAAAATGTTTTATACAGGCAGCCACATGCTGGCTTTGGATACCCTTTACCGCCTGAACGGCCAGCAGGCTGTTCAGGTAGGGATCTTCTGAGTAATATTCATAAGTGCGGCCACAAAGCGGCATCCGGCAAATATTAAAGGCGGGTGCAAGCATTACATTCTTTTTTCGGGCATTAGCCTCCTCTCCTATTACCACACCATATTTATTGGCCATAGTTGGGTTCCAGGTAGCGGCTATCGCCGAACCATTGGGTAAAAAAGTAGCAGAATCCGTTGTCCAGTTTGCCGAAGCCCAATCAAAGCGTTTTATCTCTTCCCGCACGCCTAACGGCCCATCGTCACACGTTAATTCAGGGATACCTAAGCGGGGCACACCTGCCGACGAAAACAAGGCGTTACCATGCAGTATCGCTATTTTTTCTTCAAGTGTCATCTTTTTGATCACGCTATTGATCTTCAATTTAATGGCCGCCTCGTTTTTGTTTTGTGCAGATACACCGCCAAACAAAAAAAGCGCGATAAAACAGGTAATTATATATTTCATAAAAACTATTTCTTTGGATTGGTTATTTATAGATTATTTTTCAGCAGCCGTTATTTCAAAAGCCGAAGATTTTAAGCCCGGCGAGCTTGCCTTTAAAACGATAGTTCCCGGTTGCCCTGTTGACTGAACGATTACCTGTGCATACCCGCTAAAAAGTTTTCGCTTATAAGGAGCAGGGGGATAAACCAACTGGATGAGGCCGGGATCGGTGTTAACACTTGCCCATATATTAGCTTTAAGCAATGGTGTTGCTACAATAGCAAGAGTGTTGTTGCCGGGGTGCAGCAATGAAGCATCCAGTTTAAAATCGGTGTTCAGATCGGCCACTTTAATTTGATGCCCTATTTCCTTACCGTTAATAAAAATATTTTGAACCGTACCGATGTTTTTACTGAAAAAGGTAGCCGTTGCAGCTGCAACATCAGCAGGCATATTGAAACCGGCACGGTAGACTATCGCTTTCACCTTTCGCCCAAATTCATCATCCCTTGTATCCATAAAGGCGTTTTGCCATTTGCTGTCGTTATAATGCTCGGCCACTTCAGCTTTTGGATTTAAATCGTCAACAAATTTCTCCTTTAACGTATCTATGTGAACAAGGTCGATCCTTTCTACGTATTTATCCGCTTCCAGCGAAGTCGGATCGCCATTGCCTACTCCTAAAATTTTACCAGGGCCTGTAATTGAAAAGGTCGCCTCATTCTGCGCCGTAGGCACCCGGAGATTGTTTTTATCATCAGCCTCAACCGTAATTATGGCCATATCTTTTTTATCAGCCCTGATCGCTTTTCTGTTGGCTGATAGCTTAACCTGAACCGGTGGCAGCGTGGTTTTAACCATATCGCTGCCTACTTTTATGCCTTTGTTATAACCTACCGCCTGCAATGTGCCGGGCTGGTATTTTACCTGCCATTCGAGGTGCCCGTTCTGCTCCATCGTTTTTTTGCCGAGGCTTTTTTTATTTAGAAGAAGCTCTACCTCGTCGCAATTGCTGTAGGTGCATACCCGTATCTCCTGGCCTTCTTTACCCTGCCAGTTCCAGTGCGGCAAAATATGCACTACCGTTTGTTTCGTCCACCACGACTTTAAATAATAGTAATCATCCTTGGGAAAGCCGCAGGCATCAACCATCCCGAAGTATGATCCGACAGAGGGCCACCCAAACGGTGTAGGTTCCCCTCTGTAGTCAAAGCCTGTCCAGATGAACATGCCGGCCAGGTACGGGCGTGAGGCGTAATGTTTCCATCCTTGTTCCAGGCTATAAAAAAAATCGTTTTGCTTCCGGTCGTATGCTGCAAGCTGGTGCCTGTCCGGATCATTCTCATAAATTCCCCTTGAGGCAACTGTCGACCCCTCTTCGGTACCCCAGCTAAATTGATCAGGGTACTTTTTATGTTGCTCATCAGTGTTTTTAGTAGCTACGTAGTTATAGCCTAACACATCTATCACGGTCGATATACCCCAGCCAATGCCACCGCTGATGGCCGCGGTGATGTAGCGTGTTGAATCAACCGATTTAGCGAAAGCCTGCATAGTTGCAGCTATCCGCGCACCTTTAATATTGCCTTCAATAGCCCACTCTTCGTTCCCTATCGACCAACTGATGATACTGGGATGGTTCCGGTCGCGCGTTATCATCCTTTTCAGGTCGTTCAACTGTGTCGAAGTGGTACCCATCAAACGGTTTTCGTCAATAACCAGCATACCTAACCTGTCGCACGCATCAAGCAATTCTGGCGTCGGGGGATTATGTGAGCAGCGATATGCATTGCAACCCATCCCCTTTAACGTCCTGATCCTGAATTCCTGTAAACCATCCGGCAGCGCAACGCCAACACCAGCATGGTCTTGATGATTGTTGGTGCCCTGTATTTTTACATGCTCACCGTTCAGAAAAAAACCTTCATTAGCATCAAACCTGATGGTACGAATGCCAAACGTTGTTACATAACTATCCAAAACAATCCCATTCTCTTCAACGGTGGTAATTAGCTGATATAGGCAGGGCATATCTAACGACCATAGCTTTGGATTGCTAACATTTAATAAACTTTTAATATCCTTAGCTGCGAACGGCTTTAAAACAACTCCGGTAGTGTTTTTTGCTGCAAGGGCTTTCCCTTTATCATCAATAATTGTTTGGGTTATATCAAAGCTCCTTGGCTTTTCACTATCATTACTTATAGCCGATGTCGCGGTAACCCCGGCCACATTATCTTTTACCGTTGTGGTAACAAAGGTTCCTTCGGGCAAAATATGAAGCTGATCTGTTTTGTTAAGCCATACATGGCGATAAATACCGGCCCCCTCGTAAAACCAGCCTTCTTCCATAGTTACATCTGCACGCACGGCTATAACGTTATTGCCGCCATAGTTTAAATATTCTGAAATATTGTATTCAAAGCCGTGGTAACCGCTGGGCTCGGTACCTAAAAAATGTCCGTTTACCCAAACTATGCTGTTGCGGAAAACGCCATCGAATGCTATGGATATATGTTTACCGAGGTCGGAGGCGGGGATAGCAAAAGTTTTGCGGTACCAGCCTACACTGGCTTCCGGGAAATTACGGCCGATTGCCTTCGATCCATGGCTGAAACTACCCTTAGGGCTAAAGGACTGTTCAACCGCCCAGTCATGCGGCAGGTCGAGTTTTCGCCAACCTCTGTCATCAAATTCTGCCGAGGCGGCACCGTCTCCATAACCTGTTTTTGCCAGGTAAGAGAAACCACCGGTTCCATAATAAAAATCTTTCGAAACATCATAAGCATGTCCCAACGCAAAACGCCAGTCGTTATCTATTGAAATGTGTTCGCGTTTTGAACCTGATACATTTGGTAGCTGGGCTATTGAGTTTGCAGAAATAATTAAAAATAAAATCAAGAAGTAAAAAATTTTGAAGAAGGGAATTTTTGTAAGCATGGTATAGCGATGGTTATTAATATGGGATGCCAAAAGCAGATGTGGATGTGATTAAAGGAGGCATTATTGTCGTGGGAATTTTAATTGCAGCCAGCTGTAAAAGCATGAATAACATTTCGGCAAGGCAAGTTATCGGTTCGCCTGTATGTACAATATCCTACGTCCCCGAAATAGCATATGTATGTATTTTAACATCATAGTAAATTAAGCAGGTTTTAAAATTGGCTAAGCAATACAAAACTCATTGTATTTTGTACTAAAGAGTTGTTGATTGCGCCGCTAAACTAAATTTTAGTACGTAATAGATTGTTTATAAATAGGGATACAAATGTTAAGACAGCATGCCATGTTTGTTCACAGCAGTTTAATATCCCAAAGAGGACTTTTGAACATCCGGCTATACCATTTGATAAGAAGGCCGGAAGCGGAAAGTGCAAATGCTATAAAAGGTTATTTATTTTTTTTTGAGGAATAGGCTGAAGGAAGGCAATTAAACTCAGTTTTAAAACATCGTACAAAATACTTCTGGCTTTTAAAGCCCACCTTGTAGGAGATTTGTGATATGGTTAGCTGCGAATTTTCAAGCAATTGCGCGGCACGTTTGAGGCGGATAGTACGGATCAGGTCCACCGGCGATTTCCCGGTTAAAGCGAGGGTTCTTTTATAGAGGGTTACACGGCTTACACATAGCTCGCTGCTCAGTTCTTCCACCGAAAATTCAGCGTTATCAATGTTCTTTTCAATCAGTTGTACTGTCTTTTTAATAAACGCTTCATCAAACGATTCGGTTTCTATCTCTGTTGGCTTAACATCAAGCTGCTTTTGGTAGGTTTTACGCATATCCTGTTGCATGGCCAGTATGTTTTTAAGCTTCGAGGTAAGGATCTCGAAGTTGAAAGGCTTGGTCAGGTAGTCGTTGGCGCCGGTTTCAAGCCCCTGTAATTGCTGCTCTTCATCAGTTACCGCGGTGAGCAATACTACCGGTATATGGGATGTACGTTTATCGTTGCGTATTTTACGGCACAAATCGACGCCATTCATTTCGGGCATACTGATATCGCTAACTACGAGGTTAGGGTGAAGTGCAAGCGTTTTTTGCCATCCTTCCTTTCCGTTGGCTGCCTCAATGATGTTGAAGGTTTCGCTTAAATTATCTTTCAGATAGAAACGAAAATCCTCATTGTCTTCAACCAGCAATACGGTAAGCTTTCTGTTAATACCACTTCCCGCCTTTGCCAATTCGGTGCTATCTTGTAATTCTGATTTGAGTAAGTTAGTTTCGTAGATGGATAATACAGGCTCCGTTGCCAGGTCAACAGGCATGTGGATAGTAAAAGTGCTACCCTGGCCCAATTCGCTTTGAACTGATATTTCGCCATTATGCAGCTTTACAAATTCCCTGGTTATTGATAAACCTATCCCGCTGCCCTGGTTAACCATGGTGCCTGGTATATCGTTTTGAAAAAAGCGTTCAAAAATGCGATCCTGCTTATCCAATGGGATTCCGATACCTGTATCTATAACTTTTATCTCCAGTTGCTTTGTTTCGACGTTTTTTTCAATTATTGATATCAATACACTAATATTACCACCATCAGGCGTAAACTTAAACGCGTTGGAAAGCAGGTTAAAAATGATTCGCTCAATTTTGTCGTGATCAAAATTGATGATGAGGCTTTTTATTTCCGAATCAAATACCAGCCTGATATTTTTTTTCTCGGCCATATCCGAAAATGAATAAACCATTTCTGTAATAAAATTTACGATGTCCCCGCTCCGGGCATGCAGCCGGAGTTCCTGTACCTCCATTTTCCTGAAGTCGAGCAGTTGATTTACCATATTCAGTAAACGCCTTGCATTTCGGTTAATCATTTGCAACTGGTTTCGCTGCTCTTCGGTTTCGGTTTGCTTTAAAATCTTATCAACCGGTGCCATAATTAATGATAACGGGGTCCTGAATTCGTGGCTTACGTTGGTGAAAAATTTAATTTTCATCATATCAAGCTCGTGCATGCGCCGGGCCTCGTTACGTTCGTTTTCGATCAGCAACTTAGCTTCGCGTTTTTCCTTTTCAATTTCAAACTGCCTTCTTATTTTTTGGATACCTCGCCTCCGCATCAGAAAGAGTGTTGCAACCAAAAGCAAAACGTAAATAACATAAGCAACTTTCGATTTCCAGAAGGGCGGTAATACCTTGATTTTTAACGTAATGCAATCAGGCTCCCACGTCCTTTCCTGGCTGATGGCCCTTACTTTAAAGGTATAGTCGCCGCCGTCAAGGTTGGTATAGGTAGCTTTTCGTGTAGCATTATCCGCATCAATCCAACCCTTATCAAATCCCTCCATCATGTACTGATGCTTTACTTTATTAGGATTAAAAAAATTAAGCGCCGCAAATTCAATCGTAAAAACGTTTTCGCCATGCTTCAGCGTAATATCGCGGGTTGCCGAAATTGATTTAGACAATATTACATGCCCGTTAACTTCTTCATTTGCTTTAATACTTTTATTAAACAGCAAAAAATCTGTGAAAACCAATTTCGGTTTATATATATTGGCATGTATAGTTGAAGGATCGAAAATGTTAAAACCATGTCCCCCTCCAAATATCAGTTTTCCATCGCCGGTTTTAAGAGCGGCCTGAACATTGAATTCCCGGCCCTGTAAGCCATCACTTTCATCAAAGTTTTCAAAGCTAAAGGTGTAAGCTTCTTTTTTGGATGTTACGGATACCTTACTTACTCCGTTTGCCGTACTCAACCAGACAGCTCCCCACCTATCCTCAAGCATATCAAGTACATTATTGTCCGGCAATCCGTTATGTGTCGTTAAAGATTGAAAAGCCCCATTTTTGGGGTTTAAAACATTAACTCCTTCGCGCGTTGTTATCCACATAAGGCCGCGGCTATCCTGGTTAATTCCGTTGACGCTATTGCTTATTAAACCCTTGGCCGCATTCTTATCATTACTGTAATGAATGATGCGGCCTGTGTTTTTTTTAATCACATCGACGCCGAAATAGCCTCCAACCCAAATATTACCCGTTTTATCTTCAAAAAGCGCGGATACGAAAGGGCTTCTGATATCAGTTTGCTTGAATGATGGGGAAAACATTTTTTGCGCACGGTCAAAAACTTGTAATCCGGCGTTAAATGTGCCTACCCATAGCCTGTGAGACGAATCTTCAAGAATATTCCACACCCGGTTGTCTGCAAGGCTACCCGCTACTTTATCATCATGTTTATAATGGATAAACTTACTCCCGTCAAAACAGTCCAGCCCTCCAAAATAGGTCCCTATCCAAAGCTTGTGTTCATGGTCAATGCATAAACTTACAATAACATCACTGCTAAGACTATTTGGATTATCCGGCTCATGTTTATATTGTTTAAAACTTCCCGCCCTGCGATCAAAGTAAATCAAACCTCCGCCATTGGTGCCAATCCACAAGTTGCCGCTTTTGTCTTCAGCAAACTTATTAATGTCTTCAAAAATCAGGCTTTTGGCATCAGACGCGAAATGCCTGTATAGAGGGAACCTGATAATATTTTTATGATAATAACTCACCCCTTCTTTAAATGTGCCGGCCCACATAATACCCGAATCATCTTTATAAAGGGTAACACTATTCTGGCTAAGCGATTTAGCATCATCCTCCCGGTTCAACAAATAAGTTACCGAGAACGTTTTCTTATCCAGCAGGTTAATACCTCCATGATCAGTTGCTATCCACATGAGGCCATCATCAGCTTGAAGAACAGTGCTAATGTTATTTGACTTTAATTTTACCGCGCCCGGTTCGTCGGTAATGTGCATGAATTTCCCTGAAGTAGGACAGTAATAATATGTGCCAGAATTAAAATTAGGAGAATATAACCACAGGTCATTATCGCGGTCGACGGTTATCGCATAGTAACCCTCTTTATTATTTGCAGATCTGGAAAAGATGTCGGTATGGTAGGTAATCTTATCTTGTTTAGGATCGAGCTTTTCAACCACCGCGTCCCGGTAAACCAGCCATATATTACCATTTTTATCCCTGGTAATATCAGCAATAGCGTTTGAATGTAATAATGAGACTAAACCATGATGATAGTACCGTCTGGTTGTTTTTTTTAATTCATTATACCTGTAAAGACCTGAATCGGGACAAATAATCCAAAATTCGCCTTTACCGCCTCGAAGCATTTTAGTAACGTAAGGATATCCCGGAATTTTTAAATAGCCGGTCATTCGTGATACATCACTGTCAAATTGCTCTGTTTCGGGGTTATAATAACAAAAACCGCCCCTTGTTGATACCCACAACATCTTGTCCGGTCCTTCAAAAATCGCTGTTATAAAATCGGCATTGATAGACTTCTTATCGTTGGCATCATGTTTAAATACTTTGAACGTATAACCGTCATAACGATTAAGGCCCGAAGCGGTGCCAAACCACATAAAACCTTCCGAATCCTTAAAAACGCAGTTTACCTGGTTGTGAGATAAGCCATTGCTGATGTTGAGTTGTGAAAACTGGTATTTGCCATTTTGCGCAAATACAACGCTGAACTTCAGGAATAACAAACAAACGCTTAGTGATAATTTATATCTCATTGCATAAAGAACAGGATATTGTAAAGTTTAATTAATAAAATAAGAAACCAGCAACAATGGATATATTTTAAAATGGCTTTTCATAAATATAGCATTTTGAATATAATTCAAAATATTTGTCATGAACCTACTATTAAACCTATCGCCCTTTAAAGGAAATACTGTTCGTTCCAGCCTACATGGGTTAATATCAAACTTATAGCAAATAAATGATACACTGTTATTCAAAATGGACTTTTTATTGTAAAAATCCGACTTTTTGATATCCAATACGCTCAGATACATTGGGGTATATCAAAGCAAATTGCATATTTGTGTTTCAGATGATTAAACGAAATTTAAAACACACGTTCTCTCTGCTCAATGTTGACTATGTAAAGTTGAACGCTAAATGGAATTACAGGAATGTAATCAGCCCATATTACCGAATTTATTACATAGATAGCGGCGAAGGAGAGTTGTCAGATGCAGCTGGATCATTAAAACTTGAACCGGGTTACCTGTACATCATTCCGAGTTTCACCCTTTGTAGCTTAAGCTGCACCGACTACCTGGGGCAGTTCTTTGTTCAATTTTTTGAAGATTCGGTAGACGGAAGCTCTCTTTTTGCCGATAACAGGGTGATATTAAAAGCAAAGGCCACTGAAATGGACATTGCTCTTTTCAACAGGTTGCTTCAGATAAACCCTGGCAGAGGGATTAATCGATCTGATAACCCCAAAGTTTATGAAAAAGACATTTATTATAAGGAGTATCAGGAGCTTAACAACCAACAAAATATTTCTACGTACCTCGAAACGCAGGCGATCCTGACCATGTTGACTGCAAAATTCCTAAATCCGCAATTATTTAAGCATCCCGAGCAGAAAAACATACCAGTTAAAATTGCAGAAACTCTAAATTACATCCTTGTCAATTTGCATCAGGACCTCTCGGTAAACCGGCTTGCTTCCCGGGCCAATCAAAATGTCGATTATTTTTCAAGGCTGTTTAAGCAGCACACGGGAGCCAGGCCATTGAATTATATCAATGAAAAACGTGTTGAACGCGCACAGTACCTGATGGCTACAAGTCGAATGTCGTACTCTGAAATATGCGCGCAAACCGGTTTTATCAACCTTTCCTATTTTTCTAAAACATTTAAAAAGCTAACAGGCACTTCGCCCAGCGAATACAAAAAGCAGATGTACCAGGTTTGTTTTAATCATTAGCAGGTAGTTACTAATACTATGATGTGAAACAAGCCATAATAACTTTTAAGCAGTTTCATTCCGCGCCGTAATAACCAGTCTTCCTACATAGTTCTATTATTGGCAAACACCAATAAATAAGAGAGTTATAATAGATGTCTACTTGCCTGCACGTATCATCAGCACCTGCCCCTATCAACGGCAACCGCATCTCACCCATCAAAAAGTCGGTTTTGTACAAAAAAAAGTCCTATTAGGTCAATTATTTAAATCTTATTTCCATGACATTTGATTGATAATCGATTATACACGAGAGTGCTAATCACTTATCAACCAATTATAAATCATTATGATTCGTAGAGCCGGGTCAGATTCCGGTTTCTGGCAAAATCTAACATTCCTTTAATGTCTTAATTGCCAAACTAATTATGAAAAGAAGAGCATTAATAAAAGGCTTAGCCGCAGGCGTATCATCGCTGTACCTGTCGAGGGGATTTGCAAGTAGCCTTATTCAAACAAATTTAAACGCCGAGACCACTTCCGGACCATTCAAGTCCGGCTGGGATTCGTTAACCCAATACCAGGTACCCGAATGGTTTCGTGATGCCAAATTCGGGATTTGGGCGCATTGGGGCCCGCAATGTCCGCCCGAACGGGGCGACTGGTACGCACGGGGCATGTACCAGGAAGGCAAACTGCCGGAACAGGCTCCTGGTAAAGAAGCGTTTGTTTTAAAAATAGAAGGAGCTGTATAATGATGAACCTAAAAGCCTGCTGCAACTTTGTTGCTGCCACTCTGATGACAATTCCGGCTTTCGCACAATCCTTTAAGCTGGTATCGCCGGATAAAAAAGTTATTGTGGAAGTGAGCAATACCGGCAGCCTGAAATATACTGTTTCAAGCGATGGGCTAACCATCGTTTATCCTTCATTACTCGGTTTTGAGTTTAAGGATGAACCGGCGATGGGGACCAATATGACTGTGACCGATCATAAGGAGCATTCCATAAACCAAACCTGGGTACCTGTAGTAAAAGCCAAACACAGCCTGATAACCGACCGTTACAATGAACTGGAATTAAACCTGATAGAGAAATCAGCACCAATGCGCCGCATGACGATGTGGTTCAGGGCTTATAATGATGGGGTTGCTTTTCGCTACCAGCTATTTGGGGCTGATAAGATAGGCGACGGGCAAATCGTAAAAGAACTTACTGATTTTAATTTATCTGCAAAAGCAAAAACCTGGGTTGCAGATTATGGCAGCTACACCAGTTCGCAGGAAACTGAGTTTAAAGCTAAAAACCTGCACCACATTACCAATAAAACCATCGCGGGCTTACCCCTGCTGGTAGAACTGGACGAACACCATTACGCCGCTTTTACAGAAGCCAATATTGATAATTATCCTGGATTTTATATCGGCTCAACGCAAACTGACACCGTTGCAACCGAAAAGATCAGCCTGACCACTAAGCTGTCGCCCTTGCCCGGCGAAGGTGAAGATGGTGTTAAGGCGCGCTTTACCAATAACGTGTTTACCCCATGGCGTGTAGTAATGCTGGCAGGTACACCGGGTAAACTGATCGAATCTGAACTGATACAAAACCTTAATCCGCCGTGCGTACTTAAAGATGCCGGCTGGATCAGGCCAGGCATGAGCGCCTGGGACAACTGGTGGAGCGGAGATGTAAAAGTGGATATGCCAACCATAAAAAAATATATTGACCTGGCATCAAAAGAACACTGGCCTTATATGCTTATTGATTGGCAATGGTATGGACCGTTTAACAGGCCTGACGCGGACATCACTAAAGTTGCCCCGCAGTTAAACATGCCGGAGATTTTAGCCTATGCTAAAGCAAAAAATGTTAAGTGCTGGCTTTGGCTCTACAGTTCGGATGTTAACCGGAATGATAATTTTGAAAAAGCGTTCCCCCTTTACGAGCAATGGGGTATTGCGGGTATAAAAATTGATTTTATGGATCGCGACGATCAGCAGATGGTAAACTGGTACCGGCTGATTATTCAAACCGCGGCGGAATATCATTTAATGGTTGATTTTCATGGCGCTTTTAAACCAGATGGCATTGAGCGGACATATCCTAATATGGTAACCCGCGAGGGTGTTTTGGGAGAGGAGTATTCCAAGTTTTCTACCAGGATAACAGCAGGGCATAATACCACCTTACCCTTCACCCGGATGCTGGCCGGGCCAATGGATTATACTCCAGGCGGCTTCATCAATGTAAAGAAAAGCGATTTCAGGCAAGGAAGCCCTACCCAGATAATGAACAGCCGTTGTGCCGAGTTAGCCAAATTTGTGATTTATGAAAGCCCGTTTACGGTTTACTGCGATGCACCTGAAAATATCCTGGGGCAGCCTGGTGCCGATTTTCTAAACAAGATTCCTACCGTTTGGGATGATATTAAAGTACTTGGCGGTTATCCCGGCCAATACGTTATTATCGCCAAAAGAAGCGGGAAAGACTGGTATATTGGCGCGATGACCAACGAATCAGAAAGAACGATACAGTTTAAAACGGATTTTTTACCAGCCGGCAATTACATACTGACATCATGGGCAGATGTATTATCGTTTCCCAAAAACCTTACCCGGTCTGAAAGGACGGTATCCGCTAACTCTGTAATCAACATTCGTATGGATAGCGCAGGCGGATGGGTTGGTAAAATAACAGGGAAATAGTTGGCAGAACCCTTTAACGGTTAATCAAAAATTCAATACAATGATCCGATCATGACAAAGAATAACACGCTTTTTCCTTTTATATTAATAACCAGTTTATTCTTTCTGTGGGGCTTTGCGCACAACCTCGACCCTATACTGATACCACACTTAAAAAAATCGTTTACGCTGACTACGGTCCAGGCCACCCTTGTTGATTCGGCGGTATTTATAGCCTATTTCCTGATGGCTTTACCGGCCGGTTTTATCATGAAAAAATATGGCTACAAAGCGGGCATTATTACCGGCCTTCTTGTTTTCGCATTGGGCTCATACCTGTTTATACCTGCCGCCAATACGCAACAATACACGTTTTTCCTGGTAGCTTTATTTATTATAGCATGCGGATTAACTATTTTAGAAACCGCAGCCAACCCCTACGCCTCCTCATTGGGCAACCCGGCAACATCCACACAGAGGCTTAACTTTGCACAATCGTTTAACGGGCTGGCCACCACACTTGCACCGATAATTGGTGCACGTATTATATTAACCAAAGGTTATACAGAGATTCAATTAAACCGAATGACAGAAGAAGGCCGAAAACTGGCGCTGGCTGCCGAGGCATCATCTGTAAAAATGCCTTATTTTATATTAGGTAGTGTGCTGTTATTTATAGCCATACTTTTTGCATTTACACGCTTGCCACGCATTAAGCAACATGAGGGACATGCAGCCAGCAAAAACATTTTCCATGCCTTGAAGCACCGTCACTTAGCCTGGGGTGTTGCCGCCCAATTCTTTTATGTAGGCGCCCAGGTTTGTGTTTTCAGCCTGTTTATCCTTTACGCCACAAAATCGGCCGGTATTACGGAACTGAAAGCGGCAGATTACCTTGGTTTATGTGGTTTCGCATTCCTGGCAGGCAGGTTTATCGGTACATTTTTAATGCGGTATTACAGCTCGGCACTTTTACTTGCGGTTTACGCCGGCGTGAGCGCTTTGCTTTGTATAATTGCCGTATTAGGTCACGGCATGATCACCATTTACACCGTAATCGGTATATGTTTCTTTATGTCGATCATGTTCCCAACGATATTTGCGCTTGGTATAAAAGACCTGAAGGCAGATACGGAATTTGGCAGCAGTCTCATCATCATGTCGATAGTTGGCGGCGCGGTTTTGCCGAGGGCTTTCGGCTATATCAGCGATATAACGGGCAATATTCAATATGGTTACCTGGTACCTATGGTTTGCTTCGCCGTGGTGGCATATTTCGGGTTGAAAGGTCACCACGTAAAAGTAAAGCCCGAAAACATACCGGTATCAGCAATTCTTTAACAATAAACAAACTCCGTCTATCGCGGGCAGATTAATATCAAGTATCAGGAGTTCGATATTTCGATTTTGCAATGTTTCCAGGGCGGCATCAGCGCTGAAATAATTCCCGGCAAGATTAAGAAAGGCTGTTTGGTTTACCATATCGCAAACAAAGGCATTCACATCTTTATCATCTTCTATAACCAAACAGTTCAGCACTTTTTCCATCTTACTAAAATACAAAGTATCTCAACCTATGCAAATACGCCGGTGCAACACTTATTCCGATTTAATTGTTACGTTCAAAAACAAGCTAAAGCCATTGATGAATGATAACTTGTGCATTTTTAATATCCGGTTTGATCAAAAAACATTTTTCTTTAGTAAAAAGAGAAATCATCTATTAACGACCACTTGGGTCAGACCAGGTTTTCATAGTGAAGATTATCAAATTGTCAATTAAACTTTTTTCACCCCTTTAGTGCTCACTTTTTTTATGTCGCCGTTTACATCAAAATTTAAACTATCAAGGCAAAGCTGCCTTAACACAAAAGATTCTTTTTGCGGAAAAATGCGGTGATATAAAATATAGCGCTGCCCTTTATTTAAAAAAGTAGTATGATGTCCGGGGCCAATAACCGTGCTATCAGCAGAGGTATTCAGTATTACCCTATGCTTATTTTCAGTAAAAGGGCCAAGAGGGCTTCTTCCTTTCGCATAACCTACCTGGTAGCTTGCATCGATAGCTTTTCCCTCCGAAAACATAAGGTAATAGGTTTGGTTACGTTTAACCATATGCGCCCCTTCAAAAAAATGCGGCGTGGTAATATCTTTAGGTACCCCATCAAATGATACCATATCGCTTTTAAGCTTTACGGCCATGCAGTGCCCGTTAATCCAGTTATAACCTGATCCCCAATATAGGTAAGCACTCCCGTCGGTATCAATAAAACAATCCGGATCGATATTATGGACTTTAGGATAATCTGTAGATTTTACCATTGGTGAATTGTCCTTTTTCAAGTTTTTCCAGGGGCCAAGCGGCGTGCTACTTACGCCTCCCCAAACCTCTCCTCCTACCGCTACATACATATAAAACCGGCTATCTCTGCCCTTTACTACCGATGGCGCCCAAACCATTTCATCAAGCGAGGTTTTGCTGGTACAGGCCCGCTTTGTTGGCCAATTGATATGATGCCTGTTAAACTTAATAAAATCGGTTGTTTCCAGTACAGCTAATTCGTTAGCCCCCCATGGATCGATTGTAGCATAAATAAAATAGCGGCCTTTATCTTTTACAATAGTAGGATCGGCAAAGTAGCCTCCGGTTATTGGATTAGGTATCATATGCTTTTGCGCGTGCAAAGTGGTGCAATACACCAACAGGAACAAGGCAAATATTAAACGCTGTTTCATGATCGAAGTATTTAATTCAGTTATTTTACAACCAGTTTAATTTCTGCTGCGGGCAGGCCCTCTGCTTTTGCCGAGACCATAACCGTCCCGCTCGTTTCACCCGCCTGTATAACAGCCAAAGCCAGCCCGTTAAACGCGTATCGGTAATTAGCTTTAAAAGGTTCGTGACTTGTCGGATCACCATTATCAACGCCGGCAATAAAGGCATCACCGGTAACCTTAAAAGTTATTTTATTTTTGGCCAATGGAACAAGGTTTCCATCCTTATCCAACACTTTAGCGGTGATAAAGGCCAAATCCGCATCCCCTGCTTTGAGCATACTTTTATCCGCCGAAAGTTGGATAACAGCGGGCGAACCTGCTGTTTTAACCTCTGTTGATAAAACCACAACTCCATTTTTTCGGGATACGGCCCTCAAGGTGCCGGGTTCATACTTTACCCGCCACATTACATGCAGGTCATCAGCCTGTTTCTTTTTTATGCCTAATGATTTTTCATTTAGATAGAGTTCTACTTCATCGGCGTTATTATAATAGGCCCAAACATCCACGGTTTTGCCCGGTTCCCAGTTCCAATGCGGAAATAAATGTAACACAGGTTTATTTGTCCATTCGCTCTGGTACATGTAATAAACATCTTTAGGGAAGCCCGCGAGGTCAATAATACCGAAATAAGAACTGCGCGCGGGCCAGGTGTATGGCGTTGGTTCGCCGAGGTAATCAAAGCCCGTCCAGATGAACATGCCCGAAAGGAAATCGTATTTTTTGATGATCTTCCAGGTTTCTTCGTGAGTAGATCCCCATGGCGTGGAAACATTATCATAGGCCGAAACGGTGAAATCAGGATTCATGGGCTGCTTATCCTCGTCAGACCAGCGACGGATACTATCGCTCGGCATATCATAGATGCCCCGGGTTTCCAATGCCGATGTTGTTTCCGTGCCGATAAATTTCTTATCCGGGTAACGCTCATGAAAACCAACCAGATCGTTGTGATGATAATTATAACCCACCAGATCGATAGCGCCCGACTTGATGATCTGATTTTTGGTATCGGGATGATTGTTGGCGGCCGTAACCGGACGTGTACTATCAAGGTTGTGCACTATCGCGGCCAGATCTTTGGCTATCCTGAAACCGCTGCTATCGCTTTGCTCCGGTATTTCATTACCTATGCTCCATATCATCACCGAAGGATGGTTACGATCTCTCAATACCTGGTCTTCCAAATCGCGCTTATGCCACTGTTTAAAAAACAGGTGGTAATCATATTTCTCCTTCGCCTTTTCCCAGCAGTCAAAAGCCTCATCCATCACTATAAAACCCATTGAATCGGCCAGATTAAGGAGTTCGGGCGATGGCGGGTTGTGCGATGTGCGGATGCCATTGCATCCCATCTCCTTTAATATTTTCAACTGCCTTGCAAGCGCGTGTACATTCAAGGCGGCACCCAGGCAGCCAAGATCATGGTGCAGGCAAACACCTTTTATTTTTACGCTTTCGCCATTCAGAATAAAACCCTTATCGACATCAAAATGAAAATCACGTATCCCAATGGTAGTTGTGTAAGTGTCTAAAACAACATTGCCCGAGATTATTTTTGATACAACCTGATAAAGCGCGGGCTTGGTTACCGACCATAACTTTGGCTTCAACACCAGCAAATCCTGATTAGCAATGGTTAATGAATCTTTGATTAACAGTTGGTTAACTACCCGTCCGCCCACTGCCTTACCGGCCATGTCATACAAGCCGGTAATTAGCTTATATTCGCCCGTCTTCCCTCCTTTGTTACGGATGGTGGTTTTCACGGAAACCTTGGCGCTATCTTCGCTAACCGTGTTGGTAGTAACGAATGTTCCCCACTGATCAACCGCTATTTTATTTACGGTTACCAGGCGCACGTGCCGGTAAATTCCGGATCCGGAATACCAGCGCGAATTGGGCTGCGTGGAATTATCAACCTTTACAGCGATAACATTTTTTTGTCCTCCGTATTTCAAATAAGGTGTTAGCTCGTATCGGAACGAGATATAACCATTAGGCCGGAAGCCAAGGTGATGGCCATTTACCCACACATCGCTTTTTTGATAAACGCCATCAAACTCTATGTAAGTCAATTTTCGTTTATTTGCGTCAGGCACAACAAAAGCTTTCCGGTACCAACCGATACCTCCGGGTAAGGCGCCCCCCTCGGGTTTGGCAGGATTGTCTTTACTGAACTTACCTTCAATACTCCAGTCGTGCGGCAAATTAAGTTTTCGCCATCCGGCATCATTGAAGCCTGCTAATTGAGCATTGGTAACATCACCTAAATTAAACAACCAGTTTTTATCAAAATTTGACACTTGTCTTCCCGGCTGGTTTTGCGCGTGAACAAATACAGCAGTCAGCAGAAAAATAGAAAACAGGAGATATGTGTACTTCATGTTAGTAGTTATAAAATTTTTATCGAAATAGCAGGAGGACACTTCTGCCCATTAAGTCAAATCTTCAGGAAAATCTTATTCCGGTACAAAAAGTAAAGCAGACTCAGCTGTATAAAAACTACAGATATGGCTGCCCATACCGGTTGCCAGCTTTGCGAAAGATGACTGATAATCCCGCCAAAAAAATAGTTGGCAGTATGCTGAAAATCTATTATCCCCTCCGACGCGAGGTAAATGACTATGGAATTTACACCGATAAGCACAAAAGGGAACGCCCATTTACGCCACCCGGCAACATCAATAATAAGATAAAATATTGAAAGGAATACACAACTCCAGCCCCCAACATACAATACGAACGAACTGCTCCATAAGCGTTTATTTATAGGGAAACCAAAATTCCATAACCAGCCGATACCGATAAGTAATAAGCCAGCCACAAATAGTCCGAAGCCTTTTTTCCGCATCGGCCAATCCCAGCGCTCTAACTTTAAAAACTGCCCCGCAAATATGCCTAACATAGCGGTGCCTATAGCAGGGATGGTAGATAGCACGCCCTCAGGATCGTGTACTTTATCATGCAGGCGGCCAGGTAGCAACAAGCGATCTATATAAGATTCGAGGCTCCCGTTCATAGTTAAAACACCTGCGCCATAACCTGGTACGGGGATCCATTCCATGACGGCCCAGTACCCTAACAGCAAAACGCCGAACCATACAGCCTGGCCGCGAATGCCGCAGTTAAGGTATATAATACCCGCAAAAAACCAGGCAAGACCAATACGCCCCAACACGCTGGCAAAGCGGGTATTTTCATAGCCGTTGAATTTGAACAGACCATTAACCACCATGCCTAAAAAAATCAGTATAAGCGCCCTCCTGATCATGGAAATATAAATTTCGCGTTTGGCATTCGGCGGCAACAAATGTGGATGCGCAACGCCATACTTAGCCGCTTTGCTCCCGAGCGAATATGGCATGGAAACCCCTGCGATAAATAGAAACAAAGGAAAGATCATATCATAAAAAGTAATGCCGTTCCACACCGTATGGTGCAACTGGCCCGACATCCATACAAAAACCGGCCAGCCGGTGGCTTTGGCAAGCGCATGTATAACTCGTTCTCCGCTCATGATCCAGAACATATCAAACCCACGGAGCGCATCTAACGATAATAGCCTGGCCGGTTTGGAAATTGATTTTTCGGGCCGAACTACCGGTTTATCTAAATTATTCATGTCCGTTATTTAAGATCATTACCCATGTTAGCCCGGTACTTTTCATACAACTGCTGTGCTATCAGTGTACTGCTACCGACAGGTACAGCCGGGTAGGCTTTTGACGAATTAACCCATCCCCACTCCCAATTTTTTATAGCTTCTTCAAACTGTTTAAAGTCTGGCTCCTTACCTGTTTCCAGCGAACTTTGTAAAAGCTCAAAAAATTTTTGCCACCTCACTTTATAAAAATCGTTAAGCAAACCGCTCCATTGCCTGCATGAATACTCATGCAGCGGACTATCTGCCCCGCCCCATAGGGTGATAAGGTTACGGGCATTTTTTTCATAAAGCGCTTTTTCGGCAGCGTTGGTTCCCCAGGCGCGGGCGTCGGCTATCCACGGCCCAAGCATAAAATCCTTTTGGGTTGCCAGCAGCTTGTCCATATCGGCTATCAGGCTTAAGTAATCGTTGGTGTATTTTACAAAAGCTTTGTCATCTTTATCACGGTAGGCTTTGATCCATTTTAACTGGATAGGCCTGCCATAGTTTGCCAGCACCTGCCGTGTAACATCAACCAGATCATAATTAAAACCGCTGCTTTGTTTGCACTGTGGTACGGCTGCAATCATTTTATCCCACGCCGGAAGCAGATCCTTTCGGTTGTAATTGAGGTGAGTCCGGGTCCATACCGCTGCCGAATCAAGGGTAGGCCTTCCGGTAATGATTGATTCAGCGCCGTCGCGGATATCCTTGCCGTTAAAAACGGTGGCACGCAGTATCTGCCAGGCCTCTTCCGCTTCTTTACTTTTTACGCCATAGCGGTTAAACACATATCGCGGCAACCAATTATCAAGATTGATGGGTTTGTTTTGCCATGTATTTTGCGTCATCAACTCATAAAGTACGGGCGTCTGCTCAATAGCTTCCATAGTTAAACCGATGCCTACCATTTTTCCCGAGGCCGGATCGGCAAGCGCCTGCGCCGGTTGTGAAGCCACGGCCTCAATGCGGCCAAATAAACTGTTGTTGCCGCCGTAATTATGCAGCATATTCCAGATCCAGGGTTTGCCGTAAAAGGCTTCGGTACGTTTCCAAATCGGCTCATAATCGGTATTCAGATCAAGTACGATCATCTGGTCATTAGGTACGGCATTTAATAACGCTTTGATCTGCTCATTTTTCCAAAACTTCCGGTCGCTGAAAAACAGCCAGCCCTGCATCACCCAAACTGCTTTGGGGTCGGCACCTTTCATCCCATCATAAACCCTCGCGCTTAGCTCTGATAGAAATTTAGGATCGTTGGATGGCGGTTCGTTCTCATTAAATGTATCAGCCGAGTACAGATGATCGGTTCCGTAAACTTTGGTTTGTTCCTGTATAAATTTCTTACCTATCTGCGCAAACAAAGGATCTTCCGAATCGAGAATATAAGTATCGGCAAAACCGTTGTTCCAGTTGGTTTGCTTTAGTTTGGCATTTGGATAGTGTTTTTTAAACGAAGCAGGCACATGGCCGGTAAAAGCAGGGAGCACCGGTTTTATACCCAGTTCACGCTCGCGCTGTAATATTTTAACCTGCAGGTCGCGGTGGCTTGTTATCCAGCTTTGGGGCAACGGACCATCCCAGGCATCAATATTGCCCATATAAAACCAGCCAAAATATGCCGGACCGGTAAAAAAACTTTGCATATCCTGGCTACTGAAACCCATTGATTTGTAAACCTTATCCCAAACGTACTCCTGCCCGGTAATAGCCAACGGCATATTGATGCCGTGAAGAGCCATCCAGTCAATTTCTTTTTCCCAGCGCTTCCAATCCCACCAGCTCATGCTGTAGCTATATGTACAGTAGTTAAGGTAATACCGGTATTGGTAAGGCGTACTTTTGCGGATTTTACCAACGGGCATAGGTAACTTGGCTGGCAGCTTCAGATTTGATCCGTTCCAGGTAACCTGGCAGTGTGCGTATTCGGTAAGATAATGGTATAAGGCCGAAGCCACAGCCACGCCGTTATTGCCTCTTAGTATGATCTTTCCATTAGCGCCTTGTACTTCAAAAACGTCCCTCTGCCCGTTAACAGGGAGCGGCTCAACTATAAATTTTTGAGCAGCGGCGGGTATAACCCGTTTTATTAAGGCGTATGATGATGGTATATTTAGTTGCGCCGCGGATTTATTTGCTTTACAGCAAAGGCTGCATAGCAGCATGTAAATAAAAACTTTGGATATGCGGTTCATTTATTTCTTGGCGTATTTTATTACTGGGTTTTGATTACCTGTTGGCGTTTATCGGAAGGTTGTATATCCTGCAGCATCTTCACTTTAACATTATTCAGTAACAGCAATGGCAAAGTTTTAAAGCCGGAGACATCAATCTTTTCGGCGTAAAGTCCGTTCACATCATCAAAAACAAATGGTGTACGGAAATCATAGCCTGTGTAAGTGATGTTTATATTTTTCAAATTGATACCTTCGGTATGCCGGGCGTAGAAAACCGATACAGGCAATTCGCCAAACATTGAAAACTCCGGATAAGCAGATATTTGTTCAGGTATTTTGGCTAAAGAATCAATATTGAAAAAAGCAACCTTTTTTTTAGCAACAGCTGCATAAGTGATATTAATATCTTCGAGCGTAACGTCTCTCACCGGCGAGCCGGGGATACCTGTTACCGACATTGGGAAAACGTTGTGCGCAAACTGTTCGCGCGGGCCATCCATATGATAACCCTGGTCTGGTTTTCCTGCAGGTATTTCGGCTTTAACATCGGCAATATGGATGCCGCTAACTGTACCTGCTGACCTTATTTTTTGGCGTTTGCCTAATCGTATAAAAATTGCGTTACCGGTATTTTTTGCGATTACATGCCTTACATCAATATCTTCGATAATTCCGCCGTCTACAGATTCGATAGCGATGGCCGAACGGAATGTATCATAAACGGAGATATTACTTACTTTTATCTTTTTAAAGCCGCCGAAGGATGCCGTACCCATTTTAAAGGCGCTTGCACTTGAGCGGATTTTACAATCGGCGATAACAATATCTTCACAAAAACTGTTAGGATCGGATGATTTAAGGCAGATGCCATCATCAGCAACGTTAAAAAAGCTGTTAGTAAGCTTAACCTTTTTACAATCCACCAGGTCAATCCCATCGTTATTTAAAAATGTATTGCTGATAACCTTGATATTGTTGATAAACATATTGGTACAGCCACGGTACTCCTGGATCCAGCACAAACCATTTTTAATGATAATGTCGCTGATCTTAACGTTATCGCATTTGTCAAAAAATATCAGTTTCGGGCGATTATCTTCTTCCGGGCGCTTCTGGTGCCATTCATTATAGGTTTTCCACTCCTTGTCTTTGAGGGTGCCTTTCCTGAGCATGCGGTATATATCTTTCAACAATGCCTCACCCCTGCCATCTATTAAACCGGCACCGGTAATTGCAACGTTATTGCAGTTTTTAGCTACAATTAGCGCCGACGCTTTTTCCGGGCCATAGGCTGCGCGTTTAATAGTTGCCAATAGTTGTGCACCCGAAGCTAAACGCAATTCCACATTTGATTTCAGTTCGATAACGCCCGTTACGAATTTTCCCAGCGGTACCAGCACAATGCCACCGCCCGAAGCCGCGCATTGATTAATGGTTTTTTGAATAATAAGCGTGTTATCGGTTTTACCATTGCCAATCGCTCCCGATGCCACGATATTGAAAATTTTATCGTCGGCTTTTGCAAGCTGGTTAAAAATTGCAAGATAAGCGAACCAAACGATAACAAATGCAGATTTGAATTTCATATCAGAATATATGCTGTTACAAACTGAGGAACAAGGCGACGGGACAGGTATCCCGTCGCCGGATTAATCAACTAAATCAATCAGTACCCAGGGTTTTGAACAAGCGCTTTATTTAGCTGCATGGCCTGAGTTGGGATGGGGAAAATACGGTGGTTCGGATCGGCATCAGTTTTAAAGCCCCAGGCTGTTTCATATTTGCCAAACCTGATCATATCGTTCCGGTGCCACGATTCCCAGGCAAACTCTCTGCAACGTTCCGCGTACAGCAGATCGAGCGTTACCGAAGTCCAGGCCGGCGATGTGGTACGCTCAGCACGCAGCATATTAACCAGCGAAAGCGCGGTTTGCCCCTGGGTAGGCGCGCCGCCCCTTAAAATAGCTTCAGCCTTCATCAACAAAATGTCTGAATAACGGAAAACGGGGATATCGTTTTTCATATTCCTGTTTAATGAGGTAGAATCAGGATAAAATTTGATGTTATGGTAGCCCATGTTCCAGCCTATTTCATCGTTTCCTACGTCGAAGGTGCCAACATCCTGTCTTAAAACGATGTTTGGTGTTAACTCAACCTGGTAGGTAATTGATCCGTTAGGATCACTGCCTTTATAAAACTGGTCGTAACTTTGGTTGGTTGTGGTGTAAGTTACAGGGGTTATGCCATCAAACTGGTATTGTTTGCCTGTTAACCATTGTTTGTTCCTGATATCGTTTACGTCATTAAAATTAGCGTAGTACGATGGCAAGGTACTGATAGCGCCATCCGGTGTAAAATTAACCTTGTATTTGTTAACCAACCGTCTTGGCAAATCATAGCGTTGGTGAAGGTTTTGGCTCCTGAAGGGCAGCGTGTTATTTGCCGAAGGGTCAAACGGTATCGCGAATATAAACTCGGCAGTTTGCGGGCCGTTGTTCGGATAAAACATTTTAAGGTAACTGCTTCTTGGCTCAAGGTGGTACGCGCCCGAACTGATCACGTTATCGCAGGCAGCAATACAGTCGTCATAACGTTTGGTGCCGGTATAATACTCGGCATTAAGGTACATTTTAGCCAGCAAAGCGTAAGCCATATATTTTGTTGGCCTGCCGTAAGTAGTTTGCCCTGTAGTGGTGCTTAGCGCAGGTAACGCGGCTTTAATCTCTGATTCGATGAAGTTAAAAACCTCAGTACGGGTTTTATTCGGATGCGGTGTATAGTCGCCGGCGACGGTAACTATCGGCACATTGCCAAAGCTATCCATTTGATAAAAATAAGCTAAGGCCCTAACCATGCGTAGTTCGGCAAGGTCCTGCTGCTTGGCTGTTCCTTCGGGCTCAACCGTTTGAAGTGTCGCCAGGGTTTGATTGGCCAGGCCGATAATGGTAGATGTCCAGGTCCACTCACCGCTCACACCTGGATGGTCTTTTGTCCAGGTATGGTAATGCAATCGCTGATATTCACCCCCATTATACCAGTTGCCGCCGTAAGCAGGGAATATCACCTCGTCGGTACTGGCCGATTGCATAAAAAAGTGTTCGACTGATATATTACCCCTCAAAGCCACATAAACAGGGCCCGCCGCCTGCGCGTACTGAGCTGTATTTTGCGGGAAAACATCTGAAGTTAATTCTGTTTTCACCGGTACCGATACTTTTTGGCACGATGAAAAACCTAACATGAGTATAGCGTAAAAGCCAATGCCTTTTAATATTCTGTTCATGATAATTCTTTTAACTGGTTAAACTTAAAAAGTTACGTTAGCCCCAATCAGCAGCGTCCTGGTTTTGGGATAGAAGTTATTGTAATCTACACCCGGAGAAATACCACCCTGATTAATTTCCGGATCAACACCTTTATACTTTGTGATGATAAACACATTATTCGCCGAAGTATAGATCCTGAAAAGTTTGATGTATTTACTGTTCAGTTTAAAATTATAAGCCAGGGTGGCGTTATCCAAACGCAGGTAGCTTCCGCTTTCCACAAAACGCGACGAATACAGATAAGCGTTATAATCTGCCGCCGATTCGCCGGCCGCATCCTTCAGGATATTGGTGTACTGCGCTGTGTTAGGCCTGAAAAGATCGGCACGTGTGGCATCAAAAATTTTGTTACCAAATACTCCCCTGAAAAAGATATTCAGGTCGAAATTTTTGTAATGAAAATCGTTAGACCAGCCCACAAGCAGTTTAGGCTGCGCGCTGCCCAGGTAATGATAGTCGGTACCTATTGTTGGTGAGGTTGTTAGTTTGCCATCGGCTCCAACAAATTGCGAAACACCGTCGGCATTTTTACCGGCATACTGAAGCGAAAAGAATTGGCCAAGCGGTTTGCCCGATTTCAGGATCTGTAATGAATGGCTGGATTGGCCTGCACCTTCGGGGAAGGAATACAATACCGAATCGCCTCCGGAAAACAGCGGATTAGATAAACTATTGATTACGTTTTTATTATGCGCAAGGTTAATTGAGGTTGACCACCTGAAATTTGGGGTGCGTACCGGCGTGGTGTTAATAGATACCTCGATACCTTTATTAGTCATGCTGCCGCCGTTAGCCACGATACTTCCGGTTGGTACCAGGATAGGATCAACCGCGTAGGAGAAGATCATACCAGTGGTTTTTTTATTATAAACCTCAATCGCGCCGCTTACTTTTCCTTTAAACAGTTCAAAGTCCAGACCAAGGTTGGCGGTAGATGTTTTTTCCCATTGCAGGTTTACGTTTGCTGCCTGGGTAGCGCCCAACGCGTTGATGTAGTTACCATTGCTGTAAAAAGTACCCAAGGTTCCTGATATAGCCTGCGCCGTGTAGGCGTTAAAGCCGGATGAATTACCTGTAATACCATAACTGGCCCGCAGTTTAAGATCATTAACTGTACTGCTTTCTTTCATAAAGCCTTCCTGGCTGATGCGCCAGGCAGCACCTACCGATGGGAAATACCCCCACTGGTGTTCTTTACCGAAAACAGAACTACCATCACGCCTTATTGACCCCTGTAACAGGTATTTTTCATTGTAGTTATAGTTTAACCTGGCAAAGTCGGATATCAGCCTGGTTTCCTGAAATACCCCATCCGGGCCAAAATTAACCTGAAACCCAGATACAGCATACGGGTTACTTAAAGCAAGGTTGTTGTAGCTAACATTATCAACCGGGAAGTTGGAGGTAGTTACCTGGAAACCATCGCCAATAGTATTGTTTTGCCATGAATAGCCCAACACCGCGTTGATGGAGTGGTTTCCAATTTTTTTATCCCAGTTAAAATAGGTTTCTAAAATTTTATTCACTGTTTGCAAGGAACTTCTGGTAGCCTGGCCGTTCGAGCCGAAGGTTTGTTGATTATGATATCCTAAACCCGGGTCGGGATTATCATACAGGCCGTTATAATGCGAAGTAAAATAAGAGGTATAAAACTCTCCGTGTAAAGTATTAGTTTTTAGATAGGATAAATTTAAGTTGTATGTTAAGCCAAAAGGCAGTTTAAGCTGGGTATTGAAAGCGGCAACAAGGTTATTATATTTGGTATCGCTTACGCTATTATTGAGCATAGCCACCGGGTTATAATAGTTTTGCGTTGTTGGATTTTCAAAATAACTGCCATCGGCATTTTTAATAGGCGAAAAAGGCAGGAAAAGCGCAGATTGCAGCAGGATTACGTTACGGTAAGGCACATCGTTAGCATCGCTGTTTGAGTTGGTTACCGATAAGTTGAACTTCAGTTTATCATCAAAAGCGCTTTGTGTTAAGGCTAAGCGGCCAATTACACGCTCCAGGCCTGTGTTGGCAATTATACCATCTTTTTTTACGTAGTTAACGCTGGCGTAATAGCTGCTATGCTCGGTACCGCCGCTAAAGGATAAGTTGTGATTATGTGATATCGCCGTATTGCGTTCGATGGCTTTTTGCCAGTCGGTATTGGCGCCTTTATCGTCGGCAGAAGACGGGGCCTGGTTGTTGGTTTTCAGGAAACTTCTTAATTCGTCGGCATTCATCATGTCAAGCTGGTTTGCCACTTTTTCGGCACCAACATAACCATTGTAAGCTATTGCCAACTGGCCTTTTTTACCTTTTTTGGTGGTAACCATAATAACGCCGTTAGCTGCCCGGTTACCGTAAATGGCGGTCGCCGCCGCGTCTTTTAACACGTCAATGGTGGCAATATCATCTGGTGCAATGGTTGCTATATCAACACCCGGAACACCATCGACAACATAAAACGGCCCCTGGGAACTGTTTATGGTAGATGCACCGCGCAACACTACCGCGGCAGGTTTATTGGGGTCGCCGCTTGCAGTGATGTTCAGTCCCGGAACCTTACCTTGTAATAACTGGCCAACATCTGTAATAGCGCCTTTATTCAGGTCCTTATTGCTTACGGTAGATACCGCGCTGCTTAATGTGGCTCTGGTGGCATTACCGTAACCAATCACAACCACTTCGCTCAAGCCTTTAGAAACCTCAGTGAGTGTAACGTTAAGCGATGTCTGATCCTCAACCAAAACCTCTTTGGTTTCAAAACCCAGGAAACGGAATTGCAAAATATCACCTTTATTAGCGTTGATAGTGTATGAACCATCAACAAGGGTTGATACCGCTGCCTGGCTTCCTTTTATCATAACCGTTACACCAGGTATAGGAGTGCCCTTACTATCGGTAACCTTTCCGGTTATTTTTTTGGGCGCTGCAGGCTGCTCTTCTTCACTTTTATCCTGTTGCTTCGGTGCCGTGCGCTCCTTAATGATAATGGTATTATCATCAAGTTCGTAGGTTAAAGGCTGATCTTTAAAAATCTGGATCAATACCTGGCTAAGTTCCGTATTCACCACATTAATAGTTACTGGCTTTGCCTTAAGCATAACTGCATTGTTAAAAATAAACAGGTAGCCTGTACGTTTATGCAGTTCTTTTAAAACCGATTTCAACTCGCTGTTTTCTTTGGTGATGCTAACTTTTTGCGCCATGGTACGGGCGCTGAGCTGCATAGCCAGCAAGAAAATTAGTAAGCCCGTGATCTTCATCGTCCTTAGTACCAGTTTTAAGTAATTTCTTTTTTGTTGGTAGTCACATTCTCCGTGCGGAACAGGCACAGGAATTTTAGAATGCAAGAGTAGTTTCATACATTTGAATGTTTGGGTTAAGTTTAAATCAGAGTCGAATTTGAAATTTGGGTTAATCCAGGCATATCGCCTTTCCGGCCGGAATCCGGGAGGGCTTTTTTATGGGATCACCGCTGAAGTGGTAAGCGTTTATTTATCCATATTTTGCATTTAAGTTAATAATTGGTTTACAGTTATTTTTTCTCTATGATCACTTTATCGGCAGCGATGGTAAACTTAATGCCGCCTGTTGTTTCTAAAATTTTAAGCGCCTTTGATAAGGGGATATTCTTTTTAACAAGCCCTGTGAAGTTGAGCTGCGGTTTTATCCCCTGGTATTCGAATTTCACATCGTACCATCTGCCCAGTTCAGACATCACCTGGTCAAGTTCTGTATTATCAAACAAAAACAATCCATTTTTCCAGGCTACAACATCGTCGGTATCAACAGTTTTAATTTCAAATTTTTTAGCGCCTATGTTATAAACGGCCTGCTGCCCCGGCACCAGTAATTGTTTTTGGTTTTGACTTGATATTTTAACAGAACCTTCCAAAAGCGTGGTTTTACCCGGTTGTTCGCTGTAAGCACGTATATCGAAGTGTGTTCCAAGTACTTCTACCTTTTGGTTACCGAAACTCACTATAAAAGGCATTTTTTTATTTTTCGCTACTTCAAAATAAGCCTCGCCGGTAATACTAACGTTTCTTGTTTTGCCGGAAAATGCCGTTGGGTATGATATGGAAGATTCAGCATTAAGCATTACAACTGTGCCATCGGGCAACTGCAACCTATATTGCCCTCCCCTTGGGGTGGCCATAGTGTTCATGAGCGAAGTACCGGCAGCCTGACCTCCAGCCACGTAAGCAACACTTCCATTAGCCAGTTTTACAACCGCCGTACCTCCCTGCTGCACAAGCTTTCCATTCTTTGCATCATTCAATTCTATTTTTTCGCCATTGGCCAGCGTTAAAATCGCCTTATTGCCACCGGGGTTAACATCATGATGTAGCTTCCCTGCCGCAAGGGTTTCATTGCTTTTTTGCAAACGATATCGATATATCCCGAATGATAAAGCCAAAACCAATACCGCGGCAGCGATATAAATAAATTTACTTGCTTGTTTTCTTAATGGAATGATCTTCTCGTCCAAATGATCGGAAACTGATTCACCCAACGCGGCACCCAACATCCTATCGCGGGCACCGGCCGGGAAAGGATCTTCTTCAAACTGATTTGATTTGAATACTTCTTCCATCAACCGCTGCACCGATGTTTCCGACTCTGATTTAATGATGAACTGCATCAGTTCATCACGCTCAGCCGGCGTTTCGGTCTTGTTAAAATATTGTTGGAACAAGTAGGCTATTCTTTCAGACATCTTATTTTCTCTCTTCTGCAACTAAAGAGTCAAAAAGAATAAAAAAGGGGTAGTCGAAAAAAAGAAAAAAAGTATTTTATTTTAAAAAATGGAGGTAAACCATAAAAAAGAGCAGAAACAGCTGATCGTTCTTCTCAGAAATACTGTTTTTAATGAATTTATTAGCTGCTACAATATGCTTTTTTACCGTCTCGGGAGAGATGGAAAGCAGCGCGGCTATTTCGCTGTACTTTAAGTGATTTATTTTACTAAGCTCATACACCTTTCGTTGTTGCGGGGGCAACTTTTCGATAAGCTCATCTATCATACGGGAAAAATCTTCTTCAGTACTTGTTTCGTCCTGAAAACAGCACTCTTCCTGGTATTGTTGTTGATACCGCTGCTGCCTGGAATGCGCCACCGCTTTATCTTTTAAAAAACGATAGGTTTTGTTGCGGGTTATAATAAAAAGATAGTTTGTAAAACTGTCTATCTCCGAAATACCTTCCCTGCCCGACCAGATCTTTACAAAAACATCTTGAACAATTTCTTCTGTAGCATCAAGTGATTCTGTTAACCTGTAAACATATTGACCAAGGTTTTTATAATAAAAATCGAACAGGCAGGTAAATGCCCTAACATCTCCAGCAGAAATTTTGCTGAGGATCTCGCTCTCATTATGAATTGGTTTGATGGACAATGTTTAATTAATTGATTTTAAAATTATATAAATTTTATCATTCCGTTAAATTTATCTACAACAATCACAACAAACCTGTTACAAATGCCCGGATCAAGGTGTAAGCGGCATTTACATTTTATAGATTTATGATTATGTAGATGAGCTTTTTGCTGGAAATAACAGAAAAAAGCCGCCACTCTCTAACATTCGCAACAATGCGGGTTGTTAGAAAGGCGGCGGCTATTTAGCCTTCATGCCTAAAAATCACGAAATCGCACCGCTTATTCTGAATACATAAGCAGGTTGCTCAGGTAATCGTTCGGGGACAGTGATAGCGAGGCCATCCTGGTTTGCTTTAAAATCAATTTTCGACTCGTAACCCAATAAACTTACTGCCGAAATAGCGTTTTTATTAGCCAAGCTTTTTATTAGCACATTATTATCCGGCTTGCCCATCACTATGGCATATAGCTCGCCTTGTTTGGTAGTAAAACGAATATCCGCGGCAGCGAATGCTTTTCCCTTTCCTTCGTTAAATCCCTGTGCCGCTAAAGGTGCCGCGCCTTCTGATGCGGGCCCCTCGCCAAATTTCATCCAGGGCCTGGTACCGTATATGGCCTCGCCGTTTACCTGCATCCAGGCGGCAATACCCTCAACAATGGCACGCTCTTTTTCGTCGATAGAACCATTGCCGCGTACAGGAACGCTCAGCAACAGGTTGCCGTTTTTGCTCACCACATCCGCAAGGGTATGAACAACCGTTTTGGCTGATTTATATTTATTTTCATCATAAACACGTTTATCGTAATGCCAATTACCTATGCAGGTATCCGTTTGCCATGGCAAAGGTTCAATCTCGTTACTTTGGCCGCGCTCAATATCCCAAACCATACATTTACGCTGCTGTTCATCTAAAATCTTGCCATTTAACACAGCATTCAGTTTCCCATATTTATTAATACTGGCGTTATACAGGTCGGCTGCAAGTTGAAGGCCAACGTTGCTCACCGGCCACAGCGGAAGCACCGTGTCGTCATAATACATCAGGTCGGGCTGATAATTATCTATTATCGTTTTTATACGTTTATAAAAACGGTCACAATATTCTTTTGATGGCGGATAAGCGCCGTCGGCCCAGGCCCATTGATTATTATTATCTTTCCCTTTGGCGCTTAAGGGATGGCGCTGGGAATAGAGATCTTGCGGATTAAATCCGTCCCACCATTTTCCTTTACCTTCAGATGCCGTCGTATTACCATCATAAGGAATACCTTTTAACGGCCCATCCTTATCAGCCTGCTGGGCAACCTCATACCAACTCCAGGCATGCGACGCATGTACACTTACACCAAAAGGAAGTTCATTTACCCTGGCTGCTTCGGCCCAACCTTTAAGCAGATCCTTTTTGGGGCCAATCCGGGTTGAATTCCACCGCTGATAAGGATTAGGATACAAGTCAAAATTATCATGGTGATTGGCCAGCGCCACAAAATATTTCGCTCCCGCTTTTTTATACAATGAAACCAATTCGTTAGGGTCCCATTGATCGGCCTTCCATTCGTTAATTACATCTTTAAAACCGAACTTTGACGGGTGCCCGTATTTTTTACAATGGTATTTGTACTGATCGCTGCCCTCCTCATACATGCCGCGGGCATACCAGTCGCCATATTCGGGTTGGCATTGCGGCCCCCAATGCGCCCAGATACCAAATTTGGCATCCCTGAACCAATCCGGCACCTGGTAATTGGAAAGCGAGTTCCAGGTAGGTTGAAAATGAGCGGAAAGACCAGATGCGTCATGCTGCACCGCAGTACGGGCAAAAAGTTTTGAAAGGTAAATAGAGGAAACGGCTGTTAATCCTCCCTTTATTAGCGTTCTTCTGTTCATAATATTAAAAGAGCGATATACCGGACGCTCCGGGCCGCCGATGCGCTAAACAATTTAGCGGTGCATATTACACGTATTAACTTGTTACTGATTAATGGTTTCCGGTTACCGATTTTCCAAACTTAGTACCTTTACTGTTCAAAAATTTGCATAAACTTGACTTTTTTTTGTAAAAATCCGACTTTGGCATCGGTACTCAAAAAATACTACTGTATGGTTCTACTTTGTTTTATCGACTTAAAATGATTAAAAGAAACTTCGGGCACAGCTTTTCGCTACTTAATATTGATTACGTTAAACTTAATCCAAAATGGAATTACGAAAATGTAATAAGCCCATACTATCGCATTTATTATATAGATGATGGTGAAGGAAATTTATCAGATACCACGCATTCACTCAAATTAGAAGCCGGTTACTTATACACGCTGAAGTGGGCTACGGCGGATGAAATCCGCCAGCGGCTTATTTAGGACGGTTCAATCGTTGCAGCGATCCATATATGCGTGACAACGAAAAAAGGATTTCGAGACTTGGAAGAGTTGAGTTTTAAATTCATAAAAAGCAGAGTAAACTAATAATTTATTCTGCTTTTTTATTTATTAATACCTCTGATAGAGTTACGATTTTATGGAATCTTCTATGTAATCAGCAATTTCAACGTATATTTCTTCTCTGCCATTTTCATCAAGTTTACTTAATGGTTTTTTAGGATCGTTTATCGCCTGAAATATTGAGAGATTTGGATCCCTCGTAAACCTGCAAGGCTTCACTATTACCGGTAATATTATTTTTCCGTGCTCCTCGGCTAATTTGAGTAAAGGTGGCAATTCATTATCTATTATAAAGTCTGAAGCCAAAAAATCCGCGCTGATAAGTAAAATAGCAATCGAGCACTTATCCAGCGCCTTTTCAATTCTTTCTTTCCACTTTTCTCCTGCTTTTATTTTGGTGTCCTCCCATAAGTCGATTAAACCTCTTTTTTCAAACGGTCGCAGATGAACTTTAAGCCTATTTAAATATTGACTATCCGCATGAGAATAGCTTACAAAAACAGATTTTATTTTTTCCTTTGCCTTTTCAAATTTTGCACTCTCCTTTAAAAAGAAGTCACCAAAATCCTTATGTGATAGAAAATTTCTTATTGGCGTTATTAAAGTCTGCTGCAATCGTTCTCTATCATAAATTATTACTCTGACAGCAGCAATATCAAAAGGGATATTGTCTCCGCGCTGCGCTAAAGGCAAAATCGGGATGCCGGATGATTGAGCATATCCTAATTCATACATCACATTAGGATTATGTCCTGAAATGTCGGCAATTACAAGATCTACATTTTTAATTTGATCCTGAACTTGCTCAATGATGGTGCCTGTAGAATAGAGTTCATTCGCGGTAATAATGTTATGACCAAGTCCTGCGCTTGTTTCCCTAATTAAAAAGGATATATCATCAAATGCTGCTCCAAAGGGAATAGCTAAAAATATGTTCATCTTTGGATTGCAATTTTTTTTGTTTAGATAGCAATTTAAATATTTTTTGATTGATCTAAGAAAGAATGAAAAACAAAAAACCTCTTAAAAATTACTTTTAAGAGGTTTTTGCATTCTGTGCGGAAGAAGGGACTCGAACCCCCACGCCTCGCGGCGCCAGATCCTAAGTCTGGTGCGGCTACCAATTACGCCACTTCCGCGTTTCTGATTTAACAGGCTGCAAAGATAGCGTTTAGCGTTAAATAAAAAAACATAATTTTCATCTTTTTTCTATCGTGCTCATTTTGTTGATGTTAATTTTTCGTTACCTCATCAACAAGTTGTTTAAAGTATCCGGGGGCATGCAAAAGCCGGCTCCCGTACCAGGAAAACATTTCACCATCGGCCAGTATGATCCTGGCATCAGGTAATATAGCGCTAAATTCATCAATATGTTTTTGCCCGAACGGATACGGCTCAGATGATAATATAACAACGTCAGGAGCCATTTCTGTCAATTGAGAAGCATTAACTGTGGGGTAGCGTTCCTGCTGTATAACATTGGTAAAACCGCAGGTTTGAAGCATGCCATCAATAAAGGTATTGGCGCCTGCTACCATATTGGGTTTACGCCAAATGAGATAGGCAACCCGTAAGTTTAACGGCGGCCTGCTTAGCCTATTAAAGTTATCCTTAATTTGAATGCAAAGCGCTGTAGCTTCCGGGTCTTTCCCTGTCATCTCTCCTACCGTATGGATCATTTGCAGGGCCGAATCAAGATCATTGATATCGCTGATCCATACGGGGCAAATCTGCATCAGCAGTTCAACCTGCTCACGGTCGTTTTCTTCCTTATTGGCTATGATCAGGTCGGGCGAGAGTAGCCTGATCTTGTCGAGGTCTAATTGTTTGGTACCGCCTACTTTTGGAGTGATTTTAAACTTATCTGCCGGATGGATGCAAAATTTGGTAATGCCAGTAACCTCGTTATCGAGCCCCATAAAAAACAATAGTTCCGTTTGCGACGGAACTATTGATATAATACGTTTTGGTACGTTAGCGAGCCTGATTACACGATTTAACTGATCGCGAAACTCCCGCATGTTAAAATGCGTTCTTTTCGCCTTTTACCACGTTCCAAACAGTAAGGAAAATGATTTTCATATCCAACAAAAACGACCAGTTTTCAAGATACCATACGTCGGCTTCCACACGCTCTAATATGGCCTGGGTAGTTTGGGTTTCTCCCCTGAGTCCCCTAACCTGCGCCCAGCCGGTAATACCGGGTTTAAGGAAATGCCTAACCATAAAGGTATCTATCAGCTGTGAGTATTGCTGGGTATGGCTGATCATGTGCGGCCTTGGCCCCACTACCGACATATTGCCCAGTATCACGTTAAAAAATTGAGGCAACTCATCCAAACTGGTTTTGCGGATAAACGCACCTGACTTGGTAATGCGCGAATCGCCGCGTGTGGCCTGCTTTTTATCCGAATCGTTATTAACCCGCATACTGCGGAATTTATAACATTTAAAAGGCTTGTTATCCCTGCCAGAGCGCTCCTGCACAAAGAAAATTGGGCCCCTCGATTCCAGCTTAATAATAATGGCGAGTATAGGAAACAGCCAGCTGAAAATGAAAAGGATTACAAACAAGGCAAAGCAAATATCAAAAAGCCGTTTAATTGAGCGGTTAAGCATATTCTCTAAAGGCTCGGGCCTTACCGAGATTACCGGGATATGCCCAAAGCTTTGTATAAAGGTTGGCTTTTTGGCATAATCATAATACTCGGGGATAAATTTAAACCTGATGAGGTTTTTATCGGCATCAAGCATCAACTGTTCTATTTTATTGGCTTCGGAGTTGGGCAGGGTGCAAAAAATTTCGTCTACCTTGTTATTCAGCACATAGCTGATACAATCATCGGTGCCGCCCAGGTACATGTTTTTTTCTTCAACCCGGTTACGGTCGTCATCAAAAAAGCCTACAAGGTTGTAACCACGCTCGGGATTTTGTTTAAAAAAGCTGTACAGATCGGTACCGATGCGGCCGCCGCCAATAATAATTACTGTGCGGGTGTCAATTAATGAAGCTCTGTCGCTTTTACGGATGCTGAGGAAGATCAGCTTCCACAAACCAATTAAAAACCCAAACAGTGCCAGCGAATAAAAAAGGTATTCGCGGGTAATAAAATAGGCATTGGTACCTATTAATATGATGATGGTAAAACAGATCAGACTTACAAAAAGCAGGTAGGTTTTAATTACGCCGCGATAGGTTTTAATGGAGTCTTTGTTCAACACATGCTCATACAAGCCGGTGATATTTGCCGAGAGTAACCATATCAGGTTAAAAACCAGCACTATTGGCAAATACTTCCTGTTGTTTATCCAAAAGATGTATGACCGGTCTTCGATGAAGTAAGAAATTACCATGCTCATATTAAGTATAATATAATCGATGGTAAGGTTCACTGCTTTAATAAAAGTAGCGTATCTGTGAATCATGAATATGAGCTTATAGTAGTATCCTCGCTAAATTTAGAATAATTATTGCAAATAACAATGTCGTAATGAAAGGTAAACAAGGTTATGAATGTATTATTCTAATACGCACAAAATTAAAAATTAAGAAATTCATTCAAAATGAAATCTGAGTTATCAATAGGTAAAAATGAATTTTTCTTACAAAAAAATAACTGTAAAATCAACATTTACAACCTTCCATTTATCAGTTCTCTGTCAATAACTCCCTTTATATCATAAATTACCGATGTTGAAGTTCGTTTTAGGGCCGTGTAATCAAGATCATAAAACTCCCGGTGTGCTACAGCCATAATTACCGCATCGTAACTACCAGTTAATTCGTCCTGCTTTTTTAGGGTGATAATGCCGTAATCGCGCTTAACCTCTTCGGGATCGGCCCAGGGGTCGTATATTTCGTAGTTGGCATCAAATCCGTGCAGGCCCTCAACAATATCAATAACCCGCGTGTTGCGCACATCGGGGCAGTTTTCTTTAAAAGTGAAACCCAGTATCAGGATCCTGGAGTTTTTAACCGCGATATCGTTTTTAATCATCAGCTTAATCACCTCAAGCGCCACGTACGATCCCATACCATCGTTAAGCCTGCGGCCGGCTAATATAATTTCGGGATGATAGCCCATTTGCTGGGCTTTGGCCGCCAGGTAGTACGGATCGACACCGGTACAATGCCCGCCAACCAGGCCTGGTTTAAAGTTTAAAAAGTTCCATTTGGTACCGGCGGCGGCTAATACGGCATGCGTATCAATATCCATGATATTGAAAATTTTGGCCAGCTCGTTTACAAAAGCAATATTGATATCACGTTGCGAGTTTTCAATTACCTTGCAGGCTTCGGCTACTTTAATAGCGGGGGCTTTGTGTGTTCCGGCGATTACTATTGATCGGTACAGATCATCAATAAAGTCGGCGGCTTCAGGAGTTGAGCCTGAGGTTACTTTCAGGATATTGGTTAGGGTATGAATTTTATCGCCTGGATTAATCCGCTCGGGCGAGTAGCCTGCAAAAAAATCGCTGTTATATATTAACCCCGATTCGTTTTGAAGGATAGGAACGCAAATCTCCTCGGTAACGCCGGGGTAAACGGTCGATTCGTAAATCACCACATCTCCCGCTTTAAGTACGCTTGCTATTGATTTGCTGGCCTTAATAAGCAGGCTCAGATCGGGTTTGTTATGCTGATCGGTTGGTGTAGGCACCGATACGATATATACGTTGCAGGCCGCAATTTCTTCCACCTGTGATGTGAAAGTGAGCCCTTTATCCTGCGCGTTGTGATTAAGAACGGCCAAAAGCTCATCGGCACTTGTTTCAAGCGTACGATCAAAGGCCCGGCTTAATTCATCAACCCGGCTTTGTTTAATATCGAAACCCGTTACGGGGTATTTTTTGGCAAACTCAACGGCCAGTGGTAACCCCACGTAGCCAAGCCCTATAATGGCAATGTGTATGGTAGCCGGTGGCTGAAATTTTTTTGTGATCGGGATGGATTGATCAGACATGTAACACGGTAGTATTTAGATATCGTAAAGTTAACAATTGTGTATAATAACACAGCATCACTTTAACCCCAAATACCCGTAATTGTTTAGTGCTGCTAAATATCAGGTTGTATAAATTTGATAAACACCTGCTACCGACCGCTTTTGAGCCGAGCCAATAAGCAAAGTAGTGATCTTTTTTTCAATCATGATCTGCTCAGCACGGCCTACAAACTCATCTCCATCAATAATAATTGGCGTTGTTGTCATGATATCGGCGATAGTTAGAGTTGATGTATCCGGATGCTGTAGTAAAGCGCGTCTTAAATCGCCGTCGGTTACAATGCCTTTGATGTATGCTTCATCGCCCACCATCACCATGCCCAAACGCCCTTCCGACATGCGAAGCAACAGGTTCATAAACGATTCATCTTCATTAATAAACGGAAGTTTATCGGTACGCATCACATCTTTAACCTTTACCAGCAGTTTACGGCCGAGGCTGCCGCCGGGGTGAAAGCGTGCAAAATCATGATGCTGAAATTTCCGTGCCTCCATCAGCGCTATGGCTAAAGCATCGCCCATTACCAGGGCTGCTGTGGTTGATGATGTAGGCGCAAGTTCGAGCGGGCAGGCCTCGCGCGGAACTTTAACATACAAATGATAAGCAGAGTTTTTGGCTATGGTTGATTCTTTGTTACCGGTAATGGCAATGATGGTATTATTATTCCATTTTAAAAACGGAATAACTTTAAGCACTTCATCAGTCTCGCCCGAGTAAGAGATCAGCACCACCAGGTCATCCCGGCCAACCATACCCAAATCACCATGAAAAGCCTCGCCGGGATGCAGGAAAAAGCTTGGTGTACCCGTACTGGATAAAGTTGCCGCTATTTTTTTGCCTATTAAGCCAGATTTACCGATACCCGAAACAATCACCTTACCGGTTGATTGCAGTATTACGTCAACCACCCGGTCAAAATCGTCATCAAGCTGCCCGGCAACGTGTTGCAAAGCCTCTATCTCAATATCAAAAACCCTTTTGGCAATCTCTTTCATGTATTAACCTCAATTATCCTAACAATGGCACAATAGCATTTTCAAGCTCGTGAAGCTTAACCATATTAGGACCATCGCTCAGTGCATTATCCGGATCGGGGTGTGATTCCATAAAATAACCGCTTGCCCCAAAAGCTTTGGCAGCGAGGGCCATCATGGGTACAAAGGTACGGTCGCCGCCGGTTTTGCCGCCTGCACCGCCCGGGCGCTGTACCGAGTGGGTACAATCCATACAAACCGGGTGCCCAAAGGCTTTCATATCATAAATGTTCCTGAAATCGACAGCAAGGTTGTTATAGCCGTACATGTTGCCGCGCTCGGTAAGGATAACCTGGTTATTACCTGCCTCAATTACTTTTTGTGCGGGATAAAACATATCCTGCCCCGAAAGGAACTGCGCTTTTTTAACATTAACAATTTTGCCTGTTTGCGCCGCAGCAATCAACAGATCAGTTTGGCGGCATAAAAAGGCCGGAATCTGTAATATATCGGCAACTTCGGCAACAACGGCTGCCTGGTATGGCTCGTGAATATCGGTAGTAACCGGCAAGCCGAAACGCTTTTTTACGTTGAACAGCATCTCCATACCTTTTTCCAGGCCCGGCCCGCGGTACGAGTGGATGGATGTACGGTTTGCCTTATCAAACGATGATTTGAAAATGACCGGTACATTGTATTTCCGGCCCAGTTCGGCAACCTTTTCGGCAACAGTATATAGCAGTTCTTGGTTTTCCATTACGCACGGACCAAGAATAAAGAACGTGTTTTGGCTTATTTGTTCAAACAGCATAGCAGTGAAATATTTTACAGGATGCAAAGATGCTGATTTTTTTGCGAAGTAGTTATAGGGTGATGAGCACGCGTTATCGTTGTATCTTGATAATATTTTGAGGTTAAGCCCTGCACCATAGTAATAGCCGTGTAAACCGGAAATATAATTACTGCAATAAGCAATGGCGTTTTTAGCCAGTTTAATTTGTTATTTGCGTTAAAGCCCGATAAAGCCAATGCCAAAAAAGGATAAACAGGTAAAAGATACCGCCCCTGCATTCCGCTCAATGTTTCGGAGTTAAGAGCCGTCCAGGTAATGTATTGGGCCGTTAGTATAGCTATGGTTGTCAGGATCACTATACTTATAAGCACAAACCGTAAAACATATTTATCATTTTTTTTAAACCCCGTTGCAGCTAACATCCCAACACACAAAACGATGTAAGCATTACGATAATATATATCTGAAAATACCAGTGTGAGCGGCCCCAGCACCCCCACAAACATGTGTGCAAAATTGATCAGCGCCATCTTATCGTATTTAAAAAACATGCTGATAAAATTTAAAGGACGATGAATAATCCCCAGAAATTGCAGGTGTGCATTTACCCTTAATTCGGGCGATGCAAAACGGACCCCAAAATTGGCATGGTTTATTACGAGCCATGAGATAAGTACTGCAAATGGGATGCATATTCCGGCTATTTTTTGTTTGCGGCTAAACTTTGTAAATAATACAATGGCTGCAAACAACAAATACGGAGGTTTGCCAACGGCAACAACAGCGAGCAATGTAATTAAAGTATACAACTGCCATTTTTGATAGCCGTTTGTAGTGTCAAATTCAATATGATCAACTATAGCTACTATTAAAAATGAACAGCTAATGAGGATGGCATCCTGGCTAACTGAGGCAAACATCGCGGCCGTCATGGGGAAAAGTAACACAACAAACAGTAGTATACGGCTTCGCCTGGCCAGTAAAAGTGCAATAAAGGTAATGGCGACAGATAACGTAGCATTCAATAACCTTGATATGTACAGCGTGGTTATAACAGACATATTGAATAATTTGCCGATAGCGATACCCAAAGCCGGCATAAAATAAACAACAGGCGGATAAATGGCCGTATTACCAAAGTTATAATAAATAGCACTCTCTCCCCATTTTACATTGTCGGCGTTTGCTAATGTAGTTTTGTTTAATGTTTTTGGAGGAGTTTGAACAAGTGAATCAACATGGTAAATTCCGCCATCGGTTTTAAAACCGCCTTTATCGGGCCCAAATAGCCTTTCTGCTTCGGTTAACCCGGCTTTATTATTTTCATGTACAAAGGTTGGGATCCATTCAAATCTCGACACCTGTTCGGCTCTTGCAAAGTGATTGGGTTCATCGGGATTTTGAAATGGCGGCGTCATAAACGTAGCTATGCATACCAGTATAATGGCGTATACCAGGTAAGCAATAGGCAGTAAGTTGTAAAGTATTCCGGAAAATGAATTTAAAGCGGGCAGGTATTTATTAAGTCTGATATTCAAAGTGGTAAAATAGCTTTATTCTTAATTTCTGTCAATTCCGTGGTTTTAGCAGTACCGGTTTCGGTAAAGGTTACGCAAAGCAACAGTTATAAATTACATCTGCTAAAAAAAATAACAAAAATTTGCGTAAGTGATTGCTTACATATAAATTTGTAAGCAATCACTTACATATTAACAATTGAATTGATGAGACGAGATGTTTTCCAGGCCATAGCCGATCCTACCCGCCGCGATATCATTAACCTGATAGCGGTTAAGCCCATGAACCTTAACGCCATAGCCGATAATTTTGATGTAAGCCGACCAGCTATTTCCCAGCACATTAAAATTTTAATGGAGTGTGGTCTCATCAACATAAAAAAACAAGGCCGCGAACGGTATTGTGAACCCCGGCTGAAACAATTAAGCGAAGTAGCGCAATGGGTTGAACGCTACCGCAAACTTTGGGAAGAAAAATTTGATGCCCTTGATAACCTGCTCGAAGAACTTAAAAACAACGATAACCAATAAATAAAAACAATTATGACAAAGCAATTCTGGATCAATTTGCCTGTAAAGGATGTTTCTGTTTCGCGCGAGTTTTTCGGCAAACTGGGTTTTAAATTCAATTCGCAATTTGGTAACGGTCCAAACTCGGCTGCTATGCAGGTTGGCGAAAAAAATGTAATTGTAATGCTTTTTGATGAGCCTACCTTTAAAGGTTTTGTAGAAAACTGCGGTTTGGCTGATACGGCCAAAGGAGTTGAGGTATTATTATCTATTGATGCCGAAAGCAAGGAAGAGGTTGACGAAATGGTGCAAAAAGCCATTGATGCCGGAGGGAAAAGCAATCACAAACCGCATGAGATGCAGGGATGGATGTACGGTAGCCTCTTTACCGACCCTGATGGCCATAGCTGGAATGTGCTTTATATGGATATGAGCAAAATGCCTCAGCAATAAAATATGCAGATTGTCGCTATCGCCCCCTAACCTCGTCGTTTTTGCACAGTATAGGCGGCCCGGGCAGCGGGTAACTTTGAAATATCAAAAGCAACAATTTTTAACCAATTAAAAAACAGACACCATGGCAACATTTAAAGCACTTCAAAAAGTAAACCCGTTTTTATGGTTTAACGGCAACCTGGAAGAGGCCCTGAAATTTTACACCTCGGTATTTAAAAACTCAGAAAGTGAGTTAAGTTCTCTTACTGATGCCCGTAGCGGCCACAAAATGCTGGTGGCAACCTTCAGGATAGAAGACCAGCATTTTATGGCTTTGGATGGCGGACCGATGTTCACCTTCTCCCCTGCTGTATCATTTTATATCGACTGTAATGACCAGGAAGAAATTGATTACCTGTGGGAGACTTTACCTGCCAACGGCGGTAAAACCAGCCAATGCGGCTGGCTGGAAGATAAATTTGGCGTTACCTGGCAAATTGCACCCGCAATGATGAGCGATCTGCTTTACAACAACCCCGACCCTGCAAAAGCGCAGCGGGTTATGGCAGCCATGATGCAAATGACTAAAATCGACATACAGCAATTACAGGATGCCAACGATAATGATTAACCAATCATCTAAATAACAAATACCATGATCACCACAAAAAATGTAACCAGTATTAAAGCCGAACCCGGTAAGCAGGAGATTATTATAACCCGCGAGTTTGAAGCTCCCCGCGAGCTTGTTTTTAAAGCCTTCACCACGCCCGAACTGATTGTAAGATGGCTTGGCCCGCGCGAGCTTAGCATGAAAATTGACAAGTTTGATGCCCGCAGCGGCGGCTCGTACCGGTACATCCACACAGATCCGGCCGGTAATGAGTACGGCTTTCATGGCGTAATTCATGATGTAACCGCCCCCGAGCGTGTTATTCAGACCTTTGAGTTTGAAGGTTTGCCCGAAAGCGGCCATGTAACTTTAGAAACAGCAAAATTTGAAGCATTGGAGGGTAACCGCACCCGGGTAACCATCCAATCGGTATTTCAATCAGTTGCCGATAGGGATGGTATGCTGCAATCGGGTATGGAACGGGGTGTGAATGATTCGCATCAGCGTTTGGATGAGCTTTTTGAAGCCGGGGAAATTTAAAACACCAATAAAAGGTCATTTTGATTAAGGACTTACAGGAAGCGCATTCTCTTCGGCATATTCCTTTCCGCTCAATCAAAATGACCTTGTTATTACAATCTAAGTTCCCGCTGCCGCCCCAGTTGCTTATCCAGTTCAAGCGCGGCGCTAATGAGCGCGAGGTGCGTAAAGGCTTGCGGGAAATTGCCAAGGTGCTCTCCTTTTTTGCCCAACTCTTCGCTAAACAAACCGAGATGATTGGCATAACCCATCATCTTTTCAAAACTCTCAACCGCCCGGTCAATCTCGCCGGTTTTGGCAAGCGCTTCAATGTACCAGAATGAACACATATTAAAAGTACCTTCTTCTCCGTCAAGCCCGTCTACTTTTTCTATGTTGTTTTGGTACCTGCTTACCAGCACATCCAGTTTAAGCTCTTTATCTATTACCTTCATGGTTGATAGCCACCGCGGTTCAATAGCCGAAATATAGTGGGTTAAAGGCATTAGCAAAGCGCTGGCATCAACATGACTGCTGCCTTTATATTGTACCCAGGCCCCTATCTCCTCATTCCAGAAATTATCGTAAATATCTTTATAAATCTCATCACGCACCGCTCTCCACTCAGCTTCGGGATAAGGAAAGGAACGATGTTCGGCTATCTTAATGGCCCTGTCCATCGCTACCCAGCACATCAGGCGGGTGTGCAGAAACTCTTTTTTTTCGTTCCTGATCTCCCAGATGCCGTGGTCAGGCAGTTGCCAGTCGCTTATTACGCAGGCTACCTGTTTGGTTATCAGTTCCCAAAACTGGTAGGTAATGGGTTTATAGGTTTTATTATAAATGTATATGGTATCTATCAGTTCGCCGTAAATATCAATTTGGGTTTGCTGTGCTGCGCCGTTGCCTATTCTCACCGGTTTTGAGCCTTTATATCCATCCAGGTGTTTCAGTTCAGCTTCCTGTACGCCCCCTTTTCCGTTAATATGATAAAGCAGCTGGAGTTTGGTTTCCTGGCAAAGGTTAAAGATCCAATCCAAAAAAGCGGTTGCCTCATCATTCATTCCTAAAGCCAAAAACGCATACATAGTGAACGCCGCATCACGGATCCAGGTAAAACGGTAATCCCAGTTACGATTGCCGCCAATGGTTTCGGGCAAACCAAAGGTAGGTGCCGCCACTACCGAACCGAATTGTGCCGAAGTAAGCAGCTTTAGCGTAATAGCCGAGCGGTAAATATGTTCGCTGTAACGCCCCTTGTAGCTGGTTTTATTAAGCCAGGTACGCCAAAGGTGTATGGTTTCGAGATAGGTTTGTTTTACATAATAATTGATATCGCTGAAAGCCTGTTCACTCTCCTCTTCCATTGATTCGAGCACGATATGGGCAACTTCACCTTCTTCTAACGTAAACTCGGCATAGCCATCTGCTTTTTTTAATTCCAACGGGATATCGGCCATCAGCTTCAGTTTGGCATTACCATCGTTAATGCTGCGAAAAACAATACCGTTTTTCTTCAATTCGGTGTTATGTTTAGCGGCCGCGTAGTCGAATCGTGGCACACAATGCATTTTAAATTTTATTTTGCCGCGCACCGGCGTAACCTTGCGTACAATGGCACATACCGAAACACCCGCTGTATCGGGCAAAGGCATATAGTCTGTAATTTCAGCAATACCCCCATCGGCAAAAAAACGGGTTAGCAATATGGCAGTTCCGGGAATGTAAAGTTGTTTGGTAGTGGCATCGGCCAATTGAGGCTCGACAGAAAAATAACCACCCTTTTTTGAATCGAGCAGGGAAGCAAAAATGGTAGGCGAATCAAACCGGGGGAACGACATAAAATCGATAGAGCCCGTGAGCGACACCAGCGCTACCGTTTGCAGGTTGCCTATAATGCCATAGTTTTCAATTGGTTGGTATGGTCGTTCCTGGTGTTTCATTGCAGGGTAACAAGTGCAAGCTTAACTTGTTTAAATTGGGACATTTTAGCGTCTTTGTACATCGATCGATATCGAAAAGTTTGGTAATTTTATCCGATGATAAAATGGTAACATCCCATGAGTAAAAACTTTAAACTTAAACCAGAACAAATAAAACAACTAATTACCCCGATGGGCGGCTGCCTGGCCACCGATAAAATTACCGTTGATGGCCTCGGTGTTGATTATATGTACCGCGAAGATGCGCACAATGAATTAGATAGCGGCTGGAGGTTTTTCTCCGGAACTGAGGATCAGGCTTATGTTGATGACCCGAATAACACTTCGGTTTATGATGTGAATACCATTGCCAATTATGATCCTGCAATCATCCCTTATCTGAATTTGCCCGTTGGAGCTGAACTGGAGCGTGTGCGGGGTACGGATGAGTTTGATGTTTTGGCGGGATAGTTTATTATATGACAGTTGAATTAATTCCAGTGCTGGAAATTATCGGTGGTCACCGTTCAGAAATACCCGAACCCAAAAGCTGGCCGTATTGGGAACATCCGGATGAGTGGGATAATTATAATTTGAACCGCCTGTTAGGTAGCGGTTTTACAGATCTGGGGGCACCTTATGCGCCGGGTTCACATTTTTATCGTTTATCAAGCATTACAGAAATAAACATTACAAAAGTCGTCCGACAGCATCTTTCCGATTTTTTCAAGGGTGTGTATAAACGTGACGGAGTTTCTCCGCTATTTGGCGGGTGCGTTTTGAAGGTTAATGATAAAGATATATTTTTTCCTCAATGTTGCAGCGACTTAAGTGATATAGCGTATTGGGAACACATTGCAGGCAAACACGAATCCGGATACTATCAGGGGCATCCCCAACCCTATTTACAAATCGGTAAACAGCATATTCTGTTCGATTTTAAAACAAAAGAATTTGATGAGCCTTTTGTTCCGCCCGTGCCCGTTGATGAAATAACGATCAGTAAAGATCTTTTAACGGAAGCCGCTATAAAAGCAAAGGCCGAATTGCATGATTTTGCGGCTACGTTAATAAAGATAAACCATAGCAACACCTTAAATGTTCCTGATATAGATAACCTCCTGATATGGGACTATTAAAAGCCGCGCGCTGCTCTAACGCGCGGCTTAAATCAATTAAGAAACTATATTATCAGTAACGCTTTCCCGAATAACCTTTGCCGCCTCAACCATTTCAATTAAAGCCCGTTTGGTTTCATCCCATCCGCGGGTTTTTAAACCACAATCCGGGTTTACCCAAAGCTGGGCATCCGGAATAACGGCCTGCGCTTTTTTCAACAGGCTGATCATCTCCTTACGATCAGGCACACGTGGCGAGTGGATATCATAAACGCCGGGGCCAATCTCATTAGGATATTTAAAATCAGCAAAAACATCCAGTAGCTCCATTTGCGATCGGGATGTTTCTATCGTAATTACGTCGGCATCCATATCGGCTATGTTTTTAATGATATCGTTAAACTCGGAATAGCACATGTGGGTATGAATTTGCGTGGTGTCCTGAACGCCGCTGGCCGAAATGCGGAACGCTTTAACCGCCCAATCCAGGTATTTATCCCAATCTGTTTTGCGTAAAGGCAGGCCTTCGCGTATGGCGGGCTCATCTATCTGGATAATTTTGATACCTGCCGCTTCCAGATCGCATACCTCATCGCGAATGGCCAGGGCTATCTGCGTACAGGTTTCAGAACGGGGCTGATCATTCCGCACAAACGACCATTGTAAAATAGTTACCGGTCCGGTCAGCATGCCCTTCATCCACTTCTGCGTTAAAAACTGCGCATAGGCCGACCATTTAACCGTCATCGCTTCGGGCCTTGAAACATCACCATAAATTATAGGCGGCTTAACACAGCGGCTTCCGTAGCTTTGCACCCAGCCATTGGCGGTAAAGGTAAAACCGGCCAGTTGCTCGCCGAAGTATTCCACCATATCGTTACGCTCAAATTCGCCGTGTACCAATACGTCGAGGCCAATTTCTTCCTGCCATCTTATAGCTTTTTCGGTTTCAATGGCAATCAGTTTATCGTATTCGGCTTCGGTTAGTTCAGCCTTTTTTAAACGGGCGCGCCAGCCGCGCACCTCGGTAGTTTGCGGGAACGAGCCAATGGTTGTGGTGGCAAAAAGCGGCAGGTTAAGCACCTGCTGTTGTAATGCCTTACGCACAGGAAAACCATTTTCTCTTTTAGCATCATTTTCGGTTATAGCACTAACCCTGTCTTTAACCAACTGGTTGTGAATTAAGGTTGATGTACGGCGCGCTTCATTTGCTTCGCGATTTTTAGCCAACTGGTGCAGGCTGCCATCGCTTACGTTAGAGTCCGATAATTTGGCCAGCAATGCCACCTCGTTTATTTTTTGACGGGCAAAGGCCAGCCATTGTTTAATTTCGGGAGTAAGTACGGCCTCGTTAGTTTCGTTTTGCAAATCGCAGGGCGAGTGAATTAACGAACATGAGGGGGCTATCCAAACACGGTCGGCCCCTATCCCATCTATAGCTTTTTTGATGATGCCGAGCGAATTAACAAAGTCGTTTTTCCAAACGTTGCGGCCGTCAACCACACCTAAAGACAGTATTGTTTTGGCTTGCAGATGAGTAATTACCTCATCCAACTGCTGCGGAGCGCGCACCAGGTCGATATGCAGGGCATCAGCCGGTAATGAAGTTGCCAGGGCGGTATTATTGCCCAATTGCTCAAAATAGGTTGCCAGCATTATTTTTAGCGATGGAAACTCTTTTTTTATCGCCTTGTAGGTTTCTTTGAAAACCTGCTGTGTTTTTTCATCCAGATCAAGAGCTAAAAACGGCTCATCAAACTGGATCCATTCAGCGCCCAAAGCCTTTAGTTTACCCAAAATATCGAGGTAAACGGGCAACAGGTTTTTAACCAGGTAGATCCTGTTAAAACCGCTCTCCTTTTCTTTACCCAATAACAGGTACGATACCGGGCCAATCAATACCGGTTTGCTGATAATGCCCAATTGCTTAGCCTCGTAAAATTCATCGATAATTTTGGTAGAGAAAAGTTTAAACTGCTGATCTTTATAAAACTCCGGAACGATGTAGTGGTAATTGGTATCAAACCATTTGGTCATTTCCATGGCTACTACATCAAGCCCTTCCTTTTGATAACCACGGGCCATGGCGAAATACAAATCGAGCTCGGCATTGCCTTTTTGGTTAATCACCTCGTGGTAGCGTTTGGGGATAGCACCGAACATCAGGGAATGATCGAGCACCTGATCGTAAAATGAAAAATCGTTTGAAGGGATCAGATCGATGCCTGCTTCTTTTTGCAGCAGCCAGTTTTCTTCGCGGATGTACTTACCTACCGTAAGCACATTTTTTAACCCCGTTTTGCCTGCCCAGTAATTTTCGCAGACTTTTTTTAATTCGCGCCGGCTACCAATACGCGGGTAGCCTAAGTTTTGCGTTAGCATGTCTTTTAATTGATTAAATAAATAAATCGGTTAAAAGCCCTTTAAGCTAAGCTTCGCAATGTTTTGTTGATATGAAAAATTGAGAGAAAAAGGGATGTACAGGCACAGGCCACTACCGGGCATAACACGCCCAATAAAAGCAAGTAAAATCAAAACCCCTCGACCAAAAGCTTCATACCGCGAAAGCATTGTCAATTCAGTAGCAGGCAGGTCTCCTGACTTGTAACATTTTTGCCGCCCTTCCCATTTAAATTAATAAACAGTGGACATAAATTGGCAAAAACCTTTGTGTTACTTACAGTTGCGCGACAGTTAGTGATTTGCACACTATTCCCTATTAATCTACAATTAAGTAAAACCCGTACCGGTTGATGAAGTAAAGTAAAGAACTATGGTGGCAAATATAGTGATATCGGATATTAAAGCGGCCTGGGGGCGAATTAATATTTGTATTACTTATTACCATGGATAGACACCAACCCTGAAACCGATGGCTGCACAATATCCGATACTTTTAATATCTCAATATAAAGATGAGTGTACGGCTTGTGCGGAAAACATACCGCTGTCATGGTAGTTAACCCTCCGTCGGCAAAAAACTCAATGGATGATGCATCGATAATTAAATGAATATCGGATGTTTTAGGAAAAGCTAATCTTGGCGCGTAAGCTGTTTTAGCAAAATTGGGGTTAAAATCCGTTTTGCCGGATGCTGAGCGATCAATGTAGTAATTGCCTGTCTTGTTGTCATATCCGATAACCATCGTTTCGCCCTCGTCGTTTGATAGCTTAATCCTGAAGCCGGGTTTATTGCGAAGCTTTGCATCAAACCTGTACTGCTTATATTGTTTGTTAAGGTTTGCCAAAATATCCTGACCTGCTTTAACGGTTGGTTTTAAAACCAAAGTTTTTGCGGTAAGCGCATTAAGCTCTTTAGCCGGGGCGGAAGCCAGCAATACCTCATTATTAACCGCTTTTAAAGATAATTCGCGGGGGATAGTCATGGCGTTACGCCATTTTTCGGTAGGTACCTGGTTGGCATATTCCCAGTTGCTCATCCAGCCCAGAAAAATTTTGCGGCTGCCTGTATTGCCCCAGGTAATGCCTGCATACTCGTCGGGGCCATAATCCAGCCAGCGGGTTTTGGTATCGCGCGGGGTAAATTTGCTGCCATTAAAATCGCCTGTAAAATACTGCGTTGCCGAACCGCCGTTAGGGCCACCGGGATTAATATTTACAATAAGCACCCAATGTGTTTTCCCATTTAATTTAAGTGGAAACAGATCCGGACATTCCCAAACACCGCCGTGTGCACCTATGGTTGCGCCAAACTCGCTTTCTTTTTTCCATTTTTTTAAATTAGGCGATGAGTAAAAAGTAATCCTGTCTTTAGTAGCCAGCGTCATTATCCATTTTTTTTGCCGGGCATACCACATCACCTTCGGGTCACGAAAATCTTTAATTCCCGGGTTATTCAGCACTGGGTTGCCTGCGTATTTTGTCCAGGTAATGCCATTATCCAAACTATAGGCGAGGCTTTGGTTTTGATAATTATTGGTGCCGGCCTTTTCGCCGTTAGGGTTGTGATGTGTAAAAATGGCCACCAAAGGTATTTTTCCCTTTTTACCCAAGCCCGAAGTATTGTTTGAATCAACAACGGCGCTCCCCGAAAAAATGTAGCCCAGGCTATCGGGATATAAGGCAATGGGTAGCTCTTTCCAATGAACAAGATCGGTACTGGTGGCATGACCCCAATGCATCGGCCCCCATACGGTAGCATCAGGATAATACTGAAAAAACAGGTGGTAGGTATGATTAAAATAAACCATCCCGTTAGGATCATTGATCCAGTGCGCTGCAGGCGAAAAATGAATTTGCGGGCGGTATTGATCCCGGTAGGTTTCAACATCGTGATTTTGAGCCGTGGCTAAACGCGGCAATATAAAGCAAAACACGGCCAGCAGCAGGAGGCGTTTATTAGTCATCATAAAAAGGGAATTAATTGGTTTAACTAAAATAAGTAAAAACAACTATAAACAACTGCTCCCGGATACAAAAAAGCCCCGGCTTCAATAAACCGGGGCCACAACTCAGCTAAAATGAATCCTTATACTTGTTTCAACCAATCACCTATCATTTTCAGCTCATCTTCACTCAAACTAAAGTTCATCGCGGCAGCATTATCAGCAGCCTGTTCGGCATTGCGCGCTCCGGCTAATACAATGCTGATGCCCGGTTGCAGGGTTGTCCAACGTAAAACCAACTGCGAAAGGCTTGCTTTTTTTGCCTCAGCCAGTGGTGTTAACTTATTCAATAATGCCTTTATCTTTTCAGGATCAAACTGCCCGAAATAACCATTGCGGTGGTCATCGGCCTTTAACTTAGCTTCTTTAAAATACTTTCCGGTAAGCAGTCCCCGTTCCAGCGGACTGTAGGCTATAATGCCGATGTTATTTTGAATGGCATAAGGCACCACATCTTGTTCAATGCTACGGTTAAGCATGCTGTAAGGCACCTGGTTTGATGCAAGGCCGATGGTTTTACCGGCCTCCTGCATTTGGCCAAGGCTGTAATTGCTTACACCCGCTGCCCTGATTTTACCCTGTGCTATCAGCTGGTTTAAAGCATCCATGGTCTCATCAATTGGCGTTGTACCATCAGGCCAGTGCAACTGCAGCAGGTCAATGTAGTCGGTACCTAAGCGTTTCAGGCTTTCTTCAACCTCTTTTATCACATTAGCTTTAGCGGCATAACGGTAAACCGGGATGCTTTTGCCATCGGCTCCGGCATCAAAAAAGTATTCGCCTTTCCCCTCGTTACTGCCATCCCATACCAGGCCAAACTTGGTAAGTAGTTGAATTTTGCTCCTGTCTTTACCTTTTATCGCTTCGCCAATCAATTCTTCACTTAAGCCAAAACCATAAAACGGCGCTGTATCAAGCGTGGTAACACCATGATCTAATGAGGCATGGATAGCATTAATCGAATCCTGTTTTTCATTACCGCCCCACATGGTGCCGCCTATGGCAAAAGCGCCGTAAGTAATGGCCGATAAGGCGAGGTCTGTATTTCCTAATTTCCTGTATTCCATTGTTTTGTTAATTATGCAACACGTTGCGTTTTGTAAACTATTACCTCACCATCCAACATTTGGCCGGCTTGCTGGCCAAATTGCAGGTAATGTGGTTGTTGTGTATGCTGTTCAAAGCCAGCGGCATCCTGCCATATTTCATGAAAAATGAACAGGTTTTCGTTTTCATTGTCCTGGTACAGTTCGTATTGCTGGCAGGCTGCTTCCTGTTTTGAATTGGTTACAAGCTGTTCTAAAATTGGCTTTATCTGGGCGGCATAGCCCGGTTTACACTTAAGCAGTGCGGTTAAGTAAATGTTCATGTTGAGTGTTGTTATTGATAAATAGTTTGTCGAGGTGTTGGCGGTAACGGTCGAGGTCTTTTATAATGTCGGCGTTCTTTTCTACATCATGAAAGTGGATGCTTTCTAACGGCTTCATACCTGTAAAAGCATTCATGCGGTGAAAGCCGAACAGTACGCCTTCGTCAACACTGCGCTCGTTAAAAAACTCTCCGGGTAAGGTAAATGCTTCTTTAGGCGCGTTCCATGAGGTGGTTAGCAGGTACTGTTTGCCATGCAGCATGCCGCCAGTACCATAGTTAACAGTAGGATTGGCTGCCGAGCGGCCATCGCTTTTATAAATACCGTTTTGATGCCCTTCGGTAAATACCACATCAATATATTGTTTAAAACCGTGCGGCAGGCTAAACCACCATACCGGGGTATGGTAAATAATTACATCGGCCCATTTGTAGTTTTCTACTTCCTGTTTAGCATCGTAAGGTTTGTTGATATCGGTATGGCGAACCTCAAAACCGGCGTTATTTTCAAAATAATTTACGGTAGCATCAAGCAGCGTTTTATTAAACCTACCGCCCGAATGGCCAAATACCTGGCCGCCGTTTATTACAAATATGTTCTTCATTTTTAATTTTCTTTTTGTTTGATGATGCAAAATTAATTCGCGCACATCTACTATTAAAATAGTATAAATTATACTTTTGTATCATAATTATAATAGATAAAACCATGGTAAATCTGGAATGGTTCCGCAGCTTTAAGGCTATTTATGAAACCGGCTCGCTTACGGGCGCTGCCGAAGCCTTGTTTATTTCGCAGCCGGGCGTTAGTTTGCATTTAAACTCGCTCGAGGCTTATGTGGGCTATAAATTGTTTGATCGTACCTCGCGCAAAATGGTATCAACCGAGCGGGGCAAAATCCTGTACAACTATGTGCAGGAAGCGGTTTCACGATTGGAGGATGCCGAGCGGCATTTTCATAAAAGCAACGAAAAAGACATACCCACTATTAACATAGGCATGTGTTTTGAAACTTTTCAATTCACGCTCGAATCATACCTGCCTACCCTGCCCTTTAATGTGTTCATCAAATTTGGCGAATACCCCGAAATGCTGGCCGACCTGGATTCGGGCGTACTGGATATGATCATCACCCCACAAAAAGGCGATTACAAAGGGCTTGAATACAAACCCTTTTTTAAAGAAAAAATAGTGGTTATTGCCGGCACCCAAACCAATACTGCTGGTCTCGACCAATTGGTAAGCGAAAATGATGTACAGGGCGTACACAACTGGCTCATTACCCAAAAATGGTATGGTACCGCCAGCGATATGGAGCACCTGCGCCGCTTTTGGCATGCAAACTTTGGCAAACGCCCCGATTTTAAACACAATTACATCGTACCCAACATGAGCTCTATCATTCGCTGCTTAAGCAATGGCAATGGTGTGGCCGTAATTCCCGATTTTTTATCGAAAAAGGAGCTGGACGCCGGGCATGTTCATATTTTATGGGATGGCTTTAACCGGGTAGAGAATACGCTTTATTTCGGCGCCCGTAAAAAATCTATTTACGCTGAGCAAATTAAAATGATTGAGGAGATTTTTGTAAAGGAGATGGTGGGGATTTAGTATGTTTGGCTCCGGGCATCGCAATGTTTTAAACTTACAACCTAAAATCTGATCAATGGACAATATCTCATCAAGAAAATGCCCCAATTGCGGCGCAGGGTTGATACCTGCAAATGCCGATACATTTCAATGCTCGTATTGCGGCAATTTTCTTACCTTAACTTTAACTCCTGAAGAAGCATACCAACCTGTAAGCAATGCCCAAAATGATGCCATTGTGGATACTCCAGAATCTAATGAAGACCTTTTAAATGGCGCAGATACCGAAGGTTCTTCAACCAAAGGGCAGGCAGAAGGTATGCTGGTAGCCTTACTTTTGTTGGCGGCTTTAGTTATAATGGTGGTGGTAATAATTGCAAATAACCGCGGCTAAACGGAGGCGGCGGAAGTTTTAGCTATAGCTTTTTGAAATAGCCGGAGGCATACAAAAAATCAATGATCTAAAACAGCAAACTTCACCGTTATATGTACGCCATTATTGTTTTCGATATAAAAACTGCCGTTTAACTGTTTCGCCAGGCCCTTCATCAAATCCAGCCCGAGCGATTTATGTTCGATAGTTTCATGTGCTGCCGGTAAACCGATGCCATTATCCGATATTTTTAATAATAAATATCCCGGATCATCTTGCTTTAAGGTAATTGTCACTATCCCTTTTTGCTCATTCAAAAATGCGTACTTAATGGCATTTACAATGCTCTCTGTAATAATCAGGCCCAGCGGTACGGCCTGGGCAACATCCAAATCCAAAGGTTCAATATGTTGTTCAAAAACTACTTCATTGCCGCTGTCAAAACTTTCATGCAGGTAACGCAGCAGCTCGCTGATATACCCGGATATGGCAATGGTAGCCGTATTTTCGTCCTGGTAAAGCTTTTGATGAATCAGTGACATGGCCTGCATCCGGCGAAGGCTATCGTTTACCGCCACCCGGGCAGCATCGTCGCTAAGATACACCGATTGCGAATAAAGCAGGCTCGTTACCATTTGAAGGTTGTTTTTTACCCTATGATGTACTTCCTTTATCAGCCATTCTTTTTCTTTAAGCAGTATCTCCTGTTTGTTATTTAGTTTTTCCAGGTAAATATTTTTCTGATCCAGTTCCTGTTGATGGGCCTCCAGCACACGGTTGCTTTTTTGTTTGGTTCGATACCTGCTAAACAGCAAGCCCATAATAATCAGCAATAACACTACACCCGCCAGGGTTATATTCTTTATTTTGTTGGCATTATCAACCTTTACACGCTGCAACTGGTTTTGATTGTTAAGCAATTCAATATCCTTTACTTTTTGAGCGGTTTCGTATTGCACCTGTAATTCTTCTATCTGCCTGCTTTTAGTTTCATTAAAGATCGAATCGCCTAATATTTTATTTTTCATTAAATTTTGTGTGGCAGAAAAATAATTCCCCCCTGCCGAATCTACCTTATAAAGCATTAGATAGATATCTTTAACCGTAGATGCCGAGTTAGTGCCCGGCGAAGCATTTAGTGCCTGTTGCAAAAAATGCCCGGCCTGTGCATATTGCTGTTTATTTATAAAATACCGCCCAAGCTCATAATTAACATCGGTGGTTACTTCATTATCTTTTTTTAATTGCGGGGCCAGTTTAATTAGTGCCAGGTAATATTTATCGGCTTCCCTATTCTGCCTTGCAGCATCATAACAATAGGCCAGTGAGGCAAGCAGGCTTGCTTCCGCGTGTACACCAATTGGTTTGTTTTTAGCTTTGATATCCAGTATGTAGTTAAGAGCCTCATCTTCTTTTTTTAGCTTTATAAGTTCCCGGGCCAAAAAACCGGCGTCTCTGAAAATGTATATATTTCTTCCATCTGTAAACCGCCTGTCTTTAAGTAGCTTTTTATACCATTCCACACTTTTTTCATGCTGACCTAATTCCCTGTACATATTGGCAAGCCTGCTGTAAAAAGTAAGGGCCGCGGCAGTATCATGCGTAGCCTCCATACTTTCTATGGTTTTTAAACCATAAAAAATGGCTTTGCTGAAATTGCCCTTATTGCGGTATGTAAGCCCAAGCAAATCATAAGTATAGTGCAGGTTAGGAAAGCCTATTGCCCTGTAGCGCCGAAGCACCTCCAATAGTTCGGTTTCTGCAATATCCAGTTTGCCCTGTACCAGATGTTTATCGGCAGTGGTTTTTAATGCTTCTATATCCTTTTCCGTATCCCGGTTCAGGGATTTATTACGATCAGCACAGACGGCTACAGGAGCAATAGCAACAGAAACAAACAGTACAAACAGGCCAAGAACCGCCAGGCCGGATGAACGGTGATTAAGAATACTGTAAATGAATTTAAAATTCATAACGATAGCTTCTATTCAGTATTAGCGGTCCGAAGGCACGAGGAGTGTTTCTATTGGATATACAAAAATATGTTTATGTACCATCAATATAATCAGGTACTTATCATATTTTTTAACGATAGTTATTGTGTAGGACTGTTTGTTGTTGTTTTTATTCTTTACAGGAATAGAAAAACATCTTTTTTTACAATTGAAATTGCAGCGTTAAACTCTCAGGTATAAAACATTTCTCTCTAAACTTTTTTCAAAAAGATTTAAAATACTAATATTTTTAGCATTAAATTTGTAAGCATTATTACCGGCAAGGCCATCAGGATTGATTTGCCTGTAATAAATGTTGTTATTGTTAAAGAGAAATAGTTTTTAAACAAATGCCCGATACCCGCCAAAATATCATCAGTAAGCTGCAACAGGATATTTTGCTGTGGGAAGGTTTCAGGCCGCCCTTATCGGGTACTGCCGAAACATTTGGTTTAGGGCCTGTTGAAGCGGCATTTCCAAACGGTGTTTTTCCAACCGGAGCCATTCATGAATTGTTGACCCGGGATATTGGCCAGGCGGCGGCTTCGGGCGGTTTTATTGCCGGTTTGTTATCGGTACTGATGCAGCATGGCGGCGCCTGCATCTGGATAGGCATGGCACAAACCATGTTCCCCCCTGCCCTCAAAACTTTTGGTGTTGAACCTCACCGGGTAATATTTGTAAACCTGCTCCACGAAAAAGATGTACTGTGGGCCATGGAAGAAGCCCTGAAATGCAGCGGACTGGCAGCGGTAATTGCTGAAGTACGTTCGATTGATTTTAAACAATCGCGCCGCCTGCAGTTGGCTGTAGAACAAAGCCGGGTAACCGGTTTTATACTGCGCGATGCCGAACAGCTTAGCAACACCGCCTGCACCGCCCGCTGGCATATCACCCCCCTCCCCAGCCAGCCTGTTGATGGCTTGCCGGGCCTGGGCCATCCGCGCTGGCAGGTTAATTTATTAAAAGTACGTAACGGCAAGCCAGGTAGCTGGGTTATGGAATGGGTTAACGAACAGTTTATAACTCATGCTCCAACCCAACAACAGGAAGCTTTAACACAGGCGGGATAATGAATTATGCAAAAGCGTTTTATGTGTATATGGTTCAGGCATTTGCTTACAGATTGGATAGCTATCCGCCGTCCGGAGCTGAAAGATACTGCTTTTGTAATAGCCGCTCCTGAGCGTGGCCGTATGATCATTACCGCCGCCAGTTTACCTGCAGAGCAACAGGGTATCCATACAGGTATGGCCGTTGCCGATGCGCGTGCCGTTTCGATGGATTTACAGGTTTTTGATGCCGAAGAAGGCAAAGCCGCCAAATTATTGCGTATGCTGGGCCTGCGCTGCATCCGCTACTCGCCTATTGTGGCTATCGACCTGCCTGCCGGGCTTATTATCGACATTACCGGCTGTACCCATCTTTGGGGCGGTGAAAGGGCGTATCTAAAAGAAATTATCCTGAAACTAAGGGATAAAGGCTTTGATGCCCGCGGTGCCATTGCCGATACCGTTGGCGCCGCCTGGGCGGTAGCCCGTTTTGGCCGGATTAGCCCCATTATTGCAGGTAATACCCAGGCTGCTGCCATTTACCCGCTACCTCCCGAAGCTTTACGCCTGGAGGTTGATGTATTGGAGCGTTTGCGAAAACTGGGTTTAAGCACCATAGGCAGTTTTATGCAGATGCCCGCTTCGGTACTGCGCCGCCGTTTTGGCAATGGCATCCTGTTAAGACTAAGGCAGGCGCTGGGTTTTGAAGATGAGCGGCTCATCCCGCTGATCCCTCCCATTCCGCACCAGGAACGTTTGCCCTGCCTTGAACCTATTAAAACGGCCACAGGTATTGAAATAGCCATTCAGCAGTTGTTGGAACAACTTTGCAGCCGCCTGCAAAGCGAAGGAATGGGTGTGCGTAAAGCCGTTTTGAAGTGTTACCGGGTGGATGGTAAAATGGTGCAGGTTGCTATCAGTACCAGTCGCGGCTCACACAGCGTATCGCACCTGTTTAAATTATTCGGCCTGCAGATTGAAAAAATTGAACCGGCTTTGGGTATTGAACTGTTTATACTGGAAGCGCCTAAAGTTGAAGAGATCGACCCGGTGCAGGAACAGCTTTGGGCAAACAAACCGGGTTTGGAAGATACCACCCTGGCCGAACTGCTGGATAAACTGGCCGGTAAAGTTGGTGCAAACACCATCAGCCGGTACTTGCCAGTTGAGCATTACTGGCCCGAACGCTCGGTTAAGCAGGCCGCCTCCTTACAGGAGCAACCGCCAACCAGTTGGCGTACCGACAGGCTACGACCGGTACGTTTACTGGCCCGGCCCGAAACCATTGAGGTGATGGCCCTTATCCCCGATTATCCTCCTAAAATTTTCATGTACCGCGGCAAACGCCACACCATACAAAAAGCCGATGGCCCCGAACGTATTGAGCGTGAATGGTGGCTTGAACAGGGCGAACACCGCGATTATTATACGGTTGAAGATAGTGATGGCTGCCGGTACTGGTTATTCAGATCGGGCCATTTTGATGGTATCGATACCCAATGGTTTATTCACGGATTTTTTGCCTGATGAGTTATGGAATATGCGGAATTACAGGTAACATCCAATTTTAGCTTTCTGCGGGGAGGCTCACACCCCGAAGAACTGGTTGAGCATGCCATCAGCTTAGGCTATAAAGCCATCGCCATAACAGATCGTAATACGCTGGCAGGCATTGTGAGGGCACATCTCATTGCTAAAAAAAACAAGGATGAAAACAAAAATCCCAAAATCCGGTTTATCCCCGCTTGTCGCCTCGATCTGTTGGATGGCCCGAGCCTGCTGGCCTATCCTACCGATAGGGATGCTTACGGGCGGCTCTCCGCTCTGCTTACCCAAGGAAACCTTCGGGCCGAAAAAGGCGAATGTCATTTATATAAAGCTGATGTTTATGAGCACCGGGAAGGCATCATTTTTATCATAGTACCGCCTGATACTTTAAACAGTAACTTTGATTTTGATGAGGATTTTAAAACCAACGTTGCCGAATACCGCGCCCATTTAAGCCCGGACCTTTATATGGCCGCCACACGTTATTATAATGGGGATGATGCCAAGCGGCTAAAACGGCTTTCGCGTTTTGGCATACCTTTGGCCGCTACCAATGATGTACATTACCACGAAGCCGCCCGCCGCGAATTGCAGGATGTATTGACCTGCGTACGCGAAAAATGTACCATCCATGCGGCCGGTTTCAAACTGCATCATAATGCTGAAAGATTTTTAAAGCCAATTGAAGAACTTGACCGCCTGCTGCGCGATTACCCCGAGGCCATCGCTAACTCGCTGCACATAGCCTCATCCTGCAATTTTTCGCTCGATACCCTGAAATACATCGAGCCCGAAGAAAAAAGCTACGATGGCCTCACACCCATAAAACGCCTTACCAACTTTACCTGGCAGGGCGCTCATGAGCGCTATCCCGCGGGCATCCCCGATAAGGTTGCCAACCAGCTTGATTTTGAACTCGCTTTTATTGAACGGCGCAAACTGGCCCCGTACTTTTTAAGGGTATATCGTTATACCCGCAAAGCGCATGAGTTGGGCATATTGTACCAGGGCCGCGGCTCGGCGGCAAACTCAACAGTTTGCTATTGTTTGTCTATTACTGCTGTCGATCCGATGGAATCAAGGTTGTTGTTTTCACGGTTTATGTCTGATGCAAGGGATGAATGGCCGGATATAGATGTGGATTTTGAACATGAGCGCCGCGAAGAGATCATTCAATATATTTATGATGATTATGGCCGCGACCGTGCCGCCATTGTAGCCACCGTAACCCAGGAACGTCATAAAGGGGCCATCAGGGATGTGGGTAAAGCGATGGGGCTATCCGAAGATACCATCAAGCGCATCGGCGGCACCATCTGGAGTTTCAGCGAAGAAGGTTTTGACGAAAACCGCCTCCGCGAGCAGGGCCTTAACCCACAGGAACCGCTGATATTTAAAGTATTGGAACTTACTTCGCTGCTCATCGGTTTCCCTCGGCAACTGGGCCAGCACACCGGCGGCTTTGTAATAACCGACGGCAAACTATCCGATCTGTGCCCCGTGATGAACGCCCGCATGGAAAACCGTACCTGTTTGGAATGGAATAAGGACGACCTGGAAGCATTGGGCATTTTGAAAGTGGATGTATTGGGGCTTGGTATGCTTACCATGATTCGTAAGGCTTTTGATATGGCGGATAAACATTATGGTAAGCAATTTACACTGGCCAATATCCCGCAAGGGGATAAAGAGGTTTATGATATGATAAGCCGCGCCGATACCATTGGAGTTTTCCAGATAGAAAGCCGTGCGCAAATGTCGATGCTGCCCCGGTTACGCCCTCAATGTTTTTATGACCTGGTGATAGAAGTAGCAATTGTACGCCCGGGGCCGATACAGGGCGATATGGTGCACCCTTATTTACGGCGGAGGGATGGTATCGATTCTATCCGGTATCCATCCAAAGAACTTGAAGAAATATTGGGCCGCACTTTAGGCGTTCCGCTTTTCCAGGAACAGGCGATGGAAATAGCCATTGTAGCAGCCGGTTTCACACCCTCTGAAGCCGACGAACTGAGACGAAGCATGGCAACCTTTAAAGCTAAAGGAATGGTAAGCAGTTTCAGAAAAAAACTGGTTGACGGTATGGTAGCCAAAGGTTACGAAGAAGATTTTGCCCATCGCATTTTTAAACAACTGGAAGGCTTTGGAAGTTATGGTTTCCCCGAAAGCCATGCGGCTTCGTTTGCCCTTCTTGTATATATATCATCATGGCTTAAATACTATTACCCTGATATTTTTTGTGCAGCCCTGCTCAACAGCCAGCCCATGGGCTTTTATCAACCCGCACAAATTGTACGCGATGCCCGCGATCATGATGTTACTGTTTTACCTGTTGATGTAAATTATTCGTGCTGGGATAACACGCTGGAAGAAAAAGCAGGAAATTACTTTGCTGTGCGCTTAGGTTTCAGGCAGGTGAAAGGTTTAAAGGAAGAGGATATGCAATTGCTGGTAAATTCGCGCATCAAACCTTACGGGTATATTGATGAGCTACGGGCCATTGGCGTTCCGGAAAGCGCTTTGGAACACTTAACTGATGCCGATGCCTTCCGTTCATTAGGGGCCGACCGGCGCAAAGCCCTTTGGGAAGTATCCGCTCTGGCTGATCGACCGATAGAATTATTTCAGGGCCAGCCTTCCGAAACGGTTAAAGAGATCCAGGTAACATTACCGCTCATGACCGAAGGTGAACACGTGGTACAGGATTATGCCGCTACGGGCCTCTCGCTAAAAAATCACCCGGTAGCCCTGCTTCGCGAAAAACTGAATCTGTTACATAATACCCAAATCGGTAACCTCAAAAACATGAAGGATGGCGATTTTGTACGGGTTACAGGATTGATTACCGTGCGGCAACGCCCCGGTACTGCAAAAGGCATGCTGTTTATGACCATCGAGGATGAAACCGGCGCGGCCAATCTCGTGATCTGGGATAAGATGTTTGATCGTTACCGGAAGGAGATCATCCAATCGCGGCTGTTTATGGCTGCGGGTAAGTTACAGATTGAACGGGAGGTGATCCATGTGGTGGTACGGCGCTGTTTTAATTTAAATGAATTATTAAATGGGTTAACAACTGTAAATAATGATGCGCCGGTAATGCCATTGCTAAAGAGTGATGAAACAAGTGCTCCATATACCGGAGGATCAAACAAAGGGCAGCAACAGGTTAGCAGGCAGCGGGAGGCTTTTCATAAGGGGCGGAATTTTAAATAGAATTTTGTAGAGATGCATAACTGCGTCGGCCGCATGCAAATAACGGTATCTGAGGCAACTTGTAATGCCCCATGTCCAAAACAGGGCTGTTCTAATTCATATTTCGCAAGTTTGAGCGTCTACGCTCGAACTTGCGGAGTTGCTTGTCCTACGGGAGACGCATATGATGTGTCTCTACATAAAAAATAAAAAAAATAAAATGTTTTCATCCCTCATTCGTCTTCATTAATAAGAGACAACAAAACAGATTTATCTATCAACCCAAATAAAACACAATGAAAACACAAAGCAAACCAGCTAATCACCTTTGGGAAGGCATCGACGACTAAAAAATAAAGATCAAATATTAACCATCCACACTGTATCTTAGCCGCATGACGGATCATAAACTGGAAGCAGCCAAAGCGGCATCAACCCTTGTTTGCGCAGGCCAAACCATTGGTTTGGGTGCAGGTACCACCATTGCACATTTGGTTAATATTATAGCTGAAAATAAAGAACTGGCCGGTTCATTAATATTCACTTCTTCTTCGTTTAAAACAACACAATTGTTAAGCAAACAGGGCTTGCGTATCCAGTCGCCTGCTTTGCTTGATCATATTGACATTTACTTTGACGGCTGCGACCAGTTTGACGGTGAGTTAAATGCACTAAAAAGCGGTGGCGGCATCCATACCTCCGAGAAGATCTTGGCTTCTATGGCTAATGAATTCATCCTGTTAGGAGATGATACCAAATTTGAAACTCAGCTAAATGCCACTTATCCCCTTGTTATCGAGATCTTGCCGCAGGCTTTGCAGATTGTTCTCTCTAAATTAAAAAGTATTTTTCCATCAGCAACACTTACCCAACGGATGAGCACCCAAAAAGACGGTGCCTTAATATCTGACAATGGCAATATGCTGGTTGATGTGCAGTTTACCGAATTGCCCTCGCCCGAAAAACTAAATACCCTGGTAAAAATGATACCCGGAGTTGTGGAACATTCCCTGTTTTATCAGCTGGCAACCCAAGCTATCATCTCAGGCGAACAAGGTATCCGCATCATTATGCCGCAACGGTAAATCAACTCATGGATGGAAATGAGATACCTTTGATTTTCCTGAACAGTTCAACCGCGTACAAATCTGTCATGCCCGAAACAAAATCAAGGATGCTCTGGATCTTTGAATAATCATCAGTTGCGGTAGTGAGGAATTGTTTAGGGATTAACTCAATCAGTTTTTGGTGGTATTTGGAGTTGTTTTTCAGATACGCGGGAACAAATTCTTCCAATAAACCACCCATTACTTTGTAACCGGCAACCTCTTTTTGTACTACCGAGCTGTAATTATAGATTTTTTTAACCGATACCTTTTCAATGGCCTTCATGGCGGCTACAAAATCATCTTCTATCTGATCGATCAGTGCCGAATTAAAATCGCCATTCAGTATTTGTTCCTGTTTATCATAAAACAGGTTTGAGCATTGCGCTACCAACGTATTGATGGCAATAGCCCTCAGGTAGCCTACCTTGGCATCTGTATCTTCAATTTCTACCAGTCGCTCACTCATCCTCGGAATTTTACAAAGCGGCATCAGCAAATCTTCCACTTCCTGGTATGAGAGAATTTTAAGGCGGTGGGCGTCTTCCAGGTCAACAACGTTGTAACAGATGTCATCAGCTGCTTCAACCAGATATACTAAAGGGTGTCTTTTGTAAACAGGTTCATCCCCTTCAACCCTAACCAAACCAAGATCATTAGCTATCTTTTCAAAATCCTGTTGCTCAGATGCAAAGAAGCCATATTTTTTTGTGTAGATATTCTTTTTGTTGTGCCCGGCTACAGACGAGCACGGATACTTGGCTATGGAAGCCATAGTTGAATACGTTAAAGCTAAACTGCCCTTACCCTTACCTGCAAACTGATGGGTTAAGATGCGCAGGGCGTTAGCATTACCTTCAAAATGAGTAAGATCCTGCCATTGCTGCGTGGTAACCGTTTTTTCATACACTTTGCCATAGCCCTCGGCAAAATAATGAGATATTGCCGATTCGCCGGAGTGTCCAAAGGCAGGATTACCCAAATCGTGCGCCAAACAGGCTGCGGCTATCATGTTACCGATCTCGCTGATCAGCGGGTATTTTTTCTCTACTTCAGCATCAGCTTTCAGCATCCGGTTAAAATGCATCCGGCCTAACGAGCGGCCCACGCTGGCCACTTCCAAACTGTGGGTAAGGCGGTTATGTACAAACACACTTCCCGGCAAAGGAAAAACCTGGGTTTTATTCTGCAACCTCCTGAAAGGAGATGAAAAAATTATCCGGTCGTAATCCCGCTGAAATTCTGATCGCGCATCGATATGATCCGCGATGTATTTATGTTCGTAACCCCAGCGTTTGGCCGATAATAGTTGATCCCAGTTCATTGATAGCATATAGTGTATAGGCGGCAAAACTAATTATTTTGTGGGATAAATAACTTCTCCCTTTAGGCATAGCCGTCAAGTTAAGGAACAGGCTTTTAAATTCCTCTCTTGAGAGGGGGCGCGACGGGAAAGCGTGGGAACAGGGGTGTGTTATACGAGCGATAATCACATGCAGAGTAACACACCCTCCACCCCTCTCAAGAGGGGAATCGCACAATTCCACCGCTTTTTAAGTTGACGGCTACACCTCCTTAAAGGCCAGGGGCTTACCCCATTTCAAAATGCTGGCGAAGTTTCTCTTCCTCAAGGTCAAGCAATTCCAGTTGATGCCTGATGATACTATCGCTGATATTTTCCTTTTTATTGAGGGTTAATAGCAAATCGCGCTGTTTTGCCATAATATCATCCATAATTAAACGGTAATCGTGATAAAACTCATCGGCCCGTTGTTCGCTGCAATCCTTCTCCCAGTCTTCCAGTAATTCCATGTCGGCATTAAGCCTTAACTGCAATGCTTTGATCATATTGTTATTAGCCAGATGATTAGCATACTTGTCATCAAGCAGTTGTAAAGCCAGTTTGGATAATTTTTTGCGCACCATTTGCCTTTGCTGCTCGGGCGAAACGGTAAGGTCGGGATCAGGTAAATTCACCAGTTTTACAAGCAGCGGCAGGGAAAGGCCTTGTAAAACCAGCGTAACTATAATTACCGAAAAGGTAATAAAAAGAATCATGTTGCGCTGCGGAAATGCCGCGCCCGAAGGTAAATGCTCAGGGATGCTTAAAGCGGCAGCCAGCGAAACCACGCCACGCATACCGGCCCAACCCAATAATAAAGGCCCTTTCCAACCCGGGTTAGGATCGGCAGTGGTAATGTATTTGCTGATAAATACCGTAAATACCGAGGCTCCGAATGTACTGGCCAGGCGACTTACAATCAATACACCGGTAATGATCAGGCTGTAAGTAACAGCTGTAGTAAGGCCATCAGGCCCCAAATCCTTAATAATAACCGGAAACTCGAGCCCTATCAAAATAAAAACAAAACCGTTTAGTACAAAAGCAACGGCTTCCCAAACATTTACGCCCTGCAAACGGCTGCGGTACGTTAATATAACATGTTTTTGCGACGACAGGAAAAGCCCCCCGCTAACCACGGCCAGCACACCCGAAAAATGAAACTCTTCGGCCGCCATATACATTACATAAGGTGTAATAAAAGTAAGTATGATATCGATATTAGCGGTAGTTGGCAGCCACCTGTGGATAGCATAAAAAATGAGCGCTACCAGCAAACCGATAACTACCCCCATTACAATAACCAATACAAAACTTAAAGAAGCTTCACCCAGTGCAAATTTACCTGTTAATACAGCCGCAAGTGCAAAACGGAACACCACCAAACTTGATGCATCGTTAAGCAGGCTTTCGCCCTCTACTATTGAAATAAACCTTTTGGGTACTTTAACATTTTTAAGGATGGCACTTGCCGATACCGCATCAGGCGGTGAAATGATACCACCCAATAAAAAGCCCAGAGCCAGCGTAAATCCCGGGATAACGCTATGCGATACAAAGGCTATTACGCATGATGTTAACACCACAATTAAAAAGGCAAAGCTTGATATCACCCTGCGCCATCTCCAAAAATCTTTCCACGAGGTGTACCAGGCTGCCTCGTAAAGCAGCGGCGGCAAAAAGATCACAAAAATCAAATCGGGCTGAATTTCGATCCCCTTTAAAAAAGGCACAAAGCCCAGCGGTAACCCAACCAGCACAAGTAATATAGGATAAGCTATTTTTATTTTTTGCGCCAGCATTACCACAAACAGGATAACCACAAGCAGGCAGGTACATTGAATAATAAGGTGATGCATAAAGCTAAAATACAATTATTAATTAAAGCAAAGAGGCGTTGCCGGTAAAGAAGCCCGAAGGTAAATTGCCGGCCAAAGCATCAACAAACAATGGTTTTAATGGTTGTTAAAAGTGTTAATAATGTACCCTGCTCAAAAAATGACATTTAAAAAGCTAAAATCCTAAAAAACAGCAATAAAAAATGAAATTCAGGTGGTTTTATATCAAAAAAAATACAAAATAAGTTGAGTTACTTGAAATAATTTAGTAAATTCGCAATCATGGCAATGATGAAAAAAATATTCTTTATATTATTTTTTTTCCAGCTGGCAATAGCGGCTGGTTCTGCCAACGCCGAAGCGATTTTAAGCCACTATAAAAAATCGGGCTCTGCTGCCGATGCCATCTCTTTAAAACATCAGCGTATAATTGGCCAGGTACAGCAACTGGAAGTTCAGGATGATTCTCCTGATTCTGACGGTAATGAGGCTAATCACACACGCAACATCGTTCGTTTTTTACCAAGCCGCATAAACTACTCCACTGCACTTTTGCCGGGGCAACAGGTTTTACTGGCTGATGTTACTTCGGTTGTAGAAAAACAACCAACGCAATATAAATCCACCAAAGGATTTCTTCCGGCGTATTATAATTTCCTGTTCAGACTTAGCCCTTTCTGATATTTCTCTTTGATCTCCGTGTGCTTTTAAAGCACATATTTAATCCCCTGAAATAAATTATAACATGGCTTTTCAGCACATACCGCTGCTGCTTTGCCTCAACATTTCATCAAAAATGAAAAATATCATTAAGTTATTCCCCATAATGGCTTGCGCCATCGCTATATACGTCACGGGTTGCTCGTCGAAAGCCCAATCAACCGAAGAAACGGTAAGTGCTGATACTTTGCAGCTCCCGGTATTCACTTTAAATACCCAGGATACAGTCATCCAAAAATCGTACGTTGCCGATATTCAGGCTCTTAAAAACATCGAGATCCGCTCGCGTGTGCGTGGGTTTCTCGAAAAGATCTATATCGACGAAGGTAAACAGGTTAAAAAAGGCCAGTTGCTGTTTAAGCTTAACGACCAGGAATTTAAAGTAAACCTATCCAAAGCCAAAGCCGCTTTAAGCAATGCCATGGCCGATGCCAAAGCAACCGAGCTTGAAGTGGCAAGGGTTAAGTTGCTGGTTGATAAGAAAGTAATCTCCAAATCAGAACTGGAAGTTGCCGAATCAAAAATGAGTGCCGACAGGGCTACCATTGAAGAAGCACGCTCAATGGTGCAAAGTGCCGAAGATCAACTGGCTTATACCTATATCCACGCCCCGTTTGATGGCATTATTGATCGCATCCCACTTAAATCGGGCAGCTTGATTGATGAGGGTACGCTATTAACCAGCTTATCGGATATCAGCTCGATGTATGCCTACTTCAGTTTTCCCGAAAATGAATACCTGCAATATATCCGCAAAAAAGAATCGGCTCCGGGCCAAACAAGCGATAAGGTGAAACTGGTATTGGCTGATGGTTTAGACTTCCCTTACCAGGGTGAGATAGAAACCGTAGAAGCCGAAATTGAGCAAAAAACAGGTTCCATCAACTTCAGGGCGCGTTTTCCTAATCCTCAAAAATTGTTGCGCCACGGTGCTACCGGCAAACTTTACATCTCTACCAAAGCCGATAGCGTAATTATGGTCCCGCAGCAATCGGTATTTGATATCCAGGATAAAAGCTATGTGTACCTGATAGATAAAAACAATAAGCTGCACATGCAGGCTTTTACGCCGCAAACCCGCCTTTCAAAATATTACATTGTAAAGGATGGCCTGAAAGCCGGCGACAGGATTTTATACGAAGGTGCGCAGAACGTGCGCGATGGTATGACCATTAAACCCCAGAAAGCGGCAAAAGATTCATTGCTGGCCATGACCAGGTAATGATTGTTTTACCTGTTTTCTCCGGCGCATAAACATGTGCCATTGGTTTATTGTACACTTACCCTAACACACTATGTTCGAAACCTTTATAAAGCGACCGGTGCTGTCGCTGGTTATTTCATTGATTATTACCCTGTTGGGCGTGCTGGCGCTGATTACTTTGCCCGTTACCCAGTTTCCTGATATTGTACCGCCATCGGTTACCGTAACGGCCAACTATACCGGTGCCAACGCCGAGGTATGCGCCAAAGCCGTCGCCACTCCCCTTGAGCGTGCTATTAACGGCGTACCGGGCATGACCTACATGTCTACCGTTTGCAGTAACGACGGTTTAACCGTTATCCAGATCTATTTTAACGTGGGCGTTGATCCCGACCAGGCCGCGGTGAACGTACAAAACCGCGTAGCCACTATTATTGACGAGATGCCGGAAGAGGTTATCAAAGCCGGTGTTACAACCGAAAAAGAGGTCAACAGTATGCTGATGTACCTAAACATTATGAGCCAGGACACCAGCATGGACGAGAAGTTTATTTACAACTTTACCGATATCAACGTACTGCAGGAACTTAAACGTATTGAGGGTGTTGGCCGTGCCGAAATTATGGGTGCCAAAGAATACTCGATGCGTGTTTGGCTTAAACCCGACCGGATGATGGCCTACAAGGTATCAACCGATGAGGTAATTGGTGCTATCCGCGCGCAAAACGTGGAGGCGGCTCCGGGTAAAACGGGGCAAAGCTCGGATAAAAGTCCGCAGGCTTTGCAGTATGTATTGCGCTATTCGGGTAAATTTTTTGAGCCTAAGCAGTATGAAAATATTGTGATCCGTGCGGAGGATGACGGCTCGGTATTAAGATTGAAAGAAATTGCTGATGTTGAATTTGGCTCGTTAACCTACAGTATGGTATCCAATACTGATGGCAAGCCTTCTGCATCTATCATGATAAAACAGCGCCCCGGCTCAAATGCCCGCGATGTAATCAACAACATTAAAACCCGTATGGCCGAGCTTAAAAAAAGCTCGTTCCCCAGCGGGATGACCTACAATGTTAACTATGATGTATCGCGCTTTTTAGATGCTTCCATACATGAAGTATTACGTACGCTTGTTGAAGCTTTTATACTGGTATTCATCGTAGTATATATCTTTTTGCAGAATTTTCGTTCAACCCTTATTCCGGCATTGGCGGTGCCGGTGGCGTTGATTGGTTCGCTGGCTTTTATGCAGATGCTGGGCTTCTCCATTAACCTGCTCACCCTGTTTGCGTTGGTACTGGCGATAGGTATTGTGGTAGATAACGCCATTGTTGTGGTTGAAGCCGTACACGTAAAAATGACTGAAGACCACCTGAGCCCCATGGATGCCACCATTAAAGCCATGGGCGAGATTAGCGGGGCTATTGTGGCTATCACCCTGGTAATGTCGGCAGTGTTTGTGCCGGTGGCTTTCATGTCGGGGCCGGTGGGGGTATTTTACCGGCAGTTTTCGTTAACGCTGGCTATTTCCATCGTCATATCCGGTGTAAATGCCTTAACCCTTACTCCTGCCCTCTGCGCCATTATGCTTAAGCATAACCCGGCATCTAAAAAGAAAAGTATCGTTCAGCGCTTTTTTGGTGGATTTAATAACCGGTACAACAACTTACAGGGCCGGTACTCCACCTTAATGACCTGGCTTTCGCCGCGCAAAGGCCTTACTCTTATTTTATTGGCCGCCTTCTTTGTGCTTACCTGGGGAACCAGCGCTATATTACCTACCGGTTTTATCCCAACCGAAGATCAGGGTATGATTTACGTAAACGTAACAACCCCGGCAGGTGCCACGGTTGAACGTACCGAAGATGTTTTAAAACAGGTAGCCGAAAAAACCAAATCGATAGAAGCAATCGAATCTGTTTCTACCCTATCGGGATATAGTTTGGTGAATGAAATTGCCGGTGCCTCGTATGGTATGGCGATGATTAACCTGAAACCATGGGATGACCGGAAGGAATCGTTAGATGATATTATCAACCTGCTTACCGAAAAAACAAAAAATATCGGGGATGCTTCTATTCAATACTTCCCGCCGCCAACCGTACCGGGTTTTGGTAATGCCAGCGGTTTCGAGATCCGGGTGCTTGACCGCAGCGGGCAGGGCGATTTGCAGAAAGCGGCCAAAGTAACCAAAGATTTTGTAGATGCCTTGAATGCTTCGCCCGAGATTTCGGGAGCCTTTACCAGTTTCGATCCCAATTTTCCGCAATATTTGATTTCTGTAGATCAGCAAACCGCCGCTCAGAAAGGCATTACGGTTGATATGGCCATGTCGACCCTGCAAACATTGATGGGAAGTTTTTATGCCTCAAATTTTATCCGTTTCGGGCAGATGTACAAAGTGATGGTTCAGGCCTCGCCCGAGTATCGCTCACGGCCCGAAGATGTTTTAAACCTGCAGGTAAAGAACGACAAGGGCGAGATGGTTCCGTTCTCTACATTTATTAAAATGGAAAAAGTGTTCGGCCCAGAGCAGCTTACCCGTTACAATATGTACACATCGGCCATGGTTACCGGCGATGCCGCCAAAGGTTTCAGCAGCGGCGATGCCAATAAGGCTATAGAACGAATTGCGGCACAGAAACTGCCCAAAGGTTATACCTTCGAATGGTCGGGTATGACGCGCGAGCAGGTGCTTTCGGGCAATCAGGCTATTTACATTTTTGTGGTGTGCCTGATATTTGTTTACCTGTTGCTTGCCGCGCAATATGAAAGCTTCCTGTTGCCATTACCCGTTATCCTCTCCTTGCCTACCGGTATTTTCGGTGCCTTTTTCTTTTTGAAGATCACCGGGTTGGAGAACAACATTTACGCCCAGGTAGCATTGGTAATGCTTATTGGCTTATTGGGTAAAAACGCCATCCTGATTGTGGAGTTTGCCATTCAACGGCAAAGAGAAGGGTTAAGCATTATTAAAGCAGCAATTGAAGGCGCGGTATCCCGCCTTCGCCCTATCCTCATGACCTCGCTGGCTTTTATAGCAGGCTTGATCCCTTTATGTCTGGCCAGTGGTGCCGGCGCCATGGGTAACCGTTCAATTGGTACAGCCGCTGCCGGGGGGATGCTGATGGGAACCATATTTGGCCTGATATTGATACCGGGGCTTTACGTGATTTTTGCCGGTTTGGCAGAGCGAAACAAAAAATCAAAAAAGCCCACCGAAGTGGTTCATCATGAGTTGGATATCGTAAATAACTAATCAACATCAACAATGCTAAAAAAAGCAATTATATATATATTCAATACAGCACTTGTGGTTGTAATTGCCGCCGGCTGTAAGAGCTATAAGCTTGTCACGGGTGAGGAAGTAAGTAGTAATTTGCCCGCGTCATTCGGCGGAAGTAGGGATACAACCACCATTGCCGCGCTGCCCCTTAACCAGTTCTTTTCGGATCAGAGACTGATCAATCTGATTGACACTGCACTTAAGGCAAACCCCGACTTGCTCTCGGCGCTTCAGCGTGTGGAAGCCGCGCGTGCCAATTTGAGGTTTAACGCCTCGAAGCTTTTACCAACTGTTAATCTCGCCGCCAATGCGGGCATTGAAAAGTATGGTAAATTCACACAAAATGGCGTAGGTAATTACGATACCAATTTTTCAAATAACATCAGCGGCGATCAGCATATTCCCGATCCGGTGCCCAATTACTTCCTCGGTTTTCAAAGTTCGTGGGAAGTTGATCTGTGGGGAAAGCTGAATAACCAGAAAAAGGCTGCTTTTGCACGTTTCCTGGCCAGCCAGAGTGGATATAGGTTGGTTACCACGGCCCTTACAGCCCAGATAGCCGGTTTGTACTACCAGTTACTGGCCTATGATACTGAGTTGAACATCATTAAAAAGAATATCAGGCTACAGGAACATGCCTTGGAGATTGTAAAGATCCAAAAACTGGGCGGCCGCGCCACCGAACTTGCAGTACAGCAATTTGAGGCGCAGCTGGCCCGCACCAAAGGCCTGCAATACATAACCCGCCAGCAAATAACCGAGACAGAAAACATGCTCAGTTTTTTAACCGGCAGCTACTCGGCTAAGATCAGCCGTGATACATCGATCATGAAAACACAATTGCCGTTGGTTACCGGTACGGGTGTCCCTTCGCAAATGCTGCTGAACAGGCCCGATATCCGCGCGGCCGAACTGGAATTGACTGCCATGAATGCCGATATCAAAGCAGCAAGGGCTAACTTTTTCCCTACGCTAACGCTTACTCCATACGTTGGCTATAACAGTTTCAGGGCAAACCTGCTGTTCGACCCCGCGTCATTCACCTATGGGATTTTGGGAGGTGTAACAGCGCCGATATTTAACCGCAAGGCCATCAAAGCCGAATATGAGCGCACGATTGCCGAGCAGAAAGTGGCAGTTTACAATTATCAAAAAAGCATTCTTTCGGGTTTTCAGGAAGTGAAGAACAACCTGAGCGGGATTGATAATTTTAACCATGCTTTTGAATTGAAACAAAGCGAACTACAGGCGCTAAACAACGCTTTGTCGGTAGCCAATGATCTTTATTTGGTTGGCCGGGCAAACTATCTTGAAATTATCACCGCCCAGCGCAGCGTGCTTGATGCCGAGCTTGAACTGGCCGGTATTAAGCGGGATATTTTCCTGAGCTCGGTTAATTTGTACCAGGCTGTTGGTGGCGGCTGGCGGTAAACTTATAAAATTTCCCACTCGCCACCGCTCGTTTCCAAACGAGTAGCAACTATGATCCGGCCCTTGGCCGTTGGGGGCAAAAAACACGAACAGACATCCAAACAGATGTCCGTTCGTGTTTAAATTCTGATCCTGGCATAGTCACAAATCCGTTACAAAAACAATTTAGCTGTCGCAACAATATTAACCAGAAGTATAAATTGCTTAATATAGCTGCTTGCACGCCAACTGAAGGTGGTTTGCAAAATTTTGACTGACTAATACTTAAACTATCAAACACAAATGATCAAACATTTAAAACATGCATTGATTGCCCCGTCAATTGCTGTTATGGCCTTTAGCGCCGCCGCCCAAACGGGTGCCCAACCCAGACTCATTGAAAAAATTACCCGCAAAGGATCAGAACTGGTTATTCCTTACGAAAAATACGTACTACCCAACGGCTTAACCGTTATTTTGGCCGAAGACCATTCAGATCCGCTGGTTCACGTAGATATTACCTATCACGTTGGCTCAGCACGCGAAGAGATTGGCAAATCGGGCTTTGCGCATTTTTTTGAGCACATGATGTTCCAGGGATCAGACCATGTGGCTAACGGCGATCACTTCAAAATCATTACCGAATCGGGCGGCACTTTAAATGGTTCAACCAACCGCGACCGTACCAATTATTATGAAACCGTTCCGGCCAACCAGCTGGAAAAAATGCTTTGGCTGGAATCGGACAGGATGGGCTTTCTGTTAGATGCCGTTACTCAGCAAAAATTTGAGGTACAGCGTGCCACGGTAAAAAACGAACGCGGGCAAAACTATGATAACCGTCCTTACGGTTTGGTTGGCCAGTATGCTTCAAAAACCTTGTACCCCTACGGTCACCCCTATTCCTGGTTAACTATCGGTTATATTGAGGAGTTGAATAAAGTAGGTGTTAATGATCTTAAAAACTTCTTCCTGCGTTGGTACGGGCCTAACAATGCTACCCTTACCATAGGTGGTGATCTGAACCCTAAGCAAACACTTGCCTGGATCAGCAAATATTTCGGCAGCATCCCGCGCGGACCCGAAGTTAAAAACATGTCGTTACCGGCACCTGTTTTAAAATCAGATCGTTATGTATCTTATGTAGATAATTACGCCAAGCTGCCTTTGTTATCGGTAAGCTATCCGGGCGTTAAAATTTATGATAAGGATATGTCGCCGCTTGATGCCTTGTCGGCAATTATTGGCCAGGGTCGTAACTCTATCTTTTACAAAAACTTTGTAAAAACCCGCAAGGCAGCCCAGGCTACTATGGGTTCATCAAATACCGAGCTTGCCGGCGAAATCTCGATGAGAGTAGTTCCATTCCCCGGCCAGACTTTGGCTGATGCCAAGAAACTGATGGATGAATCACTTGCCGAGTTTGAGCAAAAAGGTGTGAGCGATGACGATCTTGCCCGTTTCAAAGCAAATTCTGAAGCCGATTATATCAACAGCTTGTCCAGCGTAAACGGTAAAGTATCCGAGCTGGCCCAGGCCCAAACTTTTACCGGTAACCCTAACCAGATTGGCCGCGAGTTGGCAGCCATCCGCGCGGTTACCAAAGAGGATGTGATGCGTGTTTATAATCAATACATTAAAGGTAAACCGGCCGTAATATTAAGTGTACTGCCTAAAGGCGGGGCTTTACAACCCGTTGCGCCGGATAATTTTACGATTGACACCACCGGTTACAAAAGGCCTGATTACGGTTACAACGGTTTAACTTACCACAAACCTAATGACAATTTTGACCGTAAACTTAAACCGGGCGTTGGCCCTAACCCGGCTATTAAAGTTCCGGCTATGTGGTCGGCCAATACGCCAAACGGTATCAATATTATCGGTACCGAAAACAACGAGATCCCGGCGGTAGCTATATCAATGTCGATAAAAGGTGGTGGTTTATTTGCAGTGGCTAACCCGGCCAAAGCAGGCCTTGCCGGCATTGTAGGCAAAATGATGAATGAGGGTACCCAAAAATATACGTCGGAGCAGTTTAATGCCGAACTCGAAAAGCTGGGTAGCAGCATCAGCGTTTTTGCAAGCTTCGACCAGGTATCGGTAGAAGTTTCATCGCTTACCAAAAACCTGGGTAAAACAATGAGCCTGTTAGAAGAAAGACTATATCACCCTAAATTTACACAAGACGATCTCGACAGGATCAAGAAACAAACCCTTGAAGGCTTTAAACAGGCTAAAACCCAACCGGCCGGTGTAGCCACCACAGTTTACGGAAAAATACTTTATGGCACCGATAACGTGCGCACTTACGCGGCAGGTGGCAATGAAGAAACAGTAGCCGGCATTACCTTACAGGATGTGCAGGATTATTACGATGCCAACTTTGCACCATCGGTAACCAAAGTTGTGGTTGTTGGCGATGTGAATGAAGCTGCGGCAAAAAATGCGCTCGCCTTTTTAAACACCTGGAAAGATAAAAAAATAAGCATCCCTGCACCTGCCGCCGGTAAAACTTTTGATAAAACTACTTTATACCTGGTTGATATTCCTGGTGCTGCACAATCTGAAATCAGG